>JAHDVQ010000219.1 GCA_023384595.1 Vicinamibacteraceae bacterium | reverse complement strand
TTGAGCTCAGCTGCGCGCTCTCCCAACCGTCACCCGCCCTGCCGCGCAGCGACGCAGGGAAGAACACGTGTCACAGAATGTGCTTCGGGAACGGGCGCCGCTCGTCGTGGCGGCGGATCCGGTCGAGACTGGCGAGGTGCGCACCCGCCCGTGGATGGCGCATCGCGAGTGGGCGCTCCTGGCCGTCGCCGCGCTGCTGCTGCTCGCGCTGCGACTGCCGTTCCTGCCGCCGACGCTCGACGACATCGACGGCTACAACTTCGATCTCGGGGTCCACGACTTCGATCCCGTCAAGCACCACCCGCATCCGCCGGGGTATCCCGTCTTCATCTTCCTCGCGAAGATCGCGCATCCCCTGATCGGCACGCACGCCGCCGCGCTGGCCCTGCTCTCGGGGTTCTTCGGCGCCCTCGTCGTCTTTCCTCTCTACGGGCTGATGCGCGAGCTCACCACGCGCGCCGGTGCGGTGCTGGCGACGACGCTCTGCGTCGCGAGCCCGCTCGTGTGGTTCAACAGCGTGCGGCCGATGAGCGATACGACGGGCCTCTTCTTCATCCTGCTCGCGCAGTGGCTGCTCGTCGCGGGCGTCATGCGAGCCGACCGGGCGCCAGTCGTGGCGCGGCGCTACTGGCACTGGGGGGTCGTGGCCGCCGCGCTGGCCGTGGGCGTGCGGCTGCAGGTGGTGTGGCTGGTGGGCCCCGTGCTCCTCGTCGGCTTCCTGCGGCACGCCGGCTTCCGGGCGGGGACGGTGGTGCTGTTCGGGGTCACGGCCGCCGGGTGGGCAGTGCCGCTCGTCACGGAATCTGGCGGGCCGTTCACGTACTACGAGAGCCTGCGGCACGTCATCAACACGGCCCTCCCCGTCGAACCGCTGCTCACGGCGCCGTCGCTGCGGCGTGCGGTGCTCTCGGCCTGGGACGTGCTCGGGACGCCGTGGGGACCGCTCTGGATGGCGGTGCCGGTCCTGGCACTGGTGGTCGCCGGATTCGTGAGGATGGCGCTCTGGGACCGCCGCGCGCTCGGCTGGGCACTGCTGCTCTTTGCGCCGTACGCGCTCTACCACTACCTGCTGCAGTGGACCGAGACCATCCGCTACGCCCTTCCGGTCGTGCCGCTGCTCGCGCTGCTGGCGAGCGCGGCGCTCGTGACGCGCGCGGGGAGCGCCCACTGGCGCCGGCTGGTTCCCGTGGCGGCGGCTGCCGCCTTCATCACGCTCTCGGCCGGTTCGACGGTGCCAGCCCTTCTTGCCTACCACCGCACGCCGAATCCCGTGTCGCAGGCCATGGCGGCCGTTGACACCCTCGACGCGTCGCCGGGCGCGTTCGTCGTATCTGGCCACCCGCTGTTCGCGCGGCATCTCGCGCTGCTCGCCTCGAGGCACACGGTGCTCCAGGCCGACTTCCGGCGCGCGTGGATGCCGATGGTGAAGTACTGGAAGCAGGGCGGCCGCCGGCCGATCCTGTTCCTGCGGAATCCGCGCCGGTCGACGCTCCTGCTCGTGGGGCGCGATGGGCAGACCCCGCTCGGCACGTGGCAGTGGCCGGCCCGGGTCCTCCCGCTCATGAAGGGCGAGCGCCCGAACAGCGTCGAGCTGGTGCGGCTCGACCCGCCGCACTGGTTCGCGGAGAGCGGGTTCTTCCTGACCGACGAGGTGGGGCCGCCCGACGAGATCGCGCGGCAGGAGCACCGCATCTACGTGCGCCCGAGCGACAGGCCCCGCGTCCTCTACGCGACGGGCTCAATCAGGAATGCGCCCGCCGCCGAGGTCGTCATGTTGAAGGGCGACGCCGTGCGGCGCACCTGGCACTTCGAGGGCGATTTCGCCATCCGGCACCAGATGCAGCCCATCGAGGACGAGGACTATGTGCCGGTGACGTTCCGGACGACGGCGCCGGTGCTCTTCGGCGACGTGTGGGTGCACGAGGCCGACCGGGCGGTCGTGCGACCGCGATCGGGTTTCAACGGGACGGAGTTCGACAGGCGGGATCGCCGGTTCCGGTGGATTGGCCCCGAGGCGTCGGCCGAAGTCTACCTGCCCGGCGATCACGCGCGGCTGCGCATCCGCGGGAGCGTGCCGGTGAAGTACTACCGACTGCCGGTGATGCTGACGCTCCGCTGGGAGGGGCGACCGCTGCGCGCCTTCGCGATCACGTCGGAGGATTTCTCGTTCGAGTGTGACGTGCCGGCGCCGGTGAGCGCCGACGACTGGGGCACGCTGACGCTGTCGTCGTCGCACCACTTCGTGCCCGACGAGGTGCAGGGCAACGGCGACACGCGGCAGCTGGCTGTGCGCCTCTACGAGTTCGCCTTCGTGTCGGGACGCTGACACGGGGTCGGGAGTATTTTCAGTTTTTGCGTACGGGTGGCCGGAAATCGGGGGGATCTCCCACTCCCGATTTCCGCCCCGCGTCGCAAAAACTGAAAATACTCCCGACCCCTGACGTCACTGCCGCAGCGCCGTCAGCGGATCCACCCTCGCCGCGCGCGTCGCCGGCACGACCGTCGCCAGCCCCACGACCGCCAGAAGGCCCGCGGCGACGGCGACGTACGCGACGGGATCGGTCGTCGTCACCTCGAAGAGCACCGACCGCAGCACCCTCGCGCCCGCCATCGCGCACGCGAGGCCGGCGGCCACGGCCGCGCCCCCCTGCAGCAGGGCGCGGCCGACGATGCTGGAGAAGAGGCGACGCGGTGGCGCGCCGAGCGCCAGTCGCACTCCCATCTCGCCGGTGCGGCACGCGACCGCGTACGCATGCGCGGCGTAGATGCCCACGCCGGCCAGGAGCACCGCGAAGCCCGCAAAGGCCGACAACACGACCAGATAGAACCGCTGCATGCCGACCGATGCGACCATCAACGCGTCGAGCGTCTGGACGTCGATGAAGGGTTGCGTCGGATCGAGCGCGCCGACCACCGCTTCGAGGTCGCGCCGTGCGCTCGCCGCATCGCGGGTGGCACGCACGATCCATCGCGGCGGAAAGAACGCGTGAGCCGTCGCGATCACGCGAGCTTCGACTTGCGCGAGCGGCACGTACACCATCGGGGCGATGGGCTCGCCGAGCGACGTCCCGCTCGTGTTCCGCACCACCCCCACGATCTCGCGAACCGAGCCGACGTCGATGCGGCCTCCAATCGCCTGCCTCACCCCACCGTAAAAGCGCATTGCCATGGCTTCGTTGACGACGGCCACCGGCACGGCGCCACGCCGATCGTCCTCGGTGATCGTCCGTCCCGCCACGGCGCGCATCCGCAGCGCACGGAAGTAGCCGGGCGTCACATAGCGCCAGTCCACCGCACGAATCTCGCCGGGCTCCGCCGAGTCGGGAAATCTCGCGGGCAGATTCAGCGCGCGCTCGGCCGGCAGGCTCGCCCCCACCGCCGCCGCCTCGATGGAGGGCGACTGCTCCAGGCGCGCCACGCCCTCCTCGAAGAACCGCAGCAGCGTTTCCACGTCGTCGTACTGGGGTCCCTGGATGGACATGCGCGCCGTGACCACGCCGCGCGAGTCGACCCCGGTGTCCACGTGCATCAGGTTCACGAAGGTGCGCAGCAGCAGGAGTGCGCCCACCAGCAGCGCAGCGCTCACGGCGGTCTCGGCGCCCACCAGCACGTGGCGCATCCAGACCGTGCGGCGGCCGTGCGTGCCGCTCCGCCCCTCGTCCTGCAGCACGTCGCGCACGTTGAAGCGGAGCACTTCGACGAGCGGCGCCATCGCCACCGCAAGCCCCACCAGGACGCACAGCAGCACGGCGACCGCGACGACCGCCGCATCGACGTCGAAGACCGCGATGTCGGCGTAGGACGCGGGCGCGACGGCGAGCAGCGCGCGGACGAGCGCGGGGGCGGCCGCCAGGCCGATGGCGCCCGAGACGGCGGCCAACAGCAGGCCCTCGACGACGAGCGTTCGCGCGATGCGGCGCGGCCCCGCGCCGAGCGCCGTCCGCACGGCAATCTCCCGCCGCCGGCCCGACGCCCGCACCAGCAGCAGGCCCGCCGCGTTGGCCGACGCCACGAGCAGCACCAGGACGACGGCGATGACCAGCGTGGTCACGTGCGGCCGCAGCCCTCCGAACTCCCACTCGTGACGCGTCACCGCCTCGTAGGCCACGGTGTGCCGTTCGTGGAACAGGCGCGCGCGCCGGCCCTCCTCGAGGAGGCCGGCCAGCTCGGTCTGCAACGCGACGGGCGTCGCCCCGTGCTCGAGGCGGCACAGCACCTGGAGGTTCTGGCCCCCGCCTCGGGCATCGCGACCCAGCGGCCGGTAGATGCCGGGATCGGACGGCCGTGTGTGCGCGGCCGATACCACGCCCACCACCGTGTGCGTGCGGCCGCCGAGCAGGATGCCGCGTCCCACGAGCGCGCCCGGTTCCAGTTGCTGCGCTCGCACGAAGCGCTCGTTCAAGACGACGGCAGGGGCGGGCGCCGGCGCGTCCTCCTCGGCCGTGAACGCGCGGCCCCACCTGGGCGCGATCCCGAGCACCTGGAAGTAGTGGTGCGACACGAGGAGGTCGCGCTGGTAGCTGGTGCGGCCGGCGAGCGACACGTTCAGGCCCGAGCCGCCGACCGTGGCCGCCAGCGGCCCGCACGTGCGGACCCGTTCGCGCAGGAAATCGACGTCGCGGTGCGAGGCGTGCTGCCGGAAGCCGGCCGGGCCCCGCGAAATGGTCATCAGCCGGTCCGCGTCGGGATAGGGCAACGCCCTCAGCAGCACGGCGTTGACCAGGGTGAAGACGGCCAGCGACGCGCCGAGTCCGAGGCCGAGCGTCAGGATCGCGGCCAGCGAAAGACCCGGCTGTCGGAGCAGTTGGCGGAGGGCGAACGTGAGGTCCTGGCGCATGGGGGCAATCCAGCCGCGAGGAAGGCGGCAGACAGAGATTGCTCCCTATGACGTAAGGCCGAACGGGAAGGTTGCACGCGGGCGGGCTGGCAGCGCACGCGCCCGCGTGCGGCCCGGCTCCCCTACTTCTTCGTGTAGGTGATCTCCATCATCTTCATCTCTTTCCCGTCCTTGCCGGGGCCGTACATCTCGAAGACCTCGGTCGTCGGGCTCGTCCAGCGGCTCACCATCCGCGTCTTCACCGGCGCCTTCTTGATGGCGTCGTTCCAGGTCCCGGTGAACTCGCACTCCTTCTTGGCGTTGCAGGTGCCCTCGCTCACCATCAGGCCGGTGGACATGCTGTCGTTCCACGTCGCCCAGTACTTGCCGGTGACGTTGTCGTAGCCCGTCATCCCGTGGCCCGTGAACGGCATCCCCATCATCGACGCCTTGGCTTCCTCGACGAGCACCCGCCCGTCGAGCACCATCTTGCGCGTGGCCGTGCCCTTCTCCTCCATCGGTGGCCCGCCGCCGTCCTGCCAGCTCTTGATGACCATGTCGTACGTGCCGGCCGTCGCGGCCAGCGCCTTGTGCGGCTC
>JAHDVQ010000218.1:1468-5440 GCA_023384595.1 Vicinamibacteraceae bacterium | reverse complement strand
GCGCGAGCATCGCGGGCAGGGCGTGGAGGTGATCCACGTGATCGGGCGCCGTGTTGCCCGCGAAGCCGAGCACGCGCAAGCGCCCGGCCGACGCCTCGCTCAGTTGCTGCATGCCATGCGGACCCCAGCGAAGCACCGCCGCGCGCGTCACGCCCGACCGGTCGAGCAGATAGTCGGCCGTCTCTGTCGTGCTCGCAAAGGTCCCGGGGAAGATCTCGGAGTGGGTGCACACGAACCCGATCCGCCCGTCGACCGCGAGCCGGGCCAGGTTCACGAACGGCTCGAGGTTCGCCGCGTCGAGCGCGCCGCCCTCGGCCAGCACCTTCCCCTCGGGCACGTACGATGTGTGAAGGCCGTCCAGGAGGAGCACGCCATCGACGCGAGCGGCCAACGACGCGTCGCGCGCGAGGGCGCGCACGGCGCCGTAGCCGGCGCTGAACGCGCTGAGGTGAATGCGCGTCACGCGCGGCGCGGACCCGGCGTGCGCAGCCAGCGCGTCGAGGACGGGCGCCAGAAGCCGATCGAACGCTCCGGCGCCCGCAAACGGGTCTTCGTAGACGCGCGATCCCGCCCCGAGGTGGACGCTCGCGGCCACGGTCGGCACCCGCGCGCGCGCCGCCGCGTGCATGGCGACCGACGCCGCCCCGTGGAAGTGGACGAGCAGGCGGACCGGTTCGCGCGCGTTCACCGTCGGGGGGATGAAGACACGGACAGGCTGCGCCAGCCCGGCTTCGACCTCGAGGACGGCACCCGCCGGAGGTTCGAGGGGCAGGCGCTCGTGCGCCCGCGTCGTGTCGATCATCGGCGAAGGGTTCTGCTGGAGCGCGGCGGTGATGATCGCCGCGGCCCACGGCGCGACCATCCGCGGGAGCCTCGATCGCATGGGCCGATTATCGCCCTGCCAGCGACGCGCGGATACAATCACCCGCGTCGGCCGGCGCCCGCAGACCGCTGACCGCGGGCCGCCGAGTCGACACAGGGGCCCGAGATGACACTCCGCCGACCCTTCGCCGCCGCCGTCCTTGCCGCAGCCCTCGCCGTCGCGGGTCCCGTTCCCACCGGGCGCGATCGCGCCGAGGCGCAGGACCACCGGCAGTCCTTCTTCCCCGCGGGTGTGTGGTACGGCGGAGGCAAGGCGCGCGCGCCCATGCTCGAACGAGACGCCCGCGCAAAGAAGGAGATCTGGCGCAAGGACATCCGTCAGATCAAGGCGCTCGGCTTCAACACCGTGCGCGCGTGGATCGACTGGGCGTCGGGCGAGCCCGTCGAGGGCGACTACCGCCTCGACACGCTCGACGTGCTGCTGGAGCTGGCCGAGGAAGAGCAGCTGAAGCTCGTGCTGCAGGTCTACATGGACTCGGCGCCGCAGTGGGTGGGCGCGAAATATCCCGATTCTCTGTTCGTGTCGTCCAACGGCCAGGCCATCGAGCCCGAGACCTCGCCCGGCTACTGCCGCGACCATCCCGGCGTGCGCCAGGCCGACACGGCGTTCTACGCGGCGCTGGCCGAGCGCGCGCGCCGCAGTCCGGCCTTCCACGGGTGGGACCTCTGGAGTGAACCGCACGTCATCAACTGGGCCAACCCGACCTGGATTCCCAACCCGGAGTTCTGCTTCTGCCCGCACACGCTGCGCCGCTTCCGCAGCTGGCTCGAGAAGAAGTACGGGTCGCTCGACGCCCTCAACGCCGCGTGGTACCGGCGCTTCCAGTCGTGGGACCAGGTCGAGCCGAGCCGGATGAGCACCATCCTCTCCTACACCGACTACATCGACTGGAAGGCCTTCATCGTCGACAAGCTCGGTGAGGACCTGCGCGATCGCTACGAGGCCGTGAAGGCCGTGGCGCCAGCCAGCGTGGTGACGAGCCACGCTGCGGGCGTCGGGCTCTTCGCCTCGCCCCATCACTGGGAGGGGCAGTCGGACGACTGGACGATGGCGCGGCAGGTGGATCTGTACGGGACGTCGTTCTACCCGAAGCACTCGGCCTTCGTCGATCGCGACGTGCCGTGGCGGGCCGCGCTCCTCGACTTCACGCGGTCGTTCGCGTACGACCAGGACCGGAACGGGTTCTGGGTCGGAGAGCTGCAGGGCGGCTTTGGCACGATCTCCGTGAACGTGAGCCCCACGGTCACGCCGGGCGACCTGAAGGTGTGGACGTGGACCGCGCTCTCGCGCGGGGCGAAGGGCTACTTCTACTACGCCTGGTATCCCATGAGCTCAGGCTACGAGTCGGGCGGGTTCGGGTTGAACCATCTCGACGGGACCATCACCGAGCGGGCGAAGCTCGCGGGATCGATTGCGCGCGTCGTCGACCGGCATCAGGCGCTCTTCCTCGACGCCCGTCCGCCGCGCGCGGAAGTCGCCGTCGTCTACAACCCGCTCGCGCACTTCGTCGGAGGCCGGCAGCGCGCCGCAGCCTACGGGGGGCCGCAGGGCGAGGTCGTCGGCATCGAACGCGACTCGCTGCTCGGCGTGCACCGGGCGCTCTTCGCGAAGAACGTGCCGCTCGACTACGTGCACATCAACCACCTGACACCCGAGAAGCTGCGTCAGTACAAGCTGGTCGTGTTTCCGTATCCCCTGATGCTGCCCGAGGCTTCGGCCCGCGTGCTCGCCGACTACGTGCGCGAGGGAGGGAATCTCGTCGCCGAGGCGCGTCTCGCATGGAACAACGAGCGGGGATTCGCGTCGGAGCGCATCCCCGGTCTCGGCCTGTGGGAGGTCATGGGCGCGCGCGAGGCCGCCATCGAGACGGCGCCCGGCGGACGGACGACGCTGAAGTGGACGGGGACAGGGCTCGAGGGGGTGGCGAGCGGAAGCGAGCTTCCCGCACGGTGGTACAAGGAGACGCTCGAGCCCATCGGCCCGGGCGCCCGCGTGGTGGCCGAGTTCGACGACGGCGCGGCCGCGGCGGTGATGAACACGCACGGCAAGGGAAAGACGCTGCTCGTCGGGTCGTACGTGAGCGCGGCCTACCAGACCAGGCCGACGCCCGAGGCCGAGCGGTTCTTCGCGGCGCTGCTGCCGTGGGCCGGCGTGACGCTTCCCATCGAGGTCTCGGGGGCGCCGCTCGAGGCGCGCCATCTGGTCTCGGGTGACGAGGTGCTGCTGTTCCTCTTCAACCACGCGAAGGAGCCGGCCGCCTCGAGCGTGCTCGTGCGCCTGCCCGCCCGTCCGTACACCGCCACCGACATCGTGCACGACCGGCCGGTGACGGTGGAAGGCGTGGAGACCGGCGTGCGCATGCAGGTGCAGCTCGACCCGGGCGATGTGCAGGTGATCAGGATCAGGGGAAGGTAGGCGCTGGGCGCTGGGCGTTGGGCGTTGGCGGGCCGGCTGAAGCCGGCCCCTACGACGATGAGGACGTAGCCGGCCCCTACGACGATGAGGACGTAGGGTCCGGCTTCAGCCGGACCGCACGCCGCCGGATGCCGGACGCCGGAAGCCGGAAGCCGGTCTCACCCCGACGGCAGGTGATCCTCGAACTCGTCCCACTCCCACTCGTTCCACCACTCGTGCTCGACGCCGCGGCAGGTGTCGTAGAAGGCGGGGCAGAAGACGCAGCCGTCGCCGCGCATGATGTCGGGCTCGTGCACGGGTGGGTAGCGCGCGACGAGCGACTCGCCGTCGGCGCGCGCGGCCGATTCGTCGGGGGTCATCTCGCGCGACGGCAGCTCGAGGACGCTGTGGCGCCGCAGCCGGTGCTCGCTCTCGGGCAGGAGCACCGAGTTCTCGGCGTCGATGTGCTGCCAGAGCTGCCGGGAATACTCGAGTCCCACCGTTTCTAGCCTGGCCGCCGCCCCATCCGCGAGGAGATGCGAGCCAATGAGCGGCTCCATCTCGTCGAGCAGCGCGCCCATGCGGTGGTGGTCGTCGAGAAGCACGGCGATCGGGCCCCGATCGCCAGGCAGCTCGGCCGCGCGCTGCAGCGCCACGAACAGCGTGTCCTCCTCGCGGCCGTGGTGGAAGTCGCC
>JAHDVQ010000218.1:0-1368 GCA_023384595.1 Vicinamibacteraceae bacterium | reverse complement strand
CATCGCACGCGCCTCTTCGACACGCTGGCGGAGATGCCGCCCTCGACGAGCGACGCGATCGCGCGCGAGGCGCAGCTGAACGAGCGCTACGTCCGCGAGTGGCTCGGCGCCATGGTCGCCGGCGGCATCGTCGAGTTCGACCCGGTGTGGAAGCGGTACCGTCTGCCGGCCGAGCACGCGTCGTGGCTGACGCGCGAGGCCTCGCCCAACAACCTCGCCGTCACGGCGCAGTGGTTCGCGGTGCTCGGCGGGGCCGAGAACGACCTGGTCGACGCCTTCTCGCACGGCCGCGGCGTGCCGTATCACGCCTACAACCGGTTTCACGAGGTGATGGCCGAGGAGTCGGACCAGACGGTGGTCGCGGCCCTCGAGCGTGAGATCCTCGGCCTCGTGCCGGGACTCACCGGGCGCCTCGAACGGGGCATCACGGTGCTCGAGGTCGGCTGCGGCCGGGGTCACGCCCTCGCCGAGCTGGCCCGGCGCTTCCCGCGCAGCCGGTTTCACGGCGTGGACATGTCGGAGGCCGCCATCGGGCACGCGCGCGAGACCGTGCGCGCCTCCGGGCTCGACAACGTCGTGTTCGAGGCGCGCGACGCGGCGAGCATCGACATGGCGGGCACCGTGGATCTGGTGCTCGCCTTCGACGCGATCCACGACCAGGCGCAGCCGGCCGAGGTGTTGCGGCGCGTGCGGCGGTCGCTCGCGCCAGACGGCGTCTTCCTGATGCAGGACATCAAGGCGGCGACGGCGCTCGAGGACAACCGTTCACATCCGCTCGGGCCGTTCCTCTACACGATCTCGTGCATGCACTGCATGTCGGTGTCGCTGGCCTCGGGCGGTCCGGGACTGGGCGCGGCGTGGGGGCGTGAACTGGCGCTCGAGATGCTCGACGGCGCGGGATTCACGCGCGTCGAGGTGCACGAGCTGCCCCACGACATGATCAACTACTACTACGTGGCCGAGGGCGGCGAGTCGCGTTAGACCCGGAACGCCGGGGTCCGGGACTCGACGTCCGGGCCCCGGTTGGTAGAATCGTCCAGCCGCCATCATGCCCGCTCCTCAGCCGGAGGTCCGCTACCGGTTCGGTCCGTACTGTCTCGTGCCGGGCGACGCCCGCCTCTGGTGCGGGGACGAGACCGTCCCGCTCACGCCCAAGGCGTTCGCCGTGCTGAACGCGCTCGTCGAGCGCGCCGGCTGGCTCGTGACCAAGAAGGAGCTGCTCGATACGGTCTGGGCCGGGGTGTTCGTGAGCGACGCCGCGCTCAAGGTGTGCATTGGCGAGATCCGGCGCGCGCTCGGCGACGACCCGCGTTCGCCCGCCTTCATCGAAACCGCTCACCGCCGCGGCTACCGCTTCGTGGCGGAGGT
>JAHDVQ010000217.1 GCA_023384595.1 Vicinamibacteraceae bacterium | reverse complement strand
GATCCTACTGCTGCCCGGTGAAGCTGGTACGGCCGGCGGCATCCAAACGGGATACGCCGGCCGGAATGAAGTGTTACCCATTTTTCGGAATGGACCAGCCGCGAGGCCCGAGCCGGGCAGCCCGGCGCGCCCGATCGCCGTCACGCTCGGGCTCGTGGTTGCACAGGTCGGCGCGGGGGGTGCGGCGCGTCGCCTGGCGATTGAAGGGCTCCGGCCGGCTCCGAACCATCGGGTGTTGATCGTGGAAGCTGGGCACCGGACTGGATTTGCTGGTTGGCTATTTTAGCCAATATGGCTATTATGGGCACATGAAGACAGTAGCAGCCACGGAAGCCAAGAACCGCTTCGGCGCGCTCATCGACGATGCGCAGCGCGAACCCGTCGTCATTCGCCGCCAGGACCGCGACGTTGCTGTGGTCCTGTCGATGGCTGACTATCAGCGCCTGCGAGCTGGGAACGCCCAGGCGTTCCTGGATTTGCGCAAGGCCGTTGCCGCAGAGGCTGCGGCCGCGGGTCTGACCGACGAGAAACTCGACGAGATCCTGCGTGCCGACCGCGCGTGATCGTGTCGTCATCGACACGAACGTGTTCATCAGCGGTGTGCTGGCGACAAGGTCCGTGCCCGCGCGCTGCGTCGAGGCCGTCCTCTCCGGCGCGCAACTCATCGCGACCGAGAGCACGCTGAAGGAACTGTTCGAGCGGTTGCTCTCACCGCAGTTCGATCCGTATGTCGCGCGTGCGCGCCGCGAGGAACTCCTGTCGCGTCTTGCGCCCTTGGTCGAGATCGTGGAAGTCATCCAGCAGGTGAGGGCCTGTCGTGACCCGTGCGACGACAAGTTCCTCGAGGCCGCGGTGAACGGTCGGGCGGACGTGATCATCGCAGGTGACAAGGACCTGCTGGAGTTGCACCCCTTCCGCGGGGTCGCGATCGTCAGCCCGGCCGAGTACCTGGGCCGATGACGCGCCGTGGCAGGTGAGGTTCGCCCCTGTCCCACCCTGCATCACGGACGGGCAGAAGGCCCCCGGAATGCAACAGGTCTGGGTCCTTCAGCTTGCGCCTGGCTGCCGCTTGCGTGCGGTGCCGGGCAACCGTGCGTGGTGTCGGCCTACCGCACCGAGAGCCGCGGTCGTCGCCACCGCGCCAGGAAGCCGAGCGCAACGACGGTCGAGACGAGGGCGCCGAACCGGCACGCCCGAGGCCAGCGACCAAGCCGACCTTGGCGAGCGGCGCCCACTCGATGCGTGTCGTCGTCATGTTCGTTCCCTCGGCGCGTTGACCTGCAGGTGTCGGACTACTGCTTCACGGCGACTGCACGAACCAGCCGCATGCCGGGACCGCCCCAGTCACCGAGGTCCGTGAGTTCCTCGTAGCGATCGAGCCGGAACCCCGCCAGGGCGCGTTGGAGCTGGCCCGGCTTCAGTGCGTGCATCGCCGGCGGACGCGGCCTCGCCGGGTCGTCGATGAAGTGCTCGAACACGATCTGGCCGGTGGGCCGCAGCGACCTGCCGAGGCGCTCGACGAAGGTCGGGTCGTCCACTGGCGCCCACGCGAAGACCAGCACGATGAGGTCCCACTTCGCCGTGCCGAAGTCGAACTCGTCGTAGCTCGCCTTCACTGCGGCCAGCGGGACGCCCGCCTTCGCGGCGTTCGCCACGGCCGCCTTCACCGCCTCGCCGGACAGATCGAAGCCGGTGACGGTCCAGCCGTGCCTCGCGAGGTACACGGCGTTCCGGCCCTGGCCCATCCCGGCGTCGAGCGCGGCTCCCGCCGCCCGTCCCTGCGTTGCCTCCACGACGAGGGCGCTGGGCGTCGATGCGAACCCGTCGACCGGCGGGCTGCCGGTGAGCGGCTTCGAGGTGTTGAACGTCCTGTCATACGCCGACTCGACCCAGTCGGTGCGGCCGCTCATGATCAGGCGCATCACCACGCCCGTCCGGCGCTTGACCTCCTCCAAGGGGGTCCCGGAGGCCTGCAGCGACGCCGCGTAGCCTTCGACGGGATTCCCTGGGGCCGGCGGTGCGGTCCGGCACCAGGTCAAGTACGCCGTCCACACTGCCTCGTCGTCCTGCGGAGCCTGCGCGTGGAGACCCGCCACGCACGACAGGGCCACGGCCACCGCGGCCAGGCTCGACCTCATGACCATGCGGTTCATTCTTTCGGCTCCTTTCGTCCTGCACTCGATATGACGCGGCTGGCGCAGGGTCCGCAATGCCCCTGAAGGCGAAATCCCGGCGCTACCGCTTTGAGGGTATGTGCGCCTGTGGTACAACCCCCGCGTGCGAGGACTCCTGATCGGCTATTTCTTCCTGATCACGGCCCTCGCCGCCCTGCCCGTTCTCGAGGCCAGTCGCCTGCAGGCCCGCTTCCGCCAGCCCTGGCTGTCCACCTACACGTTCTACCTCGCCGCGTGGGGCGCGGTCGTTCTGCTTTCGGTGGGGCAGTTCATGCTGCTCGGCAGGTTCCTCCCGCAGTCCGCGTGGGGGCCGGCCTCGGCGGCGATGCGTCCGCTCTTCTTCATCACGTTTGGCGTGGCTCTCTACTTCCTTGGGTCTTTCGTGACGCAGATCACGGGCGGCCGACTCTCACGCGCCTACATCGGCTGGTTCGTCGGGACGTGGGGTGCGGCTGCCGTCGTCATCTCGGCAGCGGGGGCCGTGTACGGGGATGTGGCGTCGAGGGTGCTCGCGCTGGTGGCGACCCTCGTCGTGTTCGTCCTGAAGACGGGCTTCACCTACGGATGGATCGTCTACGCGCTGCTCGCCACTCGACGCACGGACGACGTGCTCGAACGAACCGGCCTGAGGCGGTTCGCCCTGCTCCAGGGAGGGGGATTCCTGGCCTTCGATCTCGCGGTGCGCGACGTCACCGGGCTCGTCGGCCTGCCAGTGTCGGACGTGGCGATCTCGCTCGTTCAGGTGGGCGCGAACTACCCGGCGCTCCTGTGGATGCGTTCATTTCTCGCGCGTCGCGCGCTCGCCCGGCCCGCTGACCCGCTTCCCGCGCACCTCAAGGCGGACCTCGTCGCCCTCGGCCTCTCGGCCCGGGAGGCCGACGTCGTCGAACTCCTGCTGATGGGTCTCAGCCACAAGGAGATCGCCGAGCGGCTCTTCATCGCTCCCGAGACGGTCAAGAAGCACACCTACAACGCCCACCGGAAGCTCGGCGTGCAGAATCGGGTGCAGTTGAGTTTCTTCGTCCAGAACCGGCTGGTCCACCGCAGCTGAGTCTCCCGGCAACCGTGGGGGGCGCGCCCTGCCCCCCGAGCCTGCGTGATGGCGGCCAAGCACGCTACTAAGGCCTGGCGCGCATCGAAGCGGCTCCAAGGCATCCTGAAGGCTCCGCAGCGCCACCGCACGGATGCCCTCGCGCAGAGGGAAGACGCCCTCGCCGGCGTCGACCGCGTCGACACTGGACAGGTCTGGAATGGTCCGCCGCGGGCGCTTGCATACTGCAGCAAGTCGAGCAATTGGTTCGTCGTCGTCTGTCATTCCGGCCGGAATCTTGACAGAGGGTTGCCACGACGCACGTCGCAGGCAGTGCGAATCTCAATGCGAGGAGGCGGGGGAGTTCCGTCGGGGCCGCTCGCCCCGCCACCTGCACTCGGAACCGGTCAGCCCGCGGGCTGCATCGACACCGTTCCAACGACGCCGCCTGCCCTTCGCGTGGCGCGCATCCAGACGCCGACGGCCATGACGTTGACGGCAAAGATGCCGACCTGGGTGACGAGAGAGAACACCAGCGTCGTGACCGACGGTACCTCCGCGGGCCGCGGCGTCGGCAGCATCAGGACCGCGCCCGTCATGACCACAAAGAGCGCGATCCAGTTCCAGAAACTCGAACGCCCCTCGGCGGCGGCGGCGAGCAGCGTCAGGACCCAGAGCGTGCCCACCGTTCCGTACATCGCGGGGACGAACGGCCCGCCGAGCGCCGCCAGGTTCAGAATGGCGAGCCAGAGGATCGCGAGCTGCAACCGATCGTGCGCGTGGCCGGGGTCGACCATGGTGTGCACTCGACGGCCCGACCAGAGGACGAACAGGGCCAGCAGCAGCGCGTAGAGCTGCGCCACGTGCTTACCGGCGGGCTGGTCGAGCCACGTTGCGCCGAGCAGGCGCAGCTTTGTCGTCATGCCATAGACCGACATGTTCACGGGCATGGTGCCCGGGAGTTCGGTCTGCGGAAACGCGGCGCCACTCAGGAGGTCTGGGAACTCGTCACGGACGAACTCCACGAACGGGCCGGCACCGAAGATACCCAAGGTGACCGCCACCATCGCGAGCGCCGTAGCGGCGATCCACGCCAGGGCTTGCCACCGCAAGGCCGTGACCGTGTGAAGGACGAGCATGCTCGGGAAGACCTTTCCCGCCGCCGTGAACGCCAGTAACGTCCCGCCCGCCGCCTCCCGCCGCGACCACGCGAGCATCACACCGAGCAATGCCAGGGGCACGGCGGTGATCTGGAAATTGCCCATCTGTAACGAGATGAACGTGGTCGGCGCTGCCCACGCGAGCGGCGCGACGAGGGCGAGGCGCCTGCCGCGCCCGCCCCCGACCCACCACCCCAGCGCGAGGAATGTCCCGCCAAGCACCAGCGCCTGCAGGCCGAACCACACCCGCCGCGCATCGAAGAAGTCGGGCGCGATCAGGCGAACGGCGGCAGGTAACAGCAGGAAAGTCGGCGGGTAGTGAAAAGGGTCGACCGTCAGCGGTCCGATGTGCCGGCGCTCGTCGGGCGCCGCGAAATAAAGCGAGCGATCGTAGACGTTGGGAACACCGGCCGTGGCAAACCGCGCGCCTTCCACGTAGGCGGTGAAACAGCAGTGCTCGACGCGCCACGGGTTGCCGGGCACGACGGAGTACTCGGGCCGCGTCGCGTCGAGGGCGTAGAGGCTCGCACGCGAGGTCTGCACGGCGCCGGCGACGAGCACGATCAGCCACACCAGCGCCAGGAGGGGACGACGCTTGGCGGCCGCCAGCGGCAACTCCGGGACCACCCTCAGCAGCAGCGCCGAGATCGCGATCGGCAACGTGACGGCCCACGACATCGGGACGCCCGCCCCTCTGATCGCAACGGCCAACGGAGGACCGAGGCAAACCAACGCCGCGAGGAGAGTCGCGACCCTCCCGGGCGTGACACGCTGTCCAAGCATGGAGATCCTCCCGGCCGGCTCATGTCACTTCGTCTCGAGTTCAGCGGAAGGCGACAGCATACGGCAGGACGTCTTCGGGCGCCAGCACGTGGTGCGGACGTGGCATGTCCCTTCCACGATTGGACGGCGACGGTGACCCATTGCGGGCGGATTTGATACCGCCGACGCAAGGTCAACCTCTATCAGGCGTTGGCGGGACAGAATGTAGGGGTGAAGCAGGTGAGCGACCGGGTCTGGCTCGTCAGCTTCATGCGATACGACTTGGGCTACTTCGATGATGAGACCTGTCGGCTCGAACCCGTCGCGAATCCGTTCGCGCCGAAACTGTTACGCGCTTTCAACCCGTCGACGCAACGATCTCCGCTAGTTTAGCCGCAGGC
>JAHDVQ010000010.1 GCA_023384595.1 Vicinamibacteraceae bacterium | reverse complement strand
CGCCGCCGCCTGACCCGAGTCGACCTCCAGCGCCCGCGAGACGTGGCCCTGCGCCTCGTCCCACCGCTCCGCCGCCAGCGCCTCACGCGCCGACCCGAGGTGGCGGGCGATCGCGTGCGCGCGAGCGGCGGCAGCCTCGGCAACCTCGAGGTCGAGCCGTGCCCGGTCGAGGCTGGCCAGGGCATCGGGCAGATCCACGGCCCGCGTCGCGCCCGCATCCAGAGCCTCCCGGGCCGCTGCGAACTCACCCGCAGCCGTGGCGTCGGTGGCGCGGCGCACGTGACCCGCCACCCACTCCTCGTCGGCGCGCCTCGCGGCGAGCGCCGCCTGCTCGCGTCGCAGTCTGTCGAGCGCCGCCACGACCAGCGCGTGGTCGTCACCAGCCCGTTCGAGGAATGCGATGGCGGCGTCGAGCGTCTCCGTCGCCGCTCGTCGCTCCGCGTCGGCGACGAGCGTTCGCGCGCGTTCCTCGGCCTCCTCCCGCCGCTGGGCCTCGAGAGCCTCGAGCGCCTGCTGGCGAAGCGCTCTGGCCTCCTCATGCCCTTCGTCGAGCTCGAGGGCCTCGGCAGCCGAGCGCGCGGCCATTTCGTACGCAAACACCTGCAGGGCCGCTCGCGCCCGGCTCACGCACGTGTCGACCTGCTGCTGGCGCTGGCGTTCGCGTTCGATCGCGTCGAACCGGGCGTCGACGGTCCGCTTCAGCTCGGCGGCCTCGGACCAGTCGGGCCGCATCTGCAGCGCCTGCGCCACGAGGTCGCGCGCGCCCGTCAGCGATCCGTGGTCGAGTTCGTCCCGCGCGGCCGCCAGGAACTCTCGGACCTGCCGGTCCTCGATCGCCTGTCGCACCCGGTCGATCAATGCCATCGTCCGCGGCTCGTCGGGATCGAGCAGCGCCGCCTCTTCGCACGCCGCCAGGGCCGCGTCGAGGTCGGCGCGTTCGAAGGCCCGTTCGGCCGCTTCGAGGTGAGTGGCGATCTGCGCGGCGCGGCGCCGCATCACGCTCGAGAGGTCGAGACCGCGTCTCGGTGTCCCGCCAGTCCGGGCTCCCGATGCCGGTGTCTGAGGCGAGACGGTCTCGTCGAATCGCGCCGGCGAGACCAGGCGCTGACCGAGCCGGCTCAGGTCCGCCCTGAGCAGCGTCAGGTCCTGGTAGCGCTCCTCCGGGCGCTTTCGAAGCGCCTGGGCCACGATGGTCTCGAGCTCGGGGTCGAGCGACGCGTCGAGCTCGCGCAACGGCGTGGGCTCTTCGTGCAGGATGCGATGCAGGGTCTGGTGCTGGCTCTTCGCGGCGAACGCTGGCTGGTACACGAGCAGTTCGTACAACACCAGGCCGACGGCGAAGATGTCGCTGCGAAAGTCGACCGTCAGGCCGTCGACCTGCTCCGGCGACATGTAGTTGGGCGTGCCCATCAGCACCCCCACCTGGGTCATGCCGGAGTCGCCCACCCGCGCGATGCCGAAGTCGAGGATCTTGAGGATGCCCTCCTGGTTCACCATCAGGTTGGCGGGCTTCACGTCGCGGTGCACCACGCCCGCCTTGTGAGCGAACGCGAGGCCCTCGCACAGGTCCTCGATGAGCGCCAGCTTCCGGCCGATCGACAGCGGCGACCGCCGCTTGATCAGGTCGGCCAGCGTGTCCCCGGCAATGAACTCCATCGCGATGAAGGGCTGGCCCTCGTGCACGCCCACGTCGTAGATGCCGACGATGTGCGGGTGCTGGAGCCGGGCGGCGATGCGCGACTCGCGAACGAACCGCTCGCGCAGGTCATCGCTGCCGACACGCAGGAGTTTGATGGCGACCGGGCGCTCCAGGTCCGGATCGTGGGCCAGGTAGAGCACGCCCATCCCGCCCTGCCCGAGGCGGTCGCGGACCTGGTAACGGCCGATGCTGGCGGGCAACGTGCTCATCGTCGCGGTGAAACGGGCCCCTCCCGAGCGATCTCGCTGATGCTGTGGCGAAAGTGCCGCATTATACTGCGCCCACTCCCTGCGCCCCGGACGGGAACGTCACCCAGCCTGCCGGGTGCCTGGAGTGCGCCTCGTGCGTACATGTGCGCGTTCCGGGGCGGAAGTGCGCACCCGCGGTTCGGGCTGGCCGAGCCGGATGTCGTCACCAGGTACAATGCGACGTATGTCGACAGGACCGAAAAGCGCCCTCGAACTGGCTATGGAACGCCTGCGCCGGAAGGACGAAGAGGCGGGGGTGGTCGACGTGCCCCTCACCGACGTCCAGAAAGCCGCGATTGCCGAAGCCCGGAGCCTCTGTGAGGCCCGGACCGCCGAACGGCGGATCCTGCTCCAGAGCGCGCTGGCCTCGGCGTTCGACCCCGGTGCCAGAGAGGCGCTCGAGGCGGAATGCCGGCGGGACATCGCGCGATTGACCGACGACCGCGACCGCAAGATCGAGCGGGTCCGCCGGGGCGAGTCGTGAACCGACGGGTGGCGAGCGTCGAGGCCCTCGTCGCCGAATTCGCCGGCGCGACCGACCGGCTGCACCGCCTCGTCACCGGGCTCGACGCGGGCGTATGGTCGTCCCGGCCGGCGACCGGCGGCTGGTCGGTTGCCGAATGCGTCGAACACCTCAACGTCACGGCGAGGGCGTATGCGCCGCTCCTGCGCAGCCGGCTCGACAGCGCGCCGGCGACCGAAACGTCCGGCAGCCGGCCGTTCCGTCGTGACGTGACCGGCTGGCTACTCTGCCGTGCTCTCGAGCCTCCGGCCAGGATGCGGGCGCGCACGCCACCGCCGTTCGAGCCGGAGGGGGTCGGGTCGATGGCCGACACGGTCGCGGCTTTCGAGGGCCTGCAGCGGATGCTCGTCGGGCTGCTCCGCGACGCCGCCGCGCGTGGAGTGCCGCTCGACCGGCTGAAGGTGGCCTCGCCGTTCAACGGCCGGGTGAAGTACTCGGTCTGGTCGGCCTTCCGCGTGCTCGCGGCACACCAGCGCCGTCACCTCTGGCAGGCCGAGCGCGTCCGGCAGGCACTCTCGCGGTGAGCCGAATGGCGAGGCCCTCCACCTGAGCCCCCTCTCGGCCGACCACGCGCGCGTGGCCGACGTCCAAACCGACGTTTGGAGCCCCGCCCCATGTCCAGCCTGTTGTTCGACCTCCGCCAGGCAGTGCGCCAGCTCGGGCGCGAGCCGGCGTTCACCGCTCTGAGCGTCGTCACGCTTGCTCTGGGCCTCGGCGCGACGATCGCCCTCTTCAGCGTGGCGAGCGGCCTCTTCCTCCAGCCGTTGCCCTACCCCGAGGCCGACCGGATCGTCCGCCTCGTCGAGCGCCGCAACATCGGGCCGGGCGGAGCCCTCGCCCGCGGCATCACGAACGACACGTACCACGCCTGGCGTGAGTCGCCGGCGACCGTCGAGCAGCTCGCTGCCTACCAGACGCGGGCGTTCACACTCGGCCTCGACGAGCCGTCGCGCGTGCAGGCCGGCGCGGTGTCGCCCGCGCTCTTTCCGCTCCTCCAGGTCCGGCCGTTCGCCGGACGGTTCTTCGAGGAAGGCGATGCCGCGCCCGGCCGCGATCGACTCGTCGTGCTGAGCCATGCGGCGTGGCGCGACCGCTTCGCGTCCGATCCCGACATCGTCGGTCGCGTGATCTCGCTCGACGAGGAGCCGTACGCCGTCGTGGGCATCGCTCCACCGGGGTTCACCTTTCCCAATCGGGAGACGGAGCTGTGGACGCCGCTGGTCGTCCCGCGGTCGGTCGGCGCCAACCCGAACGAGCGCACCATCATGTTGATGTCGGCCATCGCGCGTCTGACGCCGGGCGTCACGCCCGCACAGGCCGAGGCAGAGGGCACCGCGGCGGCACGAAGCGCGAGCACCCGCGACCTGGCCAGTGCGGCGATGATCGGCGGGGCGGGCGAATCGACGATGCAAGTGGTGCGCCTGGCCGACGACCTCGCGCGCGACGTGCGTCCCGCCGTGCTGGTCCTGATGGCCGCGGTGGTGCTGGTCCTGCTGGCGGCCGCCGCGAACGTCGCGAACCTGCTCGTGGCGCGGGCGGTCGCTCGCCAGCGCGAGCTCGGCATCCGGGCGGCCCTCGGCGCCGACCACGCGAGGCTCGCGCGGCAGCTGGGGGCCGAGAGTCTGGTGCTGGCGGCCTGCGGCGGTCTCGCGGGGCTGCTCGTCGCGCACTGGCTGATCGCCGTGCTGCCAGCGATCGCGCCGGCAGGGTTTCCACGGCTCGCGGACATCACAGTCGATGGCCGGGTCATCGCGTTCGCGCTGCTCGTCACCCTCGGAACGGGCGTGCTGTTCGGCCTGGCTCCCGCGCTGCACGCGATGCGGGTCGACCTCGTCGCCGCGCTCAACGAGGGGGCGGCCACGGCGATAGGCGGGTTCCGTCGTCTGTCGGGCGCCCGTCTGCGGGCGGGGCTCATGGTGGTCGAGGTGGCGCTCGCCATGGTGCTGCTCGTCGGCGCCAGCCTGCTCGCGCGGAGCTTCGTCGCCCTGGCCTCGGTCGACCCTGGTTACGATGCGTCCAACACGCTCTCCGCGCACGTCAGTTTTCCGGGGGCGCGATACGACCCTGAGGCCCAGGCCCGGTTCGTCGAGCGCGTCCGCGAGCGACTCGCGGCCCTGCCCGACGTGGTGCACGCCGGTGCCGTCAACCTGCTGCCCCTGACGCCTGGCAACGCCATCGTCGTCTTCAACGTGCCGCCGCGCGACGCGGGTGGGCCCGACGACATGGTCCGCGCCGGTCTGCGAATCGCAAGCCCCGGGTACGTCGAGGCCATGGGCATCCCGGTGCTCGAGGGACGGGCCCTTTCGGAATGGGACGGACCAACCTCGCAGCGGGTGCTGCTCGTCAACCAGGCGTATGCCAGGCGGTACTCGCCAGACCGGTCGGTCGTCGGCACGCGCGTGCCCGGTGCGTTCGGTCCCGGCCAGGAATGGGAGATCGTCGGCGTCGTCGGCGACGTGCGCCGCGAAGGCCTCGACGCCGAGCCCGAACCGGAACTCTGGGTGTCGTACGCGCAGGTGGCCGACGCGCGGGGAAGGTTCGGCCGGCGCGCGAGCCTCGTCGTGCGCACGACGGGCGATCCCGTCGCCCTGGCGCCCGCGCTGCACACCATCGTGCGCGACGTCGACCCGTTGCTCGCCGTCGAGAGCGTCATGCCGATGGCGGCCCGCGTGTCGGCGTCGATCGCCCAGCCGCGGTTCCAGGCCGTGGTGCTCATGGTGTTCGGACTGTCGACGCTGGCGCTCGCGGCGGTGGGCCTGTACGGCATCCTCTCGTACACCGTCTCACAGCGACGCCGCGAGATCGGTGTGCGCACGGCCCTGGGCGCCACGCGCGCTGACATCGCCCGCCTCGTGGTGGGCCAGGGGCTCGTCCTGACCTCGGCCGGCATTCTGATCGGACTGGCGGCGGCGGCCGTGGCGAGCCGGTTCCTCGCGAGCCTGCTGTTTGGCATCACGACGACCGATGCCGTCACGTGGACCCTGGTGCCGGCGGTCCTGCTCGCCGTCGCCACGGCCGCCGCCTTCGTGCCCGCCCGGCGGGCCGCCCTCGTCGATCCGGTCGACGCGCTCCGCGCGGAGTGATTCGGGAATTCCACCGAGAGGACTGAAGCTTTGAGCTTTGAGCCGCGAGACGCCGGTGTGCGTGGGTGCCTTCCGCTCGCGGCTCGTGGCTCATGGCTCGCAGCCACAGCACGCCGATTTCTTCACAGGCTCTGATCAGTCGCCGAACTTGATGCCCTGCGCGAGCGGCAGCGCGTTTGACCAGTTCACCGTGTTCGTCTGCCGCCGCATGTAGGCCTTCCACGCGTCGGACCCCGACTCGCGTCCGCCGCCGGTCTCCTTCTCGCCCCCGAACGCCCCGCCGATCTCGGCACCCGAGGTGCCGATGTTGACGTTGGCGATGCCGCAGTCCGAACCCCGCGGCGAGAGGAACTCCTCGGCCTTGCGGACGCTCTCGGTGAAGATCGCGCTCGAGAGCCCCTGCGGCACGTCGTTGTGGAGGCGGAGCGCTTCGCTGAACTCCTCGTACTCGAGCACGTAGAGCACCGGGGCGAACGTCTCACGCTTGACGATCTCCGTCTGCGCGGGCATCCGCACGATGGCCGGTTCGACGAACTGCGGGCCGAGGTCCGGGCGCAGCCGACCGCCGCAGAGCACCTCGCCGCCCTCGGCCCTGGCCTGCTCGATGGCCTGCATCATCTCGTCGACCGAGTCCGCGACGACGAGCGGACCCATCAGCGTGCCCTCGGCGAGCGGATCGCCGATGGAGACCTGCGCATAGGCCTTCACGAGGCGGTCGGTCAACTCCCGGGCGATCGACCGGTGCGCGATGATCCGGCGCGTCGACGTACAGCGCTGGCCGGCCGTGCCCACCGCCCCGAACAGGATGGCGCGTGTCGCCATGTCCAGGTTCGCGTCCTCCGTCACGATGATCGCGTTGTTGCCCCCCAGCTCGAGGATGGTCCGGCCGAAGCGCCGCGCCACCACTTCGGCCACGTGCTGACCCACGCTCGTCGAACCCGTGAACGAGATGAGTGGCAGCCGGTGGTCGGTCAGCATCAGCTCACCCACGTGCCGGCCGGCGCCGATCGCGAGCGTGAACACCCCCTTCAGGCCGTGATCGGCAGCCACTCGGTTGGCGATGTGCTGCACGGCGATGCCGCAGAGGGGGGTGTAGCCCGACGGCTTCCAGACGACCGGGTCGCCGCAGACGGCGGCGATGGCGGTGTTCCACGCCCAGACCGCCACCGGGAAGTTGAACGACGTGATGAGGCCCACCACCCCGAGCGGGTGCCACTGCTCCATCATGCGATGCGCCGGCCGCTCCGATGCCATCGTCAGCCCGTAGAGCTGCCGCGACAGCCCGACGGCGAAGTCGCAGATGTCGATCATCTCCTGGACCTCGCCGTGGCCTTCGGCGCGGATCTTCCCCATCTCGAGGCTGACGAGGTCGCCGAGCGGCTCTTTCATCTCGCGGAGCGCGTTGCCGAGGTCGCGCACCACCTCGCCACGTTTCGGCGCGGGCGTCTCGCGCCAGGTCAGGAACGCCGCCGAGGCCGCGCCCATCACCTGCTGGTAGCACTCGGGACTCGCCTGCAGCACCGAGGCGATGGGCGAGCCCGTCGTCGGGTTGATCGAGACGACGGCCTTGCCCTGGGGATCGGTCAGCCAGCCGCCGGGCCCCAGGCAGGCCCCGGGGTTGACGTCGGTAATCTGCAGCTTCGAAAGGAGCGCGTTCGACATGGAAAAACCTCGGGAATGAAAGCGGGCGAAGGGTGCGGGCCGGCCACAGGGGCAGTGGCCGTCAAGTGGCCCCGGCCGCGTGCGCGGCCGGAGCCCCGTGGAGAACAATACCGCGAAGGTCGCGCCGCCGCCAAGGGTGGCAGATGGACTGGTGATACCCTCGTCCGGGCCCCCGCCGGCTGCGGGACACGGCTGCCGCCTCCACCGGGACCTTGTGCCATGAGCCTCGACCCCACGCGCCCCGCGCTCGTCGCCGATCACCTCGTCAAGACGTTTCCCGGCGTGCACGCCGTCGACGACGTCAGCTTCGTCGTGCACCCGGGAGAGATCGTCGGCCTGCTCGGCCCAAACGGGGCGGGCAAGACGACCACCCTGCGGATGCTCGCGGGCATCCTCACGCCCGACGGCGGGCGCGTGCTCGTCGGCGGCGTCGACATGCGCGACGACCCGCTGGCGGCCAAGCGACGCCTCGGCTTCCTGACGGGTGACACCCACCTCTATCAGCGGCTGTCGCCGCGAGAGGTGCTGCGATTCTTCGGCCGGCTCTACGAGATGGACGACGCCTCCCTCGGGCCGAAGATCGATCGCAGCGTCGACCAGCTCGACATGGCGAGCTTCGCCGACCGCCCTTGCGGCACTCTCTCGTCCGGCCAGAAGCAGCGTGCCAACATCGCGCGCGCCTTCCTCCACGACCCCGACGTGCTCATTCTCGACGAGCCGACGACGGCGCTCGACGTCATCAGCGGGCAGTTCATCGTCGAGGCGATCCGTCGCGAGCGGGCCGCGGGTCGTGCCGTGCTCTTCTCGACGCACGTCATGGGAGAAGCCGAGTACCTCTGCGACCGCATCCTGCTGATGCACCAGGGCCGGGTGTTCGACGCCGGCACGCTCGAGGAACTGCTCGCGCGCTCGGGCCAGTCGAATCTGACCGATGCCTTCCTCGCCCACGTCGGCCGAACCGACCTTGCGGCGACCGCGCCTGGAGCGTAACGCGATGCGCCTCGCCATCGTCCTCACGATCTTCCGGAAGGAACTGCACGAGACGCTGCGCGATCGGCGCACGCTCGTGATGATGATCGGCCTGCCGGTCGTGCTCTACCCGCTGATGCTCATCGGGATCAGCAAGCTGCAGGAAGCTCGAACGGAGGCGACCGAGGCCCGCCCGTCGGTCGTCGCGATCTGGGGCGACGTGCCGCCGGCGCTGGTGCGCGCGCTCGAGGACGGGCCGAGTCTTACCCCTCGCGTCGACCTCGGGCTCGATCCGCCCCTCGCCGACGACCTGCGCGCCGGGCGCCTCGTCGTCCCGCCGCTCGTCGAGACCGACGAGCCTCCACGCCAGTCGCGGCGACCCGACCAGGTCCGGAGGGAGCAGGACAACCCCGTGCTCGACGCGGCGCGGGCCCTCGTGACCAGCCGCCGGGCCGACGCGGTCGTCGTCGCGTGGTCGGGCCTCGAGGCTGCCGTCGCCGACGATGATGCCGGTCACCTGTCCGTGTACTTCGACTCGGTGCGAGACGATTCGCGTACGGCGCGCGAGCGGCTCGCCTCGGCGCTCGACACCTACCGCGCGTCGGTCAGGCAGCAGCGACTGCTCTCCCGCGACCCGCCACTCGCCGACGGCTTCTTCTCGGTCTTCGACGTGCTGGTGCGCGACGTGTCGCCGCCGGCCCGCCAGGCCGGCTTCATCCTCGGCACGTTCCTCCCGTTCCTCCTCGTGTCGCTGTCGCTCTTCGGCGGCTTCTACCCGGCCGTCGACCTGACGGCCGGCGAGAAGGAGCGGGGCACGATGCAGACGCTGCTCTGCGCGCCCATCCGCTCGGCGGAGATCGTGGTCGGCAAGTTCCTCACCGTCTGGACCGTGTCGCTCGTGGCCGCCGGCGCCAACGTCGCGAGCCTCGCGCTCACGATGGCGCGCGTGCTGCCGGCCGGGCAGCTCGAGGTGGCGTGGTCGACCTACGGCCTCACGGCGCTGATGCTCGTCCCCGTCACGCTGACGACGACGGCGACCTTCCTCGCGGTGGCGGTCTTCGCCAAGGACTTCAAGGACGGACAGAACTTCCTCACGCCCGTCTACATGCTGCTCGTCATGCCGTCGGCCGTCACGATGCTCCCCGGCATCGAGCTGAACCCGTGGACGGCGTTCGTGCCCATCGTCAACATCGCGCTGCTCATCAAGGCCCTGCTCGTCGGCGAGGCGGCGGGGGAGTTGATGTTCCTCACCCTGGTGGGGTCGGCCGCGTACGCATCGCTCGCCGTCGCGCTGGCCGTCAGGGTCTTCCAGCGCGAGCAGATCCTGCTCGGAGGAAAGGAGTCGGCGCGGGCGGTGCTGGGCCTCGAGCGGCGGTCGGGCGGCGTGCCATCGCCGATGGTCGTGACGTCGCTCTTCGCCGTGGTCCTGGTCCTCGCCTTCTACGGGAGCCTGCTGCTCGAGGCGCGGAGCGTGCCGGTGATGCTGCTCGTCACGCAGTACGGCTTCTTCCTGCTGCCGGCGCTCGCGGTCGTCTGGGGCCTCGGCTACTCGCCGCGGGCCACGCTGTCGTGGCGGCTCCCTTCGGTCGCCGGCCTCACCGCCGCCGTGCTGGTGGGCGTTTCGGCCTGGGCCGTGGTGGGTGGCGTGGTCATGCGGCTCGCGCCTCCACCCGACTCCCTGGTCCGGGCCCTCGAGCGGGTGCTGATGCTCGGCGACGAGCCGATGCCGCTCTGGGTGGTGCTGGCCGTCATCGCGGTCACGCCAGCCATCTGCGAGGAACTGTTCTTCCGCGGCGTGGTGATGAGCGGGCTGCGCCGGCTGGGGCAGTGGCAGGCGATCGGCATCTCGTCGCTGCTGTTCGCCGTCGCGCACGCGTCGATCTACCGGCTGCTGCCCACCTTCGTCCTCGGCGTCCTGCTGGGATTCCTCGTGTGGAAGACCGGGTCGATTCTGACCGGGATGGTCGTCCACGCGCTCAACAACGGCATCGCGGCGACCTTGACAAAGTCGCCCGACCTCGCGGCCTCGCTCGGCGTGCGGGGCGACACGCTCGACTGGACGATCACGGGCGCGGCGCTCGTCCTGACGGCCATCGGTCTGGCACTCGCGATGTCGCTGCGCCCACACGTCGACCCAGGCTGATCCGGAACGGCCGGCTCAGGCCGCCTCACTCTTCTCGCCACGGGCGAGGACGCGCAGGAACGCCTCGACCACGAGCGGGTCGAACTGCCGGCCCGCCTCGCCGCGGATCACGCGCACGGCGGCGTCGATATCGAGCCCGCAACGGTACGGGCGGTTCGACGTCATGGCGTCGAAGGCATCGGCAACGGCGAGCACGCGGGCCGAGACGTCGATCTCGTCGCCGCGCAGGCCGAGAGGATACCCGCCGCCGTCGAAGCGCTCGTGGTGCTGACCCACGATGGGCAGCAGGTCGGCGAAGGGCGCAATCGGCTCGAGGATGCGTACGCCGCGCATCGGATGCTCCTGCATCAGGGCCAACTCACCGGGCGTCAGCGGACCGAGCTTGTCGAGCACCGCCCCGGGAATCGCGAGCTTCCCGATGTCGTGCAGCAGGCCGCCGCGGCGCAGGCAGGACAGCCGCGCAGCCGGCAAGTTCAGTTCCTGCCCGATCCGCACCGCGAGCTCGGTCACCCGCTCGGAGTGGCCGGCGGTCCACGACGACTTCGCGTCGATCGCACGAGCGAACGCATTCAGCGTGCCGAGGTGCATCGCCTCGAGCTCGCGGAACTGGGTCTCGAGGCCGTTCGCCATCGCGTTGAACGAGCCGGCAAGCTCCTCGAACTCGTCACCGCTCCTGACGTCGACCCGTGTCGAGAAATCGCCTCGCTCGAGGCGTATGGTGGCCTGACGCAGCCGGTCGAGAGGCTGGAGGCTCGATCGAATGAGCCGGAGGCTGAGCAGGACGACCAGCCACAGTGTCGCCAGCAGGGTCAGCAGGAGACTCCGCGAAAAGGCCGTACTCGCCGCGAGGACCTCGTCGGCCGCTCTCGTGAAGACGACCGTGATCGGCGGTAGATGGTAGGGCGTTTCCAGAGGCAACGTGCGGTAGGCGACAATGAAGTTCTGCTCACCCTGTCGCCAGGTATCGTGGCCCACGCCCCGCGCGAGGAGCGCAGCCGTCAAACGCGGGCCGAAATCGGGCGGCACGGCGAGCGAGGTCGCGAGGATGCGTCCCCGCTCGTCGAGCACGGTGACGGCAGTCTCGTCTCGCACGGTGTCGCGGTTGTCGAGCGCCCACAGCCATGCGTCGTTGACGAGCACCGCGACACGCCCGTGCACGGTCGCGATCTCCGCGACCACACCGGCCGGGTCGAGCGAGCCAGCGATGCCCCCGCGCTCGAGGTGCAGCCGCCGTGTGTCCGACGCCTCCAAGGCAAACGGCAGACCGCTGACGCTCCGCTGCCGGCCCGCGTGGTCGATGACGGTGACGGCCAACACGGCGGCGTCATTGCCGTCGAGGCGGTCGAAGAGCGCAGCGACCGCCTCGTAAGGGCCTCCCGCCTCGGTGAGGGTCGCTGCCGCTCTCAGGTGCGACTCCACGTACTGCAGTCTGGCGACGGCCGCGAGACTCCACGATTTCAGCTCCTGCTCCAGATGCCGGACGGCCTGCTCACGGAGTTGCCCGCGAACGTCCCGCAGCGAGATGAGAGCGATGAGGCACAGCGGCGCGAGGACCGACAAGACAAACATCACGAGGATCCGGCGCGCGACGCGACTCCGCAGAAGGGATGCCGTCATGATGCCGCCTTGCCGGTCAGTAGTCCCGAGCCAGACCGATGAAGCCCCCGCTGTTGGCCCGTACCACGTCGTCCTGGCTGACCTTCGCGGTCAACGGTGAGGCCGACTTGCCGTCGCGGCCGGCGCTGTAGAGGTCGAAGTCGGAGTTGATGGGCACGAGGTTCCTGTCCTTGCGTGCCTGCCCAGTCACGTTGCGACCGCCGCCCCCCTTGCCCGGTCCCGACGGCGAGGGTGCCGTGCCGCTCGTGTCGATCCGCAGATACTCGTACGGATGCCCCCAGGGATCGATTGGCGGTGGGCTGGCGACCTCGGCCAGCGTCGCCGGGAGGTGGCCGCGCTCGTTGCGGAACATCTGGATCGCGCGGTCGAGCGCGTGGATCTCGCCGATCGCCCGCGTCACGCGCGCCTTCTCGACCGCTCCCCAGTAATGCGGAAGTGCCAGCGCCAGCAGTGTCCCGAGGAGCGCACTGGTCACCAGCATTTCGACGAGGCTCATGCCGCGCTCGTCGCGCGTCGCCGCGGCCGGGCCGCTTCCCGGTACCGGAACGACGGGGACTCGCGCGGCAGCGTCGACAGAGGCAGGCGCCGTGCGACCGGTCCGGTCGGTCACGAGGACCTCGAGCGTCTCACCGAGCCGGGCCAGGCTCGCGTCGAGGCCCGACGCGACACGCTCGTCGAGGCTCTCGCCCCGCAGTGTGGCCACCTGCCGTACCACGTCGACCGCGGCGGCCTTCGTCGCGTCGACCCGGTCACGGAGCGCGGCGATGGCCGTCTCGAGGGCTCGGGCCTCGTCCCACAAGTAGTCTCGATCGCGAATGCGCACGCGTTGCGTCAGGTCGCCCCGCGCCAGACGCTCGAGCACCACGCGGAAGCGGTAGAGCGGGCCGGCGATCCGGTGGGACATGAACACGACCCTGGCCGCCTCGAGCAGGAACAGCAGGCCGAGGCCAGGCCAGAAGTGTTCGTGGAGCGCCAGCAGCGACGTCGCCGCCCATGCCGGTGTGCCGGAGGGCGCGTCGCGGTTCACCAGGTAGACCAAAGGGCCCACGATGAACGCGGACGCGAGCGCGACGTGGACGAACAGCCCCAGCAGGCTCGTGAGAACGTAGCGCAACTGGAACCCGTCGACGACGACCCGTCTGCGCCGGCCCAGCCACTGCGCCTGCATCTGTATCCCCGGGGGACCTATCGGTCAGGTGGCCGTGAACTCCATACGGCGCACTCACCCCCTCCAAGAGGAATCGTCTGGCGGCGGCCCCACGTGAATGTGCCGGCGGTCAGCCCCAATGTGACAGTCCGGCTGGCGGCTGGCGACTGGCGGCCTGGTTGGAGACATCAACGGGCGGACGACTGGCCTTCGCTTCACTCCCAGTGTGGTCACCGGTCAGGGAGAAGGCGGCTATCGTTGTCGTGCCGGCCGGTAGCCGCCAGCCGGTCGTCGCAAGCCGAGTGTCGTATGAGGGTCAGCTCTGGAGCCTGCGGAGCAGGTCGGCCAGTCGCGCGTTCACCTCACCGAAGCTCTCCCTGGCGGCGGCGAGACGATCCCGCTCGGTCCTGACGAAGCGGGCGTACGGGGCGATCCCCGCCTCGACGCGGCCCACGCTCGCGTCGATCTCCTCCTCGAAGTGACGATGCAGGGCGCGCGACAGTCGATCGCGCAGGTCGGACACCTTGTGGCGCATCTCCTGCTTCGCACGGGCGCGCCGGCCCGGGATCACGAAGAGTCCGATCGCGGCCAGCACGCCCGCGAGCGCGAGGCCGGTGATGTCGGCGGCGGCGGTGGTCGCGGCCACGGTGACGGCGGTGCCGACGCCGGCGGCGGCCACCTGCAGGGCCGCGGCCGCCGCCACGGCATCGCGCGCCTTGTCGGCGATGGCCGAGGCCTCGCGCGTGCGGTCGTACGTGTCGACGACGCGCTGGGCCTCGCGTCCGACGGCCTCGATGAGCCTCGACCGGTCGTGGTGAAACCGGCCTCCGTCATCGCCGACGATGCGCTCGCGGTGCCGCCGGCGGCCCTCGGCGAGATGGTCGGTCACGGCCTGCCACTGGCGGAAGTCGGCATCGACGAGCCAGTCGATGAGCGCGTCGACTTTTCGCTCGATGACCTGCGGGGTGTCAGCCACCACCTCGCGGACGAACCCCTCCTGCACGCGACTGCGAGTCAGCAGGTCGAAGACGCGTCCGAAGCGAAGCGTCTCGTCGAAGTAGGCGTGGCCCCGCCGCTCCATCTCGAGCAGCTGATTGTCGACGTCGGCCACGCGATAGGCGAAGTCGCGGCGCATGTCGTCCCGGTAGGCCGACAACTGCCGCTCGACGTCGTCGAGCAGCCGCACGTCGTCGGCCAGGAGCCCGAGGCGGTCGTCGATGGCCTGCAGCTGACGGTCGGCGAGCCGCCTGGCAACGCCGAGGGGACTCTGCAGCTTGAGCCTGATCCGGCTCGCGTCGGCGAGCATGGCCTCGACGAACCGCCGGAGGGCGACGAACCGGCTCGGATCGGCCTCGGAGGCCACCGCCGAGCCTGTCCGCCGCGCGAGCCTGACGCTGACCGGGAAGATCGGCGGGGTGATGCCGAGCAGGCGCTCCGCGCTCGTTCCGACGAACCGCACGACCTCGTCGATGTCCTCGTCACGCTCGAGAATGTCGATCTTGTTGAGGACGACGACGATCTTCTTGCCCCAGTCGCGCACGAGCTCAAGAAACGCCCGCTCGCTCTCCGTGAAGGGCCGGTCGACGCTCGTCAGGAACAGGACGAGGTCGGCGCGTGGCACGAAACGCTCGGTCACGGCCTGGTGCTCGCGGACGATGGCGTTGGTGCCGGGCGTGTCGACCACGGCCACGTCGCGCAGACGCTCGACCGGCGTGGTCACGACGAGGACGCCGTCGCTCCCGAGCGTGGTGGCCGGCACCTCGCCGTGGCGCAGGAGCGTCACCTGCGAGGTCGTCGGCGTCACGCCCTCGGCCAGCACGTCGGCCCCGAGGAGCACGTTGACGAAGGCGCTCTTGCCCGCGTTGAACTCGCCCACCACGACGAGCAGGAACAGGTCCTCGAGGTCGGCCATCGCCCGAGCGAGCACCTCGCGGTCGTCCACGGCCGCGTCGACCGCGACGAGGGCCCGCTGCAGATGGGCGAGCACCTCGCGCTCTTCACGCAGGAGGTCGTCGAACTCGGGCGGCAGCGTGCGCGAAGCCATGGTTCCTACACTACACCCTGAAACGCCGTCTGCGACGGGTCCGGACCGAGGGGGGCGCCGAGGGCATCCTGCGCACGCCGCCCGACGCGAGTTCGTGCGACGGGCGCGACAGCGTAAGATCGACCGACGATGGATCCCGTCTGCCACACCCTCGTCGGCGCGGCGCTCGCCGAGTCGGGCCTCAAACGCACCACCGCGCTCGCCACCGCCACCCTGATCATCGGGGCGAACGCACCCGACATCGACGCCCTGACCTACTTCTTCGGCGACTCGTTGCTCTGGCGGCGCGGTTGGACGCACGGCGCCCTGGCCCTGGTCGTCCTGCCGGTCGTGCTGACGGCCGTCATGCTGGCATGGGACCGGCTGGTCCGCCGGCGGCGGGGTCGCCAGCCCCCGCAGGCCGCCCGTCCGGCGCCGCTGCTGGGCCTCGCCGCCCTCGCCGTGCTGACGCACCCGACGCTCGATTGGCTGAACAACTACGGCATGCGCTGGCTGATGCCGTTTGACACCACCTGGTTCTACGGCGACACGCTGTTCATCATCGATCCGTGGATGTGGGCGGCGCTGGGGCTCGGTGTGCTCATGTCGCGGGCGCGGGCTCGCCGCGCGGTCAGACCGGCGGGCGGCGCGGGACGTCCGGCGCGGGTCGCCCTCGCGCTGACCCTCGTCTACGTCGTCGCCATGCTGGTCGGGAGTCGATACGGGCGGACCCTGGTGCTCCGCGACCTGGCTCGTGTCGGGCACCCTGCCCCGGTCCGGCTGATGGTCGCCCCGACGTTCGGCACCCCGTTCCGGAAGCACGTGGTCGTGGAGGTCGACGATGCGTACCTGACCGGCACGGTGCACCTTCTCGACGGGGCCGTGCGCCTCGGTCGGACGACGCGATCGCGCGAGACCGATCACCCGGCCATCGAGGCCGCGACGGCGCGCCCGGAGGCGCGAGGTATCGTCGGCTGGGCCAGGTTTCCCGTCTACGTCGTCGAGGAACGGGCCGACGCCTGGCTCGTGCGCATCGACGATGCGCGCTACGCGCCGCCCGACGACCGGTCGTGGGCCGCGACCGACGTCGTGGTGCCGAAGACGGTCACCGGGGCCGCGACGACCCCATCAACCGCAGTGCCGGACTCGTGAACCCCGCAGCCGCCACGAGCTCCGCCATGTCATCGGGCAGGCTGGCCTCGAACTCGAGACGACGGCCGCTGACCGGATGGGGAAACGTCAGGCGCCACGCGTGCAGCGCCTGACGGGCGAAACGCCGGCACACCTCCGACAGCCCGGAGTCGTCGGGCCACGCCACATTCTCGGCGCAGCAATAGACGGGGTCGCCGACAAGCGGCAGCCCGACCGCGGAGAGGTGCGCTCGAATCTGGTGCATGCGTCCCGTCAGCAACCGGCACCGCACGAGGGAGAGCCCCCGACGCGGGCCCGACGACAGGGCAAGGCGCTCGACGCGCGTCACGCTCGGGCGGCCCTCAGTCGCCGACGCGACGACTCTCCGCCGATCGGTGGGATCGGGCGCGAGCCGGAGCGTGACGTCGAACCTCGAGCGTCGCGCCCGGCCGTGAACGACGGCGAGGTAGTCCTTCTCGGCTGCGCGCGACCCCAGCAACCTGGCGAGTCGCGCGTGAACGACCCGCGTGCGCGCGACGAGCAGCAGGCCTGACGTGTGCCGGTCGAGGCGATGGACGAGCGACGGCCGCTGCCCGACGGGCCAGCTCCGCGCGTGCCACAGGAGGGCATTGAACAGCGTGCCCCCACGATGGCCATGGGCGGGGTGAACGACGACGCCCGGCGGCTTGTTCACGACGAGCAGCATTTCGTCCTGGTAGACGACATCGAGCGGCAGCGGCTCGGGCGCCGGGCGCGGGCGCCTGACGAGCGGCGGCAGCCCCACCTCGACCACGTCGTCCTGCGCGAGCCTGACCGCCGGGCGCCCCACGGGCTCGCCGTTGACGAGGACCCGACCCGCTTCCACCCACCGACGCACCCTCGACCGCGACACATCAGGTCGATCGGCGAGATGACGCACGACGGCGAGATCGGTGCGCTTGCGCGCATCGCCTCGGTCGGCCGTGAAACGGCGCCATTCGATGCCGGTGTCGCCTTCCGCGGGGCTCGCGCCGCGCGACCCACTCTGGTCTGCGCTGGCCGCCGACAGCGGCCGTCTTCGGTGTGGCACCTGGAAAACCTAGCACGGCACGCCCGGCGTTGGAACGCGCTCACCTTCAGCGGCCCGATGCCGATTGAGGAATCGAGGAGCACGGCTCTGCGCGGCCCGGGTGTCACCTGGTCGCCTACGGCCTCGAGAAGCGATGACCGGCTGGCAGGACGACGACGTGCGCGTGGTGCGTGAAGGACGGGGCTGGAGCCTCGTGAGGGCCGGCGAGGTGCTCGCCGAGCCGTTCCTCGAGCTGTCCGCGGCCATGCGGGCCGGTCGCCGGGTGGCGCGAGACGCCGGCGTCGATCTCCACATCGTCGATCGCTCGGGCCTCGCCGGCACGGCGCGCTACCGTCCGAGGATGAATGGCCTGCGGCCGGCCGACCGCTTTCCCGTCCGCTTGCGGTGGGCGGCGCCACGGCACGCCGAGTTCGACTACCTGCCGGAATTGCCGGAGCGGATCGACTGGTTCGACGTGGCGTCGGGGCTCCAGGTGCGGGAGCGACGTGTCAAGTTCGAGGCCGAAGACGACCGCGATGACGACGGGCGGTGGGTCTACACGGAGTGCGCGGAGGTTCCATCGCACCGAAGGCCATGAGCGGTACGCCACGGGTCTGGGCGGCCCGAGAGGGTGCGGTCGAACCGTGTCGGTTGAGGTGGCCGGTCGAGGTGGGCTGGCCGGGAACCGGCCGCTGTTGTAGAATAGGGAGCCTTCGTTTCTGGCATCGTCCGGCGGACGCTCCCCCCCGTCGCTGCTGCTGTGAGGTGCACGACCCCGCCTGCGGGTTCGAGGTCGTAGCATCCGGCAACCGATTTCTGGAGAGCGTCATGCGTCTGATGCCACTCGTCCTGGCCCTCGTGGGCCTGGTGCCTGCCTCCCTCACGGCGTCCCCAATCGTTCCCTCGTCCGGTGGCTATGGCTGGGCCGACGGCCAGACCAGGGGGTTCGTCCTCACCTGGGATGGGCAACAGGCGGTCTTCTCGGTCGACGGCATCGGCAGCGCCTCGTACGGCTCGGTGGCCGAGTGCTGTGGCGACCTGCTGGACCGGGCGGGTGAGATCAGGCCCGGCGGCTACTTCGAGTTGAGCCGTCTCGTCATCAACAGCATTCCGCTGAGCACGACCGTCCAGGACACGCTCGATCTGGCGATGCTTCGCCAGACGGCGCTGCACAACCTCGGCCGCCTCTCCGGCGACCTCACGTTGCGCTGGACCACGCCGGGGGGAACGCCGCCGACCGACGATCCTTACGGCAACCACCTGGTGCCGACCAGCCGGTACGCGAGCATGATGGTGCGCGGCGAGCCGGGCTACGGCGCCCTGACGTCGACGGCCGTGACCGGTCCGCCGCCGCAAGTCCCCGAGCCGACCACCGCGCTGCTCGTCGGCCTGGGCCTGCTCGGCGCGGCGAGCCTGGCCCGCCGGCGCCTTCGCTGACGCGTGACACAATAGGAGGCGATGGCGGTCGTCCTCGGCATCGACAGGCTGCTGGCCTCCTCGGCCATCGACGGCCGGCGGGTGGGTCTCGTGGCGAACCCCGCGTCGGTCGACGCGCGCTTCGCCCACACCGCCGATCGCCTGCTGGCGCACGACCGCGCCGAGCTGGCCGCGCTCTTCGGCCCCCAGCACGGTTTCCAGGCCGACCTGCAGGACAACATGATCGAGACGCCGCACGCGCGCGACGCGCGTCGGCGGGTACCCGTGTACTCGCTTTACAGCGAGACGCGCGAGCCCACCGCGGCGATGCTCGACGATCTCGACGTCCTCGTCATCGACCTCGCCGACGTGGGGACCCGGGTCTACACGTTCATCTACACGATGGCCAACTGCCTGAAGGCGGCCGCCCGCCACGGGCTGCCGGTCGTCGTCTGCGATCGGCCGAACCCGATTGGCGGCCTCGAGGTGGAAGGCCCCGTGCTCGAGGAGGGATTCGAATCGTTCGTGGGCTTGTTCCCGATCCCCATGCGGCACGGCATGACGATTGGGGAGCTCGCGCGGCTGTTCAACGAGACGTTCGGCCTCGGCGCCGATCTGAGCGTCGTCGCGATGGAGGGCTGGCGGCGCGAGTGGTTCTTCGACGAGACGGGGCTGCCATGGGTCATCCCGTCGCCGAACATGCCGACGCTCGACACGGCCATGGTGTACCCGGGCGCGGTCCTCTTCGAGGGGACGCTGCTCTCGGAGGGCCGCGGCACGACGCGGCCCTTCGAGATCATGGGGGCGCCGTGGGTGCACGCCGATCGGCTGGCCGCCGCGCTCAACGCGTACGCCCTGCCGGGCGCGTGGTTCAGGTCCGTCGCCTTCGAGCCCACGTTCCACAAGCACGTGGGGACGACCTGCCACGGCTGCCAGCTGCACGTGACCGACCGCCACGTGTTCCGCCCGGTCGCGGCCGCGGTGGCGTGGCTGCGAGAGATCCACGTGCAGGACCCCGCGCAGTTCGCGTGGCGTCCTCCGCCCTACGAGTACGAGTGGGACAAGATGCCGATCGACATCCTCGCCGGGTCGAGCGGGCTGCGTGAGCAGATCGAGGCGCATACCGACCCGCGGGCGATCGCGGAGGGTTGGGAACCGGACGTCGCCGCCTTCCTGCCGGCGCGCCAGGCCGCGCTGCTCTACTGAACGCCGGCCTCAGCCATCGCCGCGTAGCTTCGCCTCGACGCTCCTGACCTTGTCCTCGAGGCTCTGCTCGCGGTCGGTGCGCGTGCCGACGCGCATGGTCGTCGACACGCGCGGTGCGCCCATCGCGTGTACCACCTCGTGGCAGCGCTTCACGGCCGCGAACACCGCGTCCCACTCACCCTCCACGTTGGTCCCGTAGGCGTGCAGCGCCGTCTTCAGTCCGGCTTCCTGGAGCACGCGCTCGCAGGCCGCCACGTACTTCGAGACCGAGACGCCGACACCGAGCGGCACGACCGAGACGTCGACGAGCACCTTCATGGGTACCTCACAGCGCGCGGAACGGCGGCGGTCACAGCGCCCGGACCACCGCGCACGGAACGGCGGCGACGTTCAGGTGCGGGCGCTCGCCCGCGCCCGGCGAATCTGCCCGGCGTGCTTCACGGCGTGCTCGGCGTAGATCTCGAGCCAGAGCGTGACCGAGTACGGCCCGATCTCGCTGTGCGTGCCGCTCCGGCGCCAGTCGTCCTCCGAGAGCCGGTCGAGCAGCTCCGCGGTGGTCTCCCGCGCCGCACGGAACGCGAGGAGCGACGCGTCGATCGGGCGATCGTAGAAGAGCCGGCGCGCGAAGGCGTCCTGGTCGTAGCCGACGATGGCGGGCCGATCGCCGGCGACGAGCAACCGCAATCGAATGGCGCTCGTCATCTCGGAGTCGGCCAGGTGGTGGACGATCTCGCGGGCGGTCCACTGGCCCGGTCCCGGCCGGGCATCGAGCTCGGCGTCGGTGATGCCGTCGAGCGCATCGAGGACCGCCTGCACGCCGTCGCGGTACTGCTGCACGAGTTGTCGCCGGGTCTCGGGATCCACGGGCACCTCCAGCCAGTGGCCATGATACGCGTCATCTCCTGACGATCTCCACCCGCCGGTTCCTGGCCCGCCCCTCTTCGGTGCGGTTGTCGGCCACGGGCTTCTCCTGCCCCCAACCAGTCGCGCTCAGCCGCCCGGCCGCAATGCCCCGGCCCACGAGCGCAGCCACCACCGCCTCGGCACGCTGCTGCGACAGCAACCGGTTGTGCGCCGGCGTCCCCGTGTCGTCGGTGTGCCCCTCGATGCTCACGACGAGGTTCGACTCGGTCGTGAGCATCGCTGCCACCTGCTCGATGAGACCCTGCGACTCCGGACGGATGACGGCTTTGTTGGTCTCGAAGGTGATGGAAAGGGCGACCACGCCGTCCCGGCGCAGCGTGTCGAGCATCTCGCGCGCCGTGACCTCCTGGACCATGGCCTGCTGCTCGACGATGACGAGCGTGAAGCAGCCGCCTCCGGCATCGTTGAGCCAGGCCCAGAACTCGCGTCCGTCCCGCCTGAGGTGGAGGTTGCCGCTGTGAGCCGTCCGGTATTCGACCGAACCGCCGGCGGTCGTGATGGCGTTCGCGTAGTTCCTCCAGATCTCCAGGAACGACCGCTCGCGCCCGCCGTCCCGGAGGCAGTACCCAAGCGTGGTCTTCCGGCCCTCGAACACCACCTCGTTCTCGTGACGGTCGTAGAAGCGATGCGAGTCGAACTCGCTCGTCTCACAGTCGTCGATCAGGAAATCGGGAATGCGGGTGAGGAGCGGGTGGTCCTTGCAGCCGGCGGCGTCCTGCGACATGGCGGGGACGACCCACAACAGGGCCAACAGCGTCAGGACCGGGAACCGGCGCCATTCTTGCGGTCTCATGGCCGACCTCCCATCTCGCGCGGCCGCGCGACCGGGGGCCTGGCGTGATGATCGGCCCGAGCCGGGGGCGTGTCAATGGGCCGTCGGCTGGCAGGCGCTCGTGGTGGCGGGGGGAAGCGGGTGGGGGCCGCATCGTGCGGTCCCTCGCAGTGGTATACTGCCGACCCTCGGCGAGCATCCGATCGACCGGTGCAGCGTGCGCCAACTGCGACGAGCCTGCGCGCGACGACGGCCCCGCGTCTCGATCGAGGGTGCCGCCTGTGCGTGCGCCGCACGAGCGTGTGACGGAAGGTGACAGGCATGCGGCGACGAGGAGCCGACGATGACCGGGTCGCGTGACGTGCGGCCGTTGCTGGCGATCATCGACCAGGCGTACGATCACCGATCGTGGCACGGCACGAACCTTCGAGGATCGATCCGCCGCATCACACCGGCGCAGGTCGCCTGGCGTCCGGCACAGGGGCGCCACAGCATCTGGGAGATCGTGGTGCACACCGCGTACTGGAAGTACGCGGTGTGGCGTCGGCTGACCGGAGAGCGCCGCGGATCGTTCCCGCTCAAGGGATCCGACTGGTTCGCGCGGCCGGACGAGTTCGACGCAAGAGCGTGGCATGCCGACGTCGCGCTGCTCGGACACATGCACGCCAGGCTGCGCGAGGCCGTGGCGGCCCTGCCTGCGGACCGACTCGGACGACGCGCGCCGGGCAGCCCGTTCACCTTCAGCGACCTGGTCGCAGGCGCGGCCGCGCACGACCTCTACCACGCCGGCCAGATTCAGCTGCTCAAGAGGCTGGCCGTCTCGCCGCTGTCGGGGGCCTCGCGTCCGCGATGAATGGCGCGGGCGGACCACCACCCGCGCCAGTTGCCGACCCGACGGCGTCTATTCGAGCGCGTCGCGGCTCGGCGCGCACAACATGCCGTTGTTGTAGTTGTCGAGCGTGCGATGGAGCGGCTCGCCCACCTTCCACGCATAGCTCGCCGGGTGCACCCTGCTGCCGACAGGCCCGTAGCCGACCGGCGGCGCCGACATCCAGGCGTTGGCCGCATCGATGGTGGCCTGGACGCAGCTCGCATCGGTGCCGGCAAGGACGTTCAGCATCGCGGGCACGAGCGAGCTGAACATGGTGAGGGTACGGTCGGCACCCTTCTTCCAGAGCCAGGCGAGTGCCTCGCTCTTCGAGTAGGTCTTCCCGCCCACGGTGATTTCCTCGACCGGCCACGCCTCGGGATGGTTCATCCAGTAGCCGGGCGTGCCGGTTCCGACCTCGCCACCAGGCGGGGCCGACTCGACGAAGCCGAAGTCGATCGAGTCGTCGTAGGACCATGCCTCGGCCTGAACCCGCGCGACGCTGTGGCCAGCGCCGTCAGGAGCCCCGTTGCTGTCGAGGGCTGGATCGCCACCCTGCGACACGGGAGACGGCTGCATGCCCGGCGGGATCTGCACCTCGATGCGGTACTCGCCGGGACACAGACCGTAGAAGAGGTAGTACCCCATCTCGTCGGTGTAAGTGACGTGCGTGCCGTCGGCCGACACTGCCGACACCACGGCGCTGGAGATCCCGGGTTCTCCCGCGTCCTGTACGCCGTTGCCGTTGGCATCGTGCCAGACGAAGTCACCCACCGTCGCCCCACCCGACGCGCAGGTCTGGGCCATGGCCGGTGCGGCCGCCACCGAGGCCAGCGGTACGAGCACCGCGGCGAGCGCCGCAGCCCGCACGTGCTGCAGTGGCCCCCGCAGCAACTGCTCAGATCTCTCCTCGACCTCTGCCGAACGTTCTTCTCGAGACATCTCACGCTCCCTGGCTCGTGGCCTCTCGCTCATGCCCTCTCACGGTTGACGGGTCGATGCACGCTCTGTACGCTCCGCGCGTGCGCTTCCTGCTCGCGAACAATCACTGCATCAGCGACCCCACGGCGGGGGTCACCCAGAGCCTCCGCACGATCGTGGAGTGGCTCGTGGACGCCGGGCACGAGTGCCGGGTCCTGACGACGGCGCGGTTCGAGGGCCGCGTGGGTTTCACGATCGAGCAGCACCTCGAGGCGCTCGGCGTCGAGATGCCGCGGCGTCCAGGAGCGGGCCGGGCGGACGGGGGACACCGAGCACCGACGGCCAGAGCGCACCCTGTCGTCCGCTACCGCGTCGGCGGGGCCCCGGTGACCCTGCTGCTCACCCGCCACAACGACGAGGCACGGCCCGATCGGCTGGAAGCGCGGCAATACGACGCGCTGCTGTCGACCCTGCTCGACGAGTTCGCACCGGATCAGCTGATTGCCTGCAACGCGCACCCGATGATTGGCGCCGCGCTGGCGGCGGCGCGCTCGCGTGGGATCACCACGGCGTACGCCGTTCGCGGATTCGGGTACTACGACGCCCGCTACTTCGCGCACGTGGATCACGCCTTCACGTGCAGCCAGTTCTTGACCGACCTGTACCGTCGGGAGATCGGGCTCGACAGCACGCCAATCGAGCCGCCGATCGACTGGTCGACCGTCGTGGCGGCCACCGACACGCGGGCGTTCGTCACGTTTGTGCACCCGGCCCTGCACAAGGGCCTCATGCTGTTTGCGCGTCTCGCCGACATGCTCGGATCGCGCCGTCCCGACATTCCCATCCTCGTGATTCAGTCGGGCGAGAGCGGCGGCGCCCTCAACGCCATTCCCGGGATCGACTTCTCCAGATATCCGCAGATCATGGCCGCGCCGGCCGTGCCGAGGCCAGCCGACTACTTTGCGCTGACCCGCATCCTGCTCGTGCCGTCGGTCTGGGAGGAGCCCTTCGGGCGGGTGGCTGCCGAGGCGATGATCAACGCCATTCCCGCGATCGTCAGCGACCGCGGCTCGCTTCCCGATGTCGTCGGCGGCGACGCGAACGTCGGCGGGGGCGGATGCGTGCGGCCCGTTCCGACGTGGATGACGCCAGAGTCGCGGCGTCTCCCGACCGAACAGGAGATCGAATCGTGGTTCGATGCGGTGTGCGCTCTCTGGGACGACGCCGCGTACTATGGCCGCATCGCCCAGCGGGGCCGACAGCTCGCCGAAGAGCGGTACAGCGAGGCCGTGTCGCGCCGCAGGCACGTCGAGTACTTCACGTCGCTCAGCCCGCGGGCCGGACCGATCACTGGAACGGCGCGTCCGCGCACGATGGCGCCTCGCGCGCATGAGATCTCGCAGGCCTCGACACCTGCTCCCGACGATCGCACGAACGACCGGTGACACGACGGGAGGACGGAGCATGACGGGTGCCAACGCCGCGGACGTCTCCAGAGGCCGCCACCGACCGCGCGGCGCGCCCCTGCGGCACGCGGGCCCTGGCCGGCCGAAGCGTCAGTTCCGTCGTCCGACCGACGGTTTCGAAAGCGCCCTCGCCGCGCGTCGGCCGGGGAGGCGCACCGGGACGACGAACCCGGGCGGCCTCAGTGGTCTCGACGGTCTCGCGGATCGCACGCCACCCTGCGGCAAGCGAAACCCATGACGACGATCGACAGCGAGGACGGCCGCCAGCTGTTTCGGCAGGCCGTCGGCTCCACCTTGCCTGGCAGGGGGCTGGTCGACGCGTGCCACGCGCTGTGGTCGTGGCTCGACCTGCCACCGGCCGAGCGCGTGCGACGCGTCACGGAGGCGGTCGGTGACGAAACCGCCGCACGTCACGTGCACGACGCGAGGCCGTTTGTGGCCTTGCGGCTGCAGCGCGAGGCGTGGCCGGAGGGCCACGCGCCCGTCGAGCCGCTCGCGGATCTCGAGGCACGCTGTCGCGACGGCACCGCCACGGAGATCGAGCAATGCTTCGTCAGCCGCCACGCGGCGCTCACGCAGATCGTCGAGCACATCGCCGTCGCATTTCCGGGCGCGGTCTCGCCCCGCGCGGCCGACCCACGGCAGGCCGACCTTCTGGCCCAGCTGCCGCCGCTGACGCAGGCGATGCGCGACTGCGACGTCGGCCTCGCCGACACGACGCGCCTGCGGGCGCTCGAGACCGCCATCGAGACCTTCGCTCGCCGGGCGGACACCTGGGACCGGCCGGTACCGGCCGACCACGCGTGGTGGCTCGGCATGGCCCAAGACGTCCGTGCGCGGGGCGCAGTCGAGATCGGAGACCTCGACCTGGCGCGCCGCGCGCTCGCAGACGGGATCGCGTGCTTCGAACGCGCGGGCCACGTGGCCGACGCGGACCGACTGCGCGAGCGCGTGGCCGCCCTCGAGCGCGGCGTCAAAGCCGACTTCGACGCCGCCGCGGCGTCGCTGGTCCGTGCGCTGCTCGTCGCGCACGACCCGATGGCGCGGGCGGCGTCGCTTGGCGGGCTCGCGGTCGAGTCGCACCGCGCGGGAGACCGCTTCGAGTTCGCGCGACTGGCACGCGAACTCGCCAGCGTGCTCGAAGAGGCCGGGTACGTCGACCCTGAACCCGCGTTCGACCGTGCGACCGGGGCCTGGATCGTCGTCGCGTCAGCCAGCGTTCCCGGCCCAGAGCTCCTCGGTCGTCTCGCCGACGTGGCGGGCCACTGGGCGGTCGTCTGCGGCGCCCGCATCAGCGAACGCCTCGGCGACGACGTGCGAACGGACAGGGAGGGTGTGGCCCGCGCGGAAGCGTGCCTGGCGGCCCTCGGTCCGTTCGTCGCGCAACTCGTCGACGAGGCCGACGCGCTGCAGCGCGAGGTGAGCGCCGAACTCGCGTGGTGGCTCGGCGAGCCCGGAGCAGGCGATCCCATCGATTCCGGGACGGGATCGTCGAGCTCTCCCGGCACGGCGGGGTTCCTCGAACGCGGCGCGGTCCTCGACGCCGCCCTGTATGCGCTGCGACTCGCCTGCAACGTGGCGCCGGCCGAGGCGCAGCTCGACGAGGCCCGTCGTCTGGTCTCTGAAGCCGAGCACCTGGCATCGCGCCTGCACCTCGCCCGCGCCTGGCTGGAGCTGGCGTACGTGCGGCTCGCGCTCGGCCGATTCGCTGAGGTCGCGGCCGCGACGGCAGCCGCGCGCGCGGCCCTCTCGCCGATCCACCCGCTCACGCTCGAGTGCCTGGCGTCGTCGGCCGAGCGCGAAGCCTATCTGGACGCGACCCGTTACGACGTCCGCGCGCACGCGGCGCAGCGCGATTCAGAGGCTGTGATCGCGCTCTGCGAGCCCGCCATCGCCGAGCTCGAGGCGCAGCGGCGGCGCGTCAGCGCGCCGTACCAGCAAGCGGCCTTCCTGGCCACGCGGGCCGAGCTGTACGAGCACGCGGTCGTCGCGAACCTGAAGCTCGGACGCGATGACGCGCTCGTCGACACGACCGAACGGCTGAAGGCGCACTTCGCCGGACGACGACTCGAGCGCCGGCGGGACCGCCGGCGAGACGGCGGGGCCGACCCGTGGGCGGACGCCGTCGAGCGCGACTTCGTCTCGGCGAACCGTGCCCTGGCCGCCGTGCCCGCGCATTCGACCGCGGCCGACGCCCTCATCGAACGCCGGCGCCTGCTCGCGACGGCTCGGGCGCTCGTCTCCGCGCCCGGCGAGTCGGCCGACGAGCGGCCGTGCACCGTGGCCGGCGTCCAGGCCGCTCTCGCCGACGACGAGGCGGCGCTCTCGTGGTTCTGGCTCGGCGACGACGCGCTGGTCGTGCTGGCCGTCGCTCGCGGCCGGTTCGAAAAGCACACGATCATCCTGACGCCGGACGACCGGAGGCAGCTCGATCGCTGGTTGACGTGCGTGCAGGCGTTCAACGCTCCGCGCCCCGCGCTGGAGGCGATCGTGCCGGCAATCGATCGGATCGTCGACGCCCTCGCGCCGCGGCTGGTACCGGAGCCGGTTCGAGCCTTCATCGCCGGACGCACCCGGCTCGTGCTCAGCCCGCATCGAGCGCTGCACCTCTTCCCGTTTCACGCGATGCCCTGGACCGGCGGCGACGCGCCGGAGGGGGCGTGGCTGGGAACGCGGTTCGCGGTACGGTACGCGCCGAACCTGTCGAGCCTGCTCTTGCCATGGTCGGGTTGCCGCGACGGCCAGGTCGTCGCCGTGGGCATCGACCGCTTCGCCCAGGCGGGCTGGGCACCGCTCGAACACTCACAGGCGGAAGCCGTGGACGTGGCTGCGGTGCACGGCGAGCGAGGGCAGTTCGTCGCCAACGTCACGCGCGCAGGATTCCTCGATCTCTCCTTCACCGCGTGCCGGTGCCTGCACCTGGCGACGCACGGTCGCAGCGTGCTCGCGGGAGAGTCGGCCGACGATCCGCTGGCCTGCGACATCGCGCTGGCCGATGGCGTGCTCGACGGCTGGCAGGTGAGCGCCATCGATCTGCGGGCAGAGCTCGTGGTGCTGGCGGCCTGCCACTCGGGGCAGCGGGCGGTTGGAGGACGGGGGCTGGCACAGCTGCCCGGCGACGACCTCCTCGGTCTCCAAGCGGCGTTCTTCGAGGCAGGCGCGGGCTCGGTGCTCGGCGCGCTATGGCCGGTCGACGACGCGAGCGCGCGTCTCATCCTGGTCGACCTCCACCGGGCCTTCGCCGCGGGGGCCGAGCCAGACGTCGCCCTGCAGTGGGCGCTCCGGGCTCACCTCGCCAACCCGGGCCGCCGCCATACCCGCTACGACTGGGCACCCTTCTTCGTCAGCGCAATTCGCAACACGCGGCGTCAGGCCACCGGTGAGGTCGGGTCGTGAGGAAGCCGTCGACTCACGACCTGGCGCCGAGCCAGTCGAGCAGGCGGGCCGCGGCGGCCGGATGGCCGAACAGCGTCGTGTGGATCACGCCCTCCTCCGGCGGCACCCGCAGGCGGCGCGCCTCGGGAATGGGAAACGCCCCGCTGCCATCGACCTCGAAGACGCCCGGCTCTGGCACGACGAGGTCGTTCGGGGTGTCCTCGAACACCCGATCGAGCACGGCGTCGGCCACCGTGCCTGCCACGAGGGCCTTCAGCCCTTCCTCGACGGGCTCGTAGTCGGCGCCGATGGCGTGGTACCCGTCGCCCGGCGGGTTCCCCGTATTCAGCTTCGCCAGGAAGGCCCCGCCCGGCTGCATCGCCGCCAGGCCGTCGAGGCCGTTGAGAACCCCGTGCCCGATCACCTTGATCGCCGTCAGGATGGCCTCGAGCGTCTCGGCCACGGCTCCGCTGGGGAAGAGGTTGAGCGCCGTCGTCAGGCGGTCGATCATCGCGACCATGTGCGCGGGATGAGCGAGCAGCGTGCCCGCGTTCGGCACGCCGACGAAGACGATGCGCCCCACCCGGACCCTCGAGGCACCGACACCGAGCGACGCAGGCCGCTCAGCCAGCGCCCTCGCCACCAGGCCGCCCCGGCTGTGACACACGATGTCGACGTCGAGATCCAGCGCCGGCAGGTGGTCGGCGAGCCATTGCAGGTTGCGAGCCGGATCGTGCGAGAGCGTGAAGTGGTCGAAGGCGAACACCCGCCCGCCGTAGCGCGCGTGCAGCTCGGCGAAGACGGCATCCGGGATCTGGCTGAACGCGCCGTGCGCCGTGCTGAACGTCCCGTGCACGAAGAGCAGCGCCGGCCCTGTCGCAAGCCGTGGCCAGTCGGCATCGCCGAGCGGCGCGCCGGCCGGCAAGCGGAAGCTGCCCGGGCTGAAGTCGCGCAGGCCGTACGGACGATGGCGCTGCTCCCATCGCTCGGCGAAGAACTCGCTCACGGCCCCGATCACCGGATCGGTGATCGGGTAGACCAGCACCTTCAGCAGCTTGCGCCCGACGACGCCGAGCAGGCTCCGCGTGCGCGAGTCGGCTGGCGGAGGCGGCGCTGTACGGGTCGCCGGGATGCGAAACCGCTTCGTGCCACCACTGCCCCGGGTCGTGGGCGTTTCGACCGCACCGGCTTCGTCAATCGGCAGATGCCACGTCAACACGCCCATCTCGTCGCAGGCGAGCACGAGCTGTCCCGTCTCGGGCCCGAGATCGGGCACCACGAGTTCCAGCGCATCCTGGCGGCCGTCGACGCTGCGCAGCGTCGTGGTCGCCGCGGCGGATGGCTGCGGCTGCACCGAAAGATCGATCTGCCGCACCTCGGTGACGCCCGCAGCCGAGAACGCGGCGTCGAGTGCCGTCGTCCCGTCGTCGACCGTGCGCGATCGCGAGCGTTCGCCAGCCGTGCGCGGCCGCCTCAGCTCCGCCTGACCGCGCACGCCTGGCGCCCGGATGAAGTAGCCGCCTCCGAGGGCCACCGGCTGTGCCGCGCCCGTGAGCTGTGGCATGTACGTGCTCCTTCCGTCCGTCTCAGACGGCGCGCTGCAGTGTCAGCCTCGGGTGACCGTAGTAGACGTAGGCCAGCCAGGTGTGGGCCGGGGTCTGGCCTGCGGCGTCCGAGTACTTGGCCCGCAGGTCGCGCAGGATGTCGCCCACCGGCTCGGCCGGGCTGCCGTCGACCGGAAGCGCCCGCCTCCAGAAATCGAGTGCGAACTGTCGCGCCACCGTGTCGTCGACCTCCCACAACGCGCCGAGCAGGGCGCCGAAGCCGCCCCGCAGGCAATTGCCGGGAAAGCCACCCATGTCGCCGAGCAGTTCGCCCCCGACGCCTATCATGCACGCGTTGAGGAAGAAGAGCGGCTGCCTGTCGCCGCCGTACTTCGCGCTGCGGAACAGGATCGAGGGCAGCGGCTTGCCTTCCGAGAGCATGAGCAGCGAGCCGTCGACGACGTTGGGATCGACATCGCCATGGCCCGCGAAGTGAATCGCCTCGACGCCGCCGATCTGCTCGAAACCGTGCGTGAGCTGCGCGTCGAGCAACCGCTTCACGTCGAGGGTGCTCGCGGCGAGCTTCACCGCATCGTACGCCTGCGCGAGCGCTGCGGCCTCCTGCTCAGCGGCCGGCAGCGGGCGCAGGCCCGACGCGGCGCGGTACAGCCCCGCCATGACGGCCATGTGCTTCACGGCCACCGTCGAAGGTGGCTGCGCGGGCGGCCGGGCGGCCATGCCGGGCGAAGCCGGCCTCATGTCCGTCCCGCGCGGGTCGCGCAGCCATCGGCCGAGCGTCACCTGTGCGCCGAGGAAGGGAGGCCGAGCCGGGTCGAGCGGCGGGTCGACGTGAGCGAGTTCCCACGGCACGTAGGGATCGGCCGACACCACGAGCACGGCCGGAGCACGCGGGGCTGCCACCGCCGCCACCGCGCGCACCGCGTCGAGCACGTCGAGGGGCAGCTTCTCGGCGATGAGCATGCCGAGCGAGACGAGGAGGTTGTCGACCAGCGGGTCGTTGGCGTAGTCGCGGATCTGGCTGACGATCGAACGCGCGAACGTCCGAGCATCGTCGCCGAGGTCGATCGGGAAGGGACCGGCACCCGACGGCAGGGGGTGCGGCGAGAAGAGACGGCACTCGAAGCGCCCGTTTGCCGGATTGCCGTCTGGCTTCGCGATCTCGATGGTGAGGTCGGCGGGCAGCGTCTCGGCGCGGAGCACGACTGGTGTGGCCGTCGGCGGCTGGTCGAGCCATGCGTCGCCGAAACCGAGCCGGGGCGGCGGATCGACAGTGGAGGCATCGCCGATGACCAGCGCTCGCGACGCCGTGCCGCAGACCGTACCGTCGAGGACGTACCTCACCTCGAGCGTCGTCAGGTGCAGCCACTCCGGGCCAGCCGGGTCGCGGCCGACGAGCACGAAGCTCACCGACGTCGCCGTGGGGTCGGCGACGTCGACGCGCAGGGTGCGCGCCCATCCTTCGGGCGCATCGATGCCGTCGGCGATCAGCTCGACGCTCACGTCGACACTCGAAAGACCGGCCGGCACGGCGATCGACACCTGGCCGCCGCCGACGCCTGCCTGCCGTTCCCGCGCCAGGCCGACGACGACCGTGAACGGCGTGCGCGCCGGCACGTAGTTCGGCGCGTCGAGGCGTGGCCACGCGGTCACCGACACCGGCGGCTTCGGCGCCACCGCAGGCGGGGCCCCACCACCGCGGCTCGGGCCGCGCCCCGAGCCCGGGTCGACCCCGAAGGGCACGCCAAAGGGTGGCGCCGGCGCGGGCGGCGGCGGTGCGGCCATCGGCATCATCACGCTCACACCCACGGGGACGTCGCCCACGAACACCACCCCCTCGGCGTTCGGCGTCGCCCCGTCGTCGGCGAGTTGAATGGGCGGCCGGCTGTCGGGCTCGTGGAGGTCCAGGACGTCGAGCAGCGACTGCCCGGGGGGCGCGTCCGAGCAGCGATGCAGGACCTCCTCGAGGTAGCGTGCGTACCAGAGCACCTGCATGCCCCACTGGCGCCGCAACGCGGCACCGACCCCGTAGGGGTTGCGCGCGAGCCGTCGCTCGGCCTCGTCGGGTGCGAGCGCAAGGCGAGCCGCGTAGTCGAGCACTGCGGCCAGCGTCTCCTGGCGGCGCGGGTCGGTCCAGTACCCGTGGCGCGCGAGACGCACGAGCGCCGCAGACGCCGTCATGGACGTGTCGAGCACGATCGCCGAGAGCAGCATGTGCAGAGACTAACACCGATCCGACATTCGGCTTGCGACGACCGGCCAGCGGCTACCGGCCAGCACGCCGACGATCGCCGCCTTCTCCGTGATCGGTCACCTCACTGGCAGTGAGGCGAAGGTCAGTCGTTCAATCGCTGATTTCTCCAGCCAGGCCACCAGCCACCAGCCCGTAGCCGCCCGCCAGATCGTCGGATCGGGGCCAGCACGACCCCTTATGGCAGAGGTCACGAGCGGGGCGCCGAGGCGTCAGCCGTCTCGCTGTACCGAATGCGGTCGATTCGGTGGCCGTCGAGCGTCACGATCTCGAAGCGCGCTCGCTCGTGGACGACGACGTCGCCCACCCGGCCGATCCGCCCGAGCCGGTCGAGCAGGAATCCCGCGATCGTGGCGTGCTCGGCTTCGTCGAGGTCGAGGTCGAACCGGCGGTTGACGTCGATGACCGACGTCTGGCCCGAGACGAGGAAGGCGCCGTCGGGGAGGGGCAGGATGGGTTCGAAGTCGGGGTCGTGCTCGTCGCGAATGTCGCCGATGATCTCCTCGAAGAGATCCTCCATCGTCACGAGGCCGGCGGTGCCGCCGAACTCGTCGACGACGATGGCCATCGGGATGCGCTCGCGCCGCATCTGGCGAATCAGGGCCTCGACGGCCATCGTCTCGGGCACGAAGGGCGCCGGCCGCATGATCGTGCGCAGGTCGCTCACCTGCTTCTGCTCGGCTCTGAGCACGTCGTTCACCGTGACGATGCCGACGATGTCGTCGATGGAGCGCTCGTACACCGGGTAGCGCCGGTGCCCCTCCTCGATGAACAGATCGCGCGCGCCGGCGACGCCGGCGCCGACCTCGATGGCGGCGATGCGGGTCCGCGGCGTCATCACCTGCCCGAGCCAGACCTCCTTCAGGTTCATCACGTTGGTGACGATCTGCCACTCCTCTTCATTGATCGTGCCTTCCCGACGTCCGATCTCGGCGAGCACGTCGATCTCGGCGCGCGACACGGTCGGCCCCTTCTTCCCGCGTGGAGAGATGAGCCGGTTGAACCACGCGAGCGGCACGAGGATCGGCTTGAGCACGACGATGAACCCGCGCAGGCAGTAGGCGGTCGGACGCGCGAGGATCTTCCAGTACGTCGCGCCGATCGTCTTCGGCAGGATCTCCGAGAAGACGAGGATGGCCAGCGTGATGGCGGCGGCGAAGACGCCGATCCAGACCTCGCCGAACAGCTGCAGGGCCAGAGCGCCGCCAAGCGAGGCGCTGACGGTATGGGCGATCGTGTTGAGGGTCAGGATGGCGGCAATCGGCTCGTCGATGTTGCGGCGCATCCGCTCGAGCAGCCGGCCGGCCCGATCGCCGTTTTCCTCGAGGACGGCGACGTACGAGTGCGTGATCGACAGCAGCACCGCCTCGAGGATGGAGCAGAGGAACGACACGAAGAGCCCGACCCCGAGCACCACGGCAAGCGCCAGCATCCGTCCTCCAGGCTGGGCCGTCGTCGCAGACGGCGACGGCGGGCCCCAGGCGTCGCGTCACCCTCGGGCGCATCCCGGTCGGGCCAACCGCGGCGGCCCTCGGCCGCGTGCCTTGACAATAGGTCAGATGCGACGTCGGCCGCAACGGGCTCACCGCGGGTCCGGGCGCACCACTTACCGACGACCGCGAACCGACGACCTTGACCGCCATCCCGGGCGGCTCGATAATCGGGGCCTCGGTCACATCGCATTCCTGTGGCGGCGCGCCGGGGGCGGCGCGTTCCCGGAGGAGGACCCGTGCGGTTCCGACGCGTGATCCTCTCGGCGGCCTGGACGCTCGCCGGCGCCACGATGGCGTGGTGGCTCTGCACGTCGCCGCCCGTCGCCGCGCAGGACGACATCGTCTCGCACTTCAAGTACGGGTCGATCGGCACCGAGGTGGGCGTCGGCGTGCCCTACGCAATCTGGCGGGTGCTGCCGGTCGTCTTCGCCGACAAGCTGCCCAACCGGCCGGGCGAGGGGTACGAGCGGCTCGGCTTCATCTTCGAGGCGAACGCGCCGCAGTCACGTCCCATCGGGACGACGTACAGCAGCGACCGGGTGCCGCTCGTCGGCCTCAACTGCGCCACGTGCCATACCGGTACCCTGCGCGAGTCGCCGTCGAGCCCGCGGCGGATCATCGCGGGCATGCCGGCGCACCAGCTCGACCTTCAGGGCTACGCGAACTTCCTCACGGCCGCCGCGCGCGATGCGCGCTTCGAGGCGGGCACGCTCATTGCCGCCATCAATCAGCAGGATCCCGACTTCTCGTGGTTCGACGCGCTGATCTATCGCTTCTTCGCCATCCGCCAGACGCGGAACGGCATTCTCGAGCGGGCCGACGTGAACGCGTGGTTCGCGGATCGGCCGCCGCAGGGCCCCGGCCGTGTCGATACGTTCAACCCCTACAAGCGGATGTTCGGCTTCGACATGGCGGCCGATCGGACCGTGGGCACCGCCGACCTGCCGCCGCTCTTCAACCAACGCGTGCGCGCCGGCATGTGGCTGCACTGGGACGGCAACAACAACCTGGTGGACGAGCGGAACAAGAGCGCGGCGATAGGCGCGGGCGCCACGGAGGCGTCTCTCGATCTGGCCTCGCTCGACCGCGTGGCGGGGTGGGTGCTCGACCTGCCGCCGCCGGCGATGCCCGCAGACCGCATCGACCGAGGGCTGGCCGATCGAGGGGCGCCCGTTTACGCGGTCCACTGCGCGCGCTGCCACGACGTGGACGGTGACGCCGTGGGGCAGGTGACGCCACTCTTGGAGATCGGCACCGACCCGGAACGCCTGCACTCGTTCACGGCAGAGCTGGCCGAGAAGATGAACACGATCGGCACCGGCCGGCCCTGGAAGTTCACGCACTTCCGCAAGACCGAGGGCTACGCCAACCAGCCGCTCGACGGGGTGTGGCTGCGGGCCCCCTACCTGCACAACGGATCGGTGCCCACACTGCGCGCGCTGCTCTTCCCCGACGAACGCCCGGCCGTCTTCTATCGCGCGTACGACGTCTACGACTGGGAACGCGTCGGTTTCGTCGCAGAGGGCCCAGACGCGGAGAAGCACGGCGTGCGGTTCGATACGTCCGTACGAGGCAACGGCAACCAGGGCCACCTGTACGGCACCGATCTTCCGGCCGCCGATCGCGAAGCGCTCATCGAGTACCTGAAGACGCGTTGAGCCGGAACTCGGCCATCGCCCGGTAGATCTCGCGCCGGGCCCGGTTCATGTTCCCGAGCGGGCGGTGGTCGGCGAGACAGTGCCACGGGTTGAACGCCACCTGTTCGCACGCCTGCTCGCGGTCGGCCGCGTCGAGCCGCTGGCGGGGAATCCGGAGGCGTGCCACCGCCACCGGCGGCGAGTCTCGCTCGCGCCACTCGACCGACGCGTCTTCGATGGGCATCGCGCGGCCATCGGTCTGCCGCTGAATCATGAAGTCGAACGCCGCCTCGTCGTCGGCAAGGCGCGCGGCCAGCGCGTCGCGCAGGTAGCCGTCCGTCAAGGGATCGGGGAGGGAGCTCGTTCGCGACGAAACCGGGCGAACGATGTACTTGACCGCTCGTCCAGGACCGAACGAGTAGGGCGTTGAACTCCAATAGGGGATGTCGAGGTGGCACGAGTGGTGCCGTCGCGCCGCCAACCCCCAGCGGGCGGCCCCCGGGTGCGACACGAAATACGCGAGGCGCCTCAGGCCGCCGGCTTCCATCGCCTGCAATAAGGCGAGGAACTCCCGCGTGCCCGCGACGGGCATCGTGGGATGGCTGTTGAGGACGAAGTCGTGGTCGGTCGCTCCAGGGGTCAGGTCCTCGCCCGCGACGCCGCGCAGCTTGATCGACATGCCGCGAACGTCTTTCTCGCGGTCGCTCGTCGACGAGGCGTTGGCGAACCGAATCCACGCGCGGTAGGTCCGAGGCTCGGCGAACAGGCCGACGCGGCAGTCGCCCGGGAGCGCGTCGAGCACCGTGAACTCGCCCTCGACGCACCCGGAATGTCTCGCCTGATTGAAGCGGCGGACGACCCCCGCCGGATGGCGTCGCGCGCTGACCGTCTTGAGGAACGCAATGCACTCGGCCGTGGTGGCGGCTTCGTCGGGCAGGACGTGCTCCTCGGCGAGCCCGGGGGACGTTGGGGGCATACTGGCCTCGCACGTGGGACGACGGGGACGACGGGAACGGGAGTCAGCCTACACCCTGACGTTGGCCGTGTCACGCCTTTCGGTGCGTCAGCTTTTCGGTGCGTCCTTTCGATGCCAGCCAGTCACCGTCTACCCTCCGAACACCGGCCGCTCGAGCGTCGGCGTCCCGCCGATGTATCGCGCCAGCCAGCTCTGCATCTCCCAGTGCCAGTAGATCGCGTTCTGCGGCGTCAGCACCCAGTGGTTCTCGTCGGGAAACACCACCAGCCGCGACGGCACGCCCATCCCCTGCAGCACGCCATACAGCTCGAGCCCGTTGCCATACGGGACCCGGTAGTCCTTCTCGCCGTGAATCACCAGCATCGGCGTCTTGAAGTTCGCCGCGTAGAACATGGGGTTGTTCCGCTGCAGCCCCTCGACGTCCTCCCACGGCGTCCCGCCCATCACCTGCGTGAACCCGTGCGGGATGTCGGTGGCGTACTGCGAGTAGCTGTTGTTCACCCCCGCGTGGTTCACGATGGCCTTGAACCGGTCGGTATGTCCGAGGATCCACGTGGCCATGTAGCCGCCGTAGCTCGCACCGGCCGCCGCGAGCCGGTCGGCATCCAGGTTCGGATACTGCCCGAGCAGGTAGTCGGTGGACTTCATCACGTCGTCGAACGGCTTCACGCCCCACTCGTTGAGGATGCTCCGCGAGAACGCCTCGCTGAAGCCGGTCGACCCGTGCCGGTTGACCCACGTCACGACCCAGCCCGCCGCGGCGAACACCTGCGTGTTCCAGCGGTAGCTCCACGAGTCGCGGTTCATCGTGTGCGGGCCGCCGTGCAGGAGCTGCACCAGGGGATACCGCGCGTTCGGGTCGAACCCGGGCGGCAGTACGAGCCAGCCGTGCACGTCGGCGCCGCCGGCGCCCTTGAACCAGTACTCCTTCATCTCGCCGAGACGCAGGCCCGCCATGAACGCTTCGTTCACGCGCGTCAGCTGGCGCACGGCGCCGGTCCCGGCGTCGAGCACGAAGATCTCGTTGGGACGCGACGTGGTGTCGTTGAGGAAGGCCACGACACCGCCCCGCACGTCGAGGCTCGTCGACGTGCCGGCCCGGTGCACCGCAGCGAAGCCGCTGCCGTCGGCGTTCGCCTTGAACACGGGTACCACGCCCTTCTCCTCCGCCGTGATCCACAGGGTCTTCCCATCGTCGGAGACCGCGACGTCGCCAATGCCGTAGTCGAGCGCCTCGGTCACTGGCACGTTCTTCCCGGTGGCGAGATCGTGTCTCCAGAGCTTCGCGAACTCGCCCGAGTAGTAGGGCGTCTCCTGCCGGCGAAAGTAGACGCTGCGGCCGTCGGGCGCCCACACGGGTCCGGCGTCGGCGCCCGGGTTCTCGGCGGTGACGTTGCGCAGCGCACCCGAGCCATCGGTGGGCACGAGGTAGATGTCGGCGTTCAGGAAGTCGCGGTAGGGCGGCGGCGTCGAGTTGAAGGTGAGCGCGATGGTCGCGCCGTCGGGCGAGAGCGCGTAGCTCACCTCGCCGCTCGTGTCGAACAATCGGTCGACCGCCGGCGTGAGGTCGACGAACGTCTTCGCGGCGACGTCGACGAGCACGAGGCGGCTGGCGAGGTTGTCGGTGAGGTAGCGGTCGAAGAAGCGGTACTGGCGGTGCTCGGTGGCGCGCGCGGTGAGCTTCGACTCGCGCCGCCGCTTCTGCTCGCGCTTCACCGCCTCGAGGTCGGCCGTCGTCATCTTCCCCGCGAGCTCTGGAATCACCGTCGTCGCCACGACGAGACGGCGGCCATCGGGCATCCACTGCGGCGACGACACGCCGTACGGCAGCTCGAGAATCTTCTCGGCCTCGCCGCCGTCGACCGCGATGACGTAGAGCGACGCCGCCTCGTCTCCGCCTCGCCGCGACACGAATGCGATGCGCGTGCCATCGGGGCTCCACGCCGGCGAGCTGTCGCTCGCCTGCGCCCGCGTCAGGCGGCGCAGCGCGCCGGTCGCGACATCGGCCAGCCACAGGTTCGTGGTGCTGCTGTTTCGCTCGACCGACCACTCCTGTTCGGTGTAGACCACCTTCGCCGCGTCGGGTGAGAGCCTTGGGCTGCCGAGACGCTTGAGGGCCCAGAGATCGGCAGGCGCGATGACACGCGTCTCGGCCGCGGCCGAGACGGCGACGAGAAGCAGCAGGGCGACGATGATGAACGAGAAGCAGCGTCGGGTCATCGGGTCTCTCCGGTGGGGGGACGGGCCTGACGGACCTTCACGATACACCGACTCGCGCGGGTAAGGTGGCGCCGCGCGCCAGCCTGGCCTCTGCCGCCGTCTCCAGGCACGAGCCGTTGACCACCGCGCGAGCCGCCTCGTCGTGCGACACTGGGAAGCACACCCACGGTCGCCACGCTGGTCGGGAACCGATCTGGCCCGGGACGAGCCACGTGTCAGTCGGCAGGTGGGCCGATGTACGACGTCTTCCTCAGCTACCCGCACGCCCGCGCGCCGGAAGCGGCGTCAATCGCGGCGGCCCTGCGGGCACGAAGCCTCGACGTCTGGGTGGACGAGAGCGACATCCCCACCTTTGCCAGCATCACCCGCTCGATCGCGGAGGGGCTGGCGCGATCGAAGGTGCTCGTCGCGTACTACGCCGCGGAGTACGCAAGCTCCCGCGCCTGCCAGTGGGAACTCGCCGCGGCGTATCTCGCGGCGGCCCGCGACGCCGACCCCCGCCGGCGGATCCTCGTCGTCAACCCGGAACCGGAAGCGTTGCACATCCAGCCGGTGGAGCTGCGCGATGCGCTCTTCGTCGCCATCCCCGGCGCCGGCAACCAGCCGGCCCTCGACCACCTTGCGGCGGATGTCGAGGCTCACGTCAAAGCGCTTGCCGGCACCCTCGGGGACGTCGAGCCCCTCGAGCAACCTCAGTGGTACGGCAGCCGGTCCACCGGATCGACTCGCTTCGTCGGTCGCCTCGCCGACCTCTGGCGGCTCCACTCCGCGCTGCACGCGCGCGACGCGCCGGTGATCACGGGCGCCGCGGGATCCGCCCTCGCGCTCGTCCAGGGCATGGGTGGCGTCGGCAAATCGCTGCTCGCCGAGGAGTACGCCGTCCGCTTCGCGGCCGCGCATCCCGGCGGCGTCTTCTGGCTGCGCGCGTTCGGCAACGACGAGACCCGGGTTGGCCTGGGGCGGGAGGAGCGCGAGGCCGAGCGCGGCCGGCAACTCCGTGCAGTGGCTGAGGCGCTCGGTCTGCCCGTCGACGGACGACCGCTCGGCGACGTGGAGAGCCACCTGGCGAGGGAACTCGGCGAGCGGGGACAGCCCTTCCTCTGGGTCGTCGACGACGTGCCCTCCGGGCTCGGGCACGACTCGCTGGTCGGGTGGCTGGCGCCGCATCCGCTCGGCAGAACGCTCGTCACGACGCGCAGTCGCGAGTACGGCGCCCTTGGGGTGGTCGTGGCGCTCGGTGTGCTGGATCCGGATGCAGCCTACGAGCTGCTGACCCACGCGCCGGGCCGGCGGGCACCAATCGGCGAAGACGAAGAGCTGGCCGCACGGGCCATCGTCGAGCGCCTGGGTGGCCATGCGCTGGCGGTGGATGTCGCGGCGGCCCTGCTCCGGCTGCAGTCGTATGCCGACGTCCTGGCGGAGCTCAACGACCCGACGCGTGACGCACTCGAGCTCGCCCGGGACCTCGCGGGTGTGCTGCCGAACGGTCACGAACCGGCCGTGGCCGCGACGCTGCTGCAGAGCCTGACCCGTCTCGGCCCAGAGGGCCGCGACTTCCTGCGCCTCGCAGCCGGGCTCGCGGTCGCGCCCATTCCCGCGGCGCTCGTCGAGCGGGTCTTCGAGGCCGCAGACGGGCTTCCTGTCCGAGACGCGCGGTCGCGCGCGATGCGGGCCTTGCACCAGGCCGATCTGCTGTCGCTGACCGAGCCGGCCGATGCCGGACCTGGCGTCGCGGCCGTCCACACCCTGGTGACCCGCACCGTGCAGTTCCACGACGCGGAACCGCGGCGCCGCGAGTCGTTGCGGGCGGCAGCGGTCGCGGTCCTGACGATGACGTTACCGAGGCGTGCAGAGGATTCGCACCAGCACCTCGACCTGCTGGTGGCCCACGCCCGTGAGCTCGCCAGGACGAGCGACGACCTCTCTGGTCTCGCACTGCGCGACTGGGTGGCGACGTTCGACTTCGTCGTGGGGGCGTACGCGTCGGCCGAAGCGATCTGCCGGCAGCAGTACGAGCTGCGGCAGCGCCTTCAGGGCGGCACGCACCCGGACACGCTGACGGCGATGAACAACCTCGCCGAGATGCGGCGCCACATGGGCGACCTGCCCGGCGCACGCCGGCTGCTCGATTCCCTCGTCGAGACGAGCCGCCGCGTACTGGGCGAGACGCATCCCCATACGCTCACCGCGCTGAACAACCTCGCGCTCACCATGCGGGCCGCGGGCGACCTGCCCGGCGCGCGGACGCTGCTCGAACGCGTCGTCGGCCACCTCGGGCAGGTGCCGGACGAATGGCGCGAGGTCGAGCTGACCGTGAGGAACAACCTCGCGGAGACGTTGCAGGCGATCGGCGACGTCGCCGGCGCGCGCCGCCTCCTGGAGCGAGTGCGCGAGATCAGCGTGCGGACGCGCGGCGAGCGCGATCGCGTGTCGCTCATCGCCACGCAGAACCTTGGGCTCGCCCTTCACGCCCAGGGGGAGACGCCCGCCGCACGCGCCCTGCTGGAGCAGGTCGTCGAAGCGTACACCTCGATGTGGGGCGACGGGCATCCAGACACGCTGCGGGCACTCGGCAACCTCGCGACGACACTCGAAGCCCAGGGAGAGCTCGCCGGAGCGCGGGCGCTCGAGGAGCGGGTCGTCGCAGGCTGCCGGCAACGGCTGGGCGACTCGCACCCGGACACGCTCTGGGCGATGAACAACCTCGCGAGCACGCTGCGCGCGCAAGGCGACTTCGCCGCGTCGCGCGCGCTCATGGAGCAGGTGCTCGACGCCACCCGGCGGGTACTGGGCGAGACGCATTCCCGGACGTTGGCGTCCGCCTGGAACCTGTTCATCCTGGCGGTCCAGATGAACGACGCCGCCGCGGCGCGAACGACCTTCGAGCGCGATCTGCTCTGGCTGATGCAGCGGGATCCCGAAGTGCTCGACTCAACCGCGCAAGCCATCCGAGCGGAGATCGTCGCACTGCGCCAGCCGGCTGGCTTGGTGAGTCGCGTGAGGGGCTGGCTGCGCCGATGGGGGCGTCGCCACTGACGTCGTACCGATCCCTCGCGACGCCGTCGCCTCTACCCCTCGATGATCGCTCCGACCGTGTCGTCGATTCGGCCATCGAGCTTCCGCCGCAGACGGCGGATGTCGGCGGCGAGCGCCTTCGACGCCGACTTCGAGGCAGCGTCGAACGCCCGCCCGACGCGATCGTGGTCGTCGGCTCGAAGGACGTAGCCGAAGACGCCGTTTGTCGTCGTGGCGCCGCGGAGGATCGGGCGCAGCGCCGCCACCGCCGCCCGGCGCGCGTCGCCGTTCGCAACTAGCGTCCACAGCAGCTCGGCGCGATGTCGATCGACGAAGGCCACGATCTCCCGCCCGACCTCGCTCGCGCGCAGCCGCTGCTGGACGTCGCGGGCGAGCCCGGCAGGCAGGCGCAGTGTCCGCCAGGACGATCGCCGTGCTCTCGGCTCGAACAGCGTCGACGCGAACGCCGCCCCCGCGTCGCGGCCCTCGTCGGCGAGCGCGTCGAGGAAGGCCACGAAACCGCCGGCGCAAAGAACATCGACGTCGAGCGCCGCGAAGACGTTCTGAATCTTGCACGCCACGCCGTAACTGCCGTTGACGGCCCCGGCGAAGTGGAGGCCCACCGCGGGGTTGATCACCGATCCCGGATCGGGCGTGAAGACGAGCGCACCCGAGTCGCCGTCGAGGGACACGGCGGTGCCAGACTGCGCCGGCACGTACCGGATCAGATCGCAGTACGCTACCGTCTGCCAGTTCCCGGGCGCTAGCGGCGTCTGGATCGCCATCGCATAGGCCACGTCGTCGACGACGCCCTGCACGTGCCCGGTCGTCTGCCCCGACTTCTCGATGGGCATGCCCAGTGCCGCGACCGCGGTCGCGTAGACGGCCGGACCGATCTCGAGCACCGTGAGATTGTAGAGGTCGCTCGAGCTCACCGTCCCGATCGACGCGTCGACGAAGTTGCACTGGTCGAGCGGCCAGGGCGACGGCCCTTCCACGGGTGTCACGGCCACGCTGCGCTTGACCTCTCCGATGCGGTCGGTGGCGAGTTGTCCCCCGTCGGTCTTCGCGGGCTGCAGGATCGGTTCGCCTGGCGCGTAGCCGAAGACGTGCGCGTTGCTGAGGATGACGATGAAATCGTCGAGCGCGTCCCAGACCCAGCCGCCGAGCGTGCCGCTGCCCATGGCCGAGCCGCTGACCCCGCCGGGCACCGGACGGATGCGGCTCTCCGGGTCGACCGCCTGCGCGCGGGCCGGCGGCGATTCGACGACGTCGGTGACGATGGTGTGTGTGTCGCCGGATCCAGGCGGCGACCAGCGGAACCGGGGCGGCACGCGACGCTCGGCCGGCAGCGAGGCGCCGTCGAGCTTGCACGAGACGTAGACGCGGAGCGCGACCGGCCTCATGGCGCGCCCGCGGGTGAGTTTGGGCCCGATTCCGACGCCGTGTGCCCCGTAGCGCAGGAACGGATCCGTGCGCAGGAACTCGTGCAGGAACGCGCGCGTCGCCGCGAGCTGCCGTGCGACCGTGTCCGCCATGTCGGTGCGTCTACTGGCCCGGCGCGGCCTTCGTCGGCACCGCGTCGACCGGCTGCTCGAACGCAATGAACAGCACGCACGGGTCGCCGGCTGCACACGAGCCGCGGTGTGGCAGCTTCGCGGGCCCGTACGCGTAGGCACCCGGTCTGAGGATCGTCTTGTCGTGTCCGTCGTACGTAAGGTGCAGTTCGCCGGAGACGAGGACCATACGTTCTGCCGACGTGTGCCAGTGATGGGGAATCGCCGAACCAGGTGGGAGTCTCAGGAAGACGTCGGCGTTCTGGGCCGCCGGGTTGCCCTGGAGCACCGTCAGCCGGCATTCAGCCGGCAGGAACTCGGGGCACGGTCCCCATTCGAGACGCGGGTCGTCTGCCGTGAAGACGAGGGGCCGCGACGATTTGGGCTCCTCGGCAAAGGTCAGTACGGGGATGCCGATGAGCAGGGCCCAGAGAACCGCCGCCGAGCGTCGCGCGTCGAGTCGTGGACAGCACATGTCTGCCTCCTCGAGGGTGGGGCCTGCAGGCGAGGCGCCACGCGGCGTGCGTAACCGCCGGTCGCCCCGCCGTGAGCTCGTTGATGGGGTACCCGGCATTCTTCCCCGAACGGGCGGATCGAGCAACCTCAGCGGCACTGAGGCCGACCCACTGCCCCTCAGGATCGCGCATCGACACGGGGACGCGGGCGAGCACGTCCGCAGGCAGTGGCCGGAACGCCCCGAGCGCAGCCATCGCGTCGAAGCGCAACGCGTCGACCGAAATGACGAGATCGGGGTCGCCGTCCGGGCGCAGCGCGCGAAAGACGTCGACAATCGCGTCGGCCGAACGCACGTCGAGCGCGACAGCGAAGCCGGTGGTCTCGGTGAACCCCGCGAGCAGCGGCGCGAGTGACTCGGCCGTGCGGTAGCTGAGCACGTTCAGCGTCGGCGGCTCCGCGCGTGCAGACTGGAACGCCGTTACCCATCACCGCCACCAGCGTGAAGAGCCACGTGCGTCGGACGCTCACCAGGTGCTCCCTCCTGAGCTGGACTTCGAGCGGCCGAGTGTATCGCGGCACGCCGTGGGGTTCAATGCGTGGCCCGGTGCGCGCGGCCGAAAGCGCTTGATTCAATCCAGAACGCGGAGAGGTCCGAGATCCGAACAGAGGATCGCCTGGCGAGCACGGCGACGGCGCGTGCCAACGCCGCGCAACCGATGCCGAAGGCGACAACGGGTTGACCAGGAACGTCCAGGCGCCCTCACTGCTCCGACAGCGCCTTGAGCTTGGCCAGCGCCTTCGGCCAGCTGTCCTCGAACATTCCGGCGTACTCCTCGTTCGCGTCCATCTCGACCACGAGCTCGGTGCCGCCAACCGTCTCGCAGAACGTGTAGGTCTCGAGCGCCCCAGCCCAGGCGCTGACGGCATCGCTCGTCGTATCCTTCCTCCCGTCGTGTACGAGACCCAGGTGCTCGATGGCGATGTACTCGTGCGGCCGACTCGTCTTGATCCGGCTCACCATGCCCGACATCTCGCCGTTCGGCCCCGGCCCGAGGAACAAGATCTCGCTGCCCTCACTCCAGTCACCAACGAAGTGCGACCCGGCCGTGAACGGTTCGGTCCACTGCCGATAGGTCGCATCGTCCAGCATCGTCTTCCAGACCTTTTCCGCCGGAGCGTCGATCGTCGTCGTGAACCGCAGCTTCTGCATCTGAGGCCTCCTCGGGTGCCACGCACGCGAGGACGTGGCAACCCTGACGCGTCGTCGTCATGTCGTGTGCACCGATGCCTGGACGGCCCCTCGCCCGGGACGTCCGCGGTGGTCCGAGGGGAAGATCGGCGCGTGGGTCGAAAGGTCGCGGCGGCCGTGCCGGTCGCGGCCCCGTCACACGTGCTGGTCGACCAGGATCGGGTTGCCGTCGGGGTCGACGGCGACGAAGCTCGCGGGGCCGGTCGTGCTCTCGTCAGCCTCGCTTACGAACTCGACGCCCTGCGCCTTCAACTGCCGCTGGAGCTCGCGGACGTCGGTGAAGCCCGGCAGCGCGTTCGCGCTCTGGTCCCATCCCGGGTTGAACGTGAGGATGTTCTTGTCGAACATCCCCTGGAAAAGGCCGATGACGGTCTCACCGTTCTTCAGAATGAGCCAGTTCTGCGAGGCATCGCCACTGAAGACGGTGAAGCCGAACCTCTCGTAGAACGCTCGCGACGCGGCGAGGTCCTTGACCGCGAGACTGATCGAGAATGCGCCGAGATTCATGCTTCCTCCCTGCGCGAGCGCGCCGGCGCCGCGCCTGACGGCCTACCGACACCTGGAAAAGGTGAGTGTCCCCTTATTCCTTATTCCTTATTCGACGAGCGTGATCTCGTCGGGCCGGTCTGGCACCACGCAGAGGAACTCGAACGGTGCCTCGACGACCTCGTAAGCGTGCGGCACGCCCGCCGGGATGAACAGCGTGTAGTCGGGGCCCACTTCGTGGACCGCGTCGCCGACGCGCACACGCGCCCGCCCGCGCAGCACGTACTGCTGGTGCTCGATGCGATTGGTATGGAACGGCATGCCGCCGCCTTCGCCCATCCGGAATCGGCGGAGCGCGAACGAGGTCTCCCCTTGCGCCGGACCGACGAGCAGTTGCATGCGCGTGGCCGTGCCCGCCTTGACTTCCTGGGCCGGCACCTCACTCGCGGGCCGGACGGTGGCGTCGCTCTGGCTGGTCATGAGTTGGACTCCGTGCGTCAGGTTCGAGTATAGGCGACGATGCCCCAGACCGCGTAGACTGCGCCGATGCAGAGACTGGCCCTTGCACTGGTCGCGCTCGGCCTTGGGGTGAGCGTGGGCGGAGTCGCCCGTGCAGCCGCCGCGGCCCCCGCTTCGTCTCCCCTCGACAAGCTCGCCTGGCTCGGCGGGTGCTGGGAGAGCGCTACGGACCGGCGCGTCACGGTCGAGATGTGGCTGCCGCCGGCGGGCGGGCTGATGGTCGGTGCGAGCCGCACCGTGGCGGGGGGCGAGGCCCGCAGCTTCGAGCATCTGCGGCTGCGCGCCGACGGCGACACGCTCGTCTACACCGCCATCCCCTCGGACCAGCAGGAGACCGACTTCCGCTCGACGGCCGTGCACGAACACGGCTTCACGGTGGAGAATCTCGCGCACGACTTCCCGCAGCGCATCGTCTACACGCGCACCGGCGCCGACACGGTCAACGCGCGCGTCGAGGGCCCGGGGCGTGACGGCGCCACGCGCGGGTTCGATCTTGCCTACCGTCGCGTGGCGTGCGAGGTGGCGACCGGCGGCAGATAGCCCTGCCTGGGGCTCGGACCCGGCGGGAGAGGTCGAAGACTTGCGGCGGACGCCGAAGGCCTTGGAACTGAGAACATCCTGCCTGTCACGTCACGTTGACATCTGATGCGTGATGCGTGATGATCCCCGCATGCGCACGACGCTGGATCTCGAGCTGGACGTGCTGCAGGCGGCGAAGGAGATCGCCCGGGTCCGCGGCACGACGACCGGGCAGGTCGTGTCGGAGTTGCTGCGCCAAGCGCTCCAACGCAGGCCGTCGAGGCAGCGGGTGCGCAATGGCGTCCCGCTGCTCGCCCGGCGCGCGGGGGCGCCCGTGCTCACCCTGGAACTGGTCAACCGGCTCCGCGACGATGAGTAGGCGCGGCCGGCTGCTGCTGGACGTGAACGTCCTCATCGCCCTCTTCGCCGACTCGCACGTCCATCACGAGATCGCGCACGACTGGTTTGCCGATCACCACATGCGGGGGTGGGCCACGTGCCCGCTCACCGAGAACGGCTTCCTCCGAATCCTCAGCCACCCCGGGGCGGGCGTCGAGGCCGACCGCACCACGCTCGTCGCCAGCCTGCGGACGTTCTGCTCGAGCCCGCACCACGACTTCTGGCCCGATGCCGTGTCGCTCCGTGACGCATCGCTCTTCGACGCGTCGGTCGTCGTCTCGCACCGTCAGCTCACCGACGTGTACCTGCTCGGCCTCGCGACGCGCATGGACGGCACGCTGGCCACCTTCGACGGCAGCATTCCGCTGCGCGCGGTGAAGGGGGCGACGCGGCAGCACCTGGCGGTGATCACCGCCACGTAACAGGGCGGCAGGACCGGCGCCACCGACGAAGACCGCCCACCCGGCACTGATGCGGGTCGTGCATTCGCTTCGACGCGATCCCCGTGCTCGTCGCGAGCAAGCCCGAGAGCGGGCTGCCGTGATCGGCCTTGCCGTGGCCGGGAGCGCTTGAGGACCGCGCGAGGCCTGCAGGCCTGCTGACCTCTGGCGAGTGGCTGCGCACCCCTTCGGCTCCTCACGGGCCGGCATCACGGCGCCCGCCCACAGCATCCGGGCCAGCTACCGCCCCACCGCGGTCGAGATCAGGATGACGGTCCGCTCGTCGCGGGTCGGCTTGGTCTCACAGTGGGGAAACCGGTCGTTGTCCGCCGCGGGGTAGATCCCCAGCTTGTGATTGGCGTTCCACTCGAGCCGGCGCTCGCCGCTCGCCAGCGTTGTCGCCTTCCGTCCCGTCGCTCTTTCGTAGTGCGCGACCACGGTGTCGAGACTGTCGCGCGTGGCATACGAGCGCCACGTGAGGTGTATCGGCGTGCCGCTCACGTGCTCGGCGCAGAGCCGTCGCGCGCCGGGGTATGAGGCGAACCCCGCGGAAGGTCGTGCAGCCGCGAGGCTCGCTGTCATCAGCAGCAGGATTGCGAGACGGCGCGCGTCGGGCATCGGATCTCTCCGCAAGGGTGTCACGTCAGATGAGCCTGGCCGTCACCGCGCGCGGTAGGTGGCAGCCGTGTCGGGCCGGCCCCACGCTTCGTAGAGCGCGACCACACCGTCGAGGGCCTCTCGCGCTTCGGCGGCTGCGGCTCCCCGCGACGCCGACAGGCGCTCATACGCCTGCACGAGCAGCGACTCGGCCTCGCCGAACCGGCGCTGCCGCACGAGGCAGGCGCCGAGGGCAGCCCGCGCTTCGTCCACCCGCCAGTGATCCGGCGGGTGCACCTGCTCGCGCACGGCGAGTGCGCGCCGGAAGTACTCCTCGGCCCGGTCGGGCCGTCCGGCACGGAGGTGGTGGTGGCCGAGCCCGGCGAGGGCGATGGCGGCATAGACGTCGCGCTCGCCCTGCGCCGCGAGAACGGCGGCGAGCTCCGCCTGTCGGAGGCGGCCGGCTTCGTCGAACCGCCCCCGGTGCTCGAGATGCGCAGCGAGCGCGCGCTGCGCACCGAGCGTCAGCGGGTGCGCAGCGCCGAGCACCTCTCGCGCCCCCACGAGGGCACGGCGATACAGCCCCTCGGCCTCCTCGTGGTCTCCACGGGCTGCGACGATGCTGCCGAGGCCCTGCTTGGCGATGACGACTTCGCGGTGGCGCTCGCCGTAGAGGCGTTCGAGCATGCCGAGCGCCTCGCGCATCAGCGGCTCGGCCTCGTCGACGCGTCCGAGGTCGCGCAGGTTGCGCGCGGCCTCGCCGAGCGCGGTGGCCAGGCTCTGGTGGTCGCTGGCGTAGGCGCGTCGCGCGCTCGCCACGGTCTCGCGGTAGATCGGCTCGGCGCCCGCGGGGTCTCGTCCGAAGTGATGCACGAACCGCGCGAGGTGCAGCGACGCCTCCACCAGCGCCGGCGCGTCGGGCGGCAGCGTGCGGCCGATCTCGACCGCCTCCCGGAACAGCTCGTCGGCCTCGGCCATGGCGCCCGTGCGGTGCAGGGCCAGCCCCAGCTCGTGCAGCGCCGACATGACGCCCTCCGGCGGTGTGCGCTCCTCGCGCCGCAGGACGACGGCCTCGCGCAGCGGCGCGATGGCGGCCTCGTGCCGCCCGGTCACGCTCAGCAGCCGGCCGAGCCCCTCGAGCGTCGCCGCGCGCTCGGAGGCCGGCGCGCCGAGCGCGTCGCGCAGCGCGAGCGCCTCGCGATACCAGCGCTCGGCCGCCGCGTACTCGTTCTGCAGCAGACGCTGCCCGGCGAGCGCGTGCATGGCGTCGGCCGCGTCGCCTGTTTCGCCGCGGCCGGCGCGTCGCTGCAGGTCGACGACCCGATCGAAGACGTCCCCTGCTCGAGCGTGCAGTCCGAGGCTGGCATAGATGCGTCCCACGACTCCGTAGAGGGCTTCCTGCGACGCGGGGTCGTCGGCAAGACCCGCGTCGATACGCTCGGTCCCGCGATCGAGCAGCTCGCCGGCGGTGATCGTCTCGCCCTGCCCCGGCGCGGGCTCGGCCAGCGCGAAGAGGTCGCCCACGAGCGCCACGACGCGCTGGGCGCGCTCGGCCTCGAGCCGCACGCGATCGCGCTCGATGGCGAGCGCGCGCGCCTGCAGGCTCGCGACCACGGCGAAGGCCACGATCACGCCGAGCGCCGCCGTGCCGAGCGCGACAGCCAGCCGATGCCGCGAGACGAAGCGTCGCGCGCGGTAGCCGACCGTGTCGGGCTGAGCGATCACCGGCCGCCCGTCGAGCAGCCGGTCCACCTCCTCGGCAAGCTGCCCCGCCGACGCGTAGCGCGCGGCGGGCTCGCGCTGCAGGGCCTTGAGTACCACTCGATCGACGTCGCCCGCCAGCCGGCGCGAGAGTTTCGCGGCTGTCGTCGCTCTCATCTGGGCCGCGAGATCCGCAGCGCGCTCGCGAGGCGTCTCGCGCGGCCCCCGGGCGGCCACGACCACGCTCGGCGCCGACGGCTCGGTGGTCACCCAGGCCGGGAGCGCGTGCGGGTCGGGCGCGACGTCGCCGTCGAAGGGCCGCCGTCCGGCGATGAGCTCGTACAACACGACGCCGAGCCCGTAGACGTCGGTCGCCGTCGTCACCGTCCCGCCGAGCACCTGCTCGGGCGCCGCGTAGTCGGGCGTGAGCGGCCGCCGCCCCGGCGCGGTGATCTCGCGGGCCGGCGAGTCGGGCTCGAGCAGCTTCGCAATGCCGAAATCGAGCAGCTTCACCTCGCCGGCGCGCGTGACGAAGATGTTCGACGGCTTGAGGTCGCGATGGACGACGAGCGAGCCGTGCGCGTGCTGCACGGCGTTGCAGACGACGCGGAACAGCCGCAGTCGCTCGTCGATCGTGAGCCGCCGCTCGTCGCAGTACTCGACAATCGGCGCGCCATCGACGTACTCCATCACGAGGTAGGCCGTGCCCTCCGGCGTGAAGCCGGCGTCGAGCAGGCGGGCGACGTTGGGGTGCGAGAGCCGCGCGAGGATGCGGCGCTCGGCGTCGAAGGCCGCCGCCCCGTCGCGCGACAGCGCCGCGGCGTCGGCGACCTTCAGCGCCACGCGCTGCTCGAACTGGCCGTCGGCGCGCTCGGCGAGGTAGACGCGGCCCATGCCGCCTCGGCCGATCAGGTCGCGGACCTGCCAGGGGCCGAGGCGGCGGCCCGGGAACCCGTCGGCTTCGGCGTGCTCCAGGGGCTCGTCGTTGACCCAGCGCTCGAGGCCGAGCGGGCGGTCTTCACGCTGCGCGGCGAGCATGGCCTCGACCTCCGCCCGCAGCGCGTCGTCGCCGCCGCACGCCACGGCGAGCCACGCGCCCCGCTCGCGCTCCTGCACGGCCAGCCCCTCGTGGAACAGCTGCTCGAGCCGTTGCCAGCGCCCGGTGTCGGTGCCCACGTCCCCTCCAGAGTCTGCGGCGCGCCTGCGCGACCCACCCGCTCGGCGCGGGGCCGCCCGCCCCTCATCGCGCGATGCCGCCCGCGACCTCCTTCCGCAGCCACGCCAGCGCGGTCGTCCACGACCGCTGCACGGTCTTCGTCGACAGGTCGAGCGCGGTGGCGGTCTCTTCGAGCGTCAGACCTGCGAAGATGCGGAGCTCGACGACACGCGCGGCGCGGTCGTCGAGGCGCGCGAGCTCGGTCAGCGCGGTGTCGAGCGCGAGCAGCTCGTCGACCTCGCCCTCTGGCACGAGCGCCACGTCATCGCCGTCCGCGAGCGGCGCCACCATCTGGTCGCCGCCGCGCTTGAGGCGCTTGCGCCGGCGTGCGTGCTCGACGAGGATGCGGCGCATCGTCTGCGTCGCGACGGCGAGAAAGGCGTGACGGTCGTCGCCGACGATCTGCCGCCGCTGCAGGAGCCGCAGGTAGACCTCGTGCACGAGCGCGGTGGCCGAGAGCGTGTGGCCCGGCGACTCGCGGCTGATCTGCCGGCGCGCCGCCTGGCGCAGCTCGTCGTAGACGAGCGGCACGACGTGCTCGAGCGCGTCGCGCTCGCCGTCGCGCCAGCGCTGCAGCCACAGGGTCACGGCGCCGGGAGGCGGATCGGTCATGAAGATGCGAGGCGGATACCCGCCTGGCATCATAGCACCGCGCCTCGCGCGCCTGGCGTTGCGGTCGGAGCGCGACTTCGGCCGGCGCGCTCGACCGCGGCACGCGCCACCAGCCTCAGCGTATCTCGCGGACCTGCGTCACGAGGCGCTTTTCCCCGTCGTGCTCCAGCTTCAGGCTCGGCCTGAAGTAGAACCCCTCGGCACCGAGTCGAGCAGACGGTCGAGGAACAGGAAGAATGGCCCCGCGGCATCCCTGCCCATCCCCGACGATCACCACGTAGTGGTTCGTGGTCTTGTCCCTGTTGCGCAGCTCAGGCGGGGCGTCGTCGCTCGCGAGGAGAATGCCCACGAGCACGGGCACACCCCGGGCGAGCGTCCGCTTGAGGTGCCGCACGCCCTCGGCCGTCTCGTTCAGGTCGACGCCGCCCGCCGTGGTGTACACCTGGTAGGTCGTCGAGTCCGGCCTGTGATCGGTCGTGTCGTGACCGGCCACGAGCAGCTGGTACCTGGCGTGGTCGAAGCACTGGATCGTGTCGGGCCGGTTGGGCGGCCGGCTCGTGTCGCGCCAGCGGTCATTCCAGTGATTGTAGGCGTCGACGTGACCTGGCCCGACGAAGCCGACTCGGCGATGTCGAGCTCGATGAAGCTCACGACGTCGTAGACGCTCGACTGCGGCAGGCTGTCGCTGAGGACGGACGCCGTGCCGGTCTCCTGCAGCTTCGACAGGGGTTCACGTTCGACGCACGAGGTCTTGGTCGCCAAGGTGGACTCCTGTTCCTGAGAAACTGGGGTCAGCGCTCCGGTTGCACTGGCGCACGCGACAGAGCGCTCGATATCCGCCGCCGGCACAGCCCTCGACCCACGATCGCGAGGGCGACGAGCGCGAGCGTGCCGGGTTCGGGCACTGCGGCTGGTGGATCGTCCGGAGGCGCGGGCGGCGGGCTCTGTCCGAACCGGATGTTGTCGATGCCGATGTTGTCGTGCTGGCTGCCCGGCAGGTTGCCGAATGCGATCTCGATGAGCAGCTCGCTCGCGACGAGCGGCGCCGCGAACGCGAACGCCGTGTGGCGCGGGCCGGTGAAGTTCCCCTCGACGAGCACGGTGGTCTGCTCGAAGAGCAGCGTGGTTCCTCCGAACACGCGCACGGCGTCGATGACGTAGTCGGCATTCGGCCAGCCCGCGAGGTCGAAGCCGTACAGGCCCACGCTGAAGCCGGCATCGGCCGTCAGGCGCACGCCGAGGAAGCCCGAGTTGTTGTTCACGAAGAGCACGTTGAGGAGATCGCCGTAACCGTCTTCCCACAGGCTCACCCCCGGACCGACTGGAGAGGCCGAGCCAGAGAAGAAGTCCGCCACGACGTTCGGGGTGAAGCCCTCGCCGGCCTCGCCGTAGGTGAAGACACCGCCGGGGACGTCGACGGAAGCGCCCGTGACACGGTCGCCGTACCCGTCGGGCACGCTGGCGCCACCGAAGGTCGGCACGACCGGGCCGCCAGAGACGGCGCGGGTCTGGTCGAAGGTGAGAATGGTCGCGTCGGCCGGCGCGGCGGTCATCAGCACGAACGCGGTGACGGGGAGGATTGCCGTCCGGGCCGAGAGATTCCTGTGACGCAGACGCATCGGGTCCAGCTCCTTTCGGGTGTCGACCGTTCCAGCGCCGAAACCCGACGTGCCTGGACACAGCTCGGCCGTACGGCAGCGCCCGCTGAGCTGTGTCCACCCTCGAGCGCGCACGGCGCTTGGGGGGAGTGCGGTCTCACACGAACGCGGCGGCCCGGACCCGGATCGATGCCCGATCCGTCTCGAGCACCGCCGGGGGCTTCGGTGCCGCCAGCGCAGGAGGCAGGTCATGGCTCAGGTCGTCTGGACGCTTCGTGGTCGGATCAACGTCGTCCCCCAGCTCGCCGACGTCGCGCCGCTCGCGACCGTCTCCACGTCGTTCGGCAACGCCGCGCCGCTCGCCGGCGTGAAGGTGCAGGTCTCGGCCAAGCAGTTCGGCGCCGATCCCACATGGGACGAGTGGGGCGAGACGACGACCGACGCCGACGGCAACTTCGAGGTGCGCCACACCAAGAACGAGACCAAACGGCTGTTCCGCGTGCGCGTGCAGTTCAAGAGCGACCGGCTGCGCATCTATCCGCCAAACGACAGCCTGCTCAAGAAGTTCGTCGACGTCGCCTCGCTCCTCGTCCCTGGCGGTGTGCTCACGAGCCTCGCGACGGCCGCGGCACAGGAAGCGCTCGAGCAGCTGCTCGAGCAGTCGACGCGCGTCCTGTACGACGTGAAGTGGATCACGGCACGGCAGGACTCCGACGGCGACAAGCGCTCGGGGCCGGTCGTCGACTTCGGCAACATCAACTTCCGCGCGGGCGGCAGCCAGGAGCTCGGCGGGTTCACCGAGCGCCGCCACGCGGAGATCTGGCTCGTCGCGAGCCGGGGCATGAACCTCATCGAGGGGCTCGGCGACTTCGGCTTCCGCGGCGATCGTTCCGTCGCGTTCCTCTACCCGCACGAGAACCCGGTCATCGGAGACGGCATCGAATCGAGCTACTGCAACCCGCACAACGACATCGTCTACCTCGTGCGCAACAGCCAGATCGACCACTTCAACGTCGACACGATCCTCCACGAACTCGTCCACCTGTGGGCCTACCAGCACACAAGCGGCGAGGAGAAGCTCGCGACGTACCTGCTGGTTCACGGCTCGACACACACTGGCCGTGTCGCCCGCTGGGTGGCGTGGCACGAGGCGTTCGCCGAAGCGGTCTCGAACGAGATCACCCGCCAGCTCTTCGGCACGCGCAGCACTGTCTACGGTGCGTTCACGGCCGAGCGTCGTCCGCTCTCGCGGCCCTACCTGAACGGCCTCGGCATCCGGACGCTCGCCGACGTCGACCAGTTCGAGTTCGGCTGGCTCTCCACCTTCGGTCTGCTCCTTTGTCCCGACGTCTGCTCGCTCGACATGACGGGCAGCGGCCCATATGCGACCGACACGACCCCCGGCGTGCAGCCGACGGGCTTCACGATGTGCCGGGCTCCGA
>JAHDVQ010000216.1 GCA_023384595.1 Vicinamibacteraceae bacterium | reverse complement strand
TCGGCGGCTTCCTGACGCGGGCCATCAAGTGGAACTTCACCAAGTTCCTGATCGGCCGCGACGGCACCCCGCTCGAACGCTTCTCCCCCACGACGAAGCCTGAAGAACTCGAGAGCGCGGTGCGCATGGCGCTGGCCGCGCGTCGTCAGCCTGAGTGAACCGCCGGAGCCGGAGGCCGGACGCCGGACGCCGGACGTCTGATACAGTCAGGCGCCATGCCGCGACCACACCTAGTCTTGCGAACCTCATCCGCCCTGCTCGCGTCGTCAGTTCTGTTCGCCTCATCCGCCCTTCTTGCCTCGTCCGCCCTGGTTTCCGACGCCGCCGCACAGTCCCGGCCCACGCCGCAGCCGCTGACCGTGGCCGAGGCGAGCGGCTTCACCGCGACATCACGCCTGGCCGACGTCGTGGGGTTCGTGCGCGCGCTGCAGCGCGAGAGCCCGCTCATCCGTGTCGAGACACTGGCCGTGAGCGCCGAGGGCCGCGCCATCCCGATGCTCGTCGTCGGCGACCCGGCGCCGGCGTCGCCGGCCGCCCTCCGGGGCGACGACCGCGCGGTCGTCTACCTCCAGGCCAACATTCACGGCGGCGAGGTCGAGGGCAAGGATGCACTCCTCATGCTCGTGCGCGACATCGTCCAGCGTCGAACGCCGGACTACCTCGAGAAGCTGGTGCTGCTGGTCGTGCCCGTGTTCAACGCCGACGGCAACGAGCGGATCAGCCCGGAGAACCGCACGAACCAGAAGGGGCCGGCCCAGGGCGTGGGCACGCGCCCCAACGGCCAGAACCTGGACCTCAATCGCGATGGGATGAAGATTGAAAGTCCCGAGGTGGCCGGTCTGGTCCACGTCCTGAACCGCTGGGACCCGGTGTTCTTCCTCGACAGCCACACACACAACGGCTCGTATCACCAGGAGCCGGTCACGTGGACGTGGGGGCTCAACCCCAACGGCGATCCGGGCGTGCTCGCCTACATGGAGAAGACCATGTGGCCGGACATCTCGCGGCGGATGCGCGAGCAGTACGACACGCCGGTCATCCCGCACGGGGACTTCGTCGATCCGCGCGAGCCCGCGAAGGGCTGGATCCCGCTCGAGCCGCAACCGCGCTATCTCTCGAACTACGTCGGCCTGCGCAACCGCCTGTCGGTGCTCAACGAGCAGTATCCGTATGTCGATTTCGAGACCCGCGTGCGCGGCTGCTACCACCTGCTGCGCGCGTTCCTCGATTTCGCCCTCGAGCACCGCGACGAGATGGTGCGCGTCGTGCGCGAGGCCGACCGGCGGGCAGTCGCGCGCAGCGGGTCCCCCCCGGGCGTCAGCACGTTCATCGTCGAGACGAATCAGGAGCCGATCGACGAGCGAATCACCGTCCAGGGCTACGAGATGGAGATCACGGAGGGCCCCGGTGGGCGTCCCCGCGTGCGGCCAACGGAGCGGACGCGGACCTACCCCGACTTGCCCTACCTCGCGCGGTTCACGGCCAAACGCAGCGTGCGGCTTCCGCGCGGCTACCTCATCTCGAACGCGGAGCCGGCTGTCGTGGCCAAGCTCCGGCAGCACGGCGTGGTGGTCGAGCGGCTCGTCGAGCCGGCCACGGTGGCCGTCGAAGGCTTCCGCGTGACGGCGCTCACCCCGTCGGCGGCCCTCAACCAGGGCCACTACACCAACGGCGTGAAGGGCGAGTACTTCGAAACCACGCGGGAGTTCTCCGCCGGCACCGTGTTCGTGGACCTCGCCCAGCCGCTCGGGGCGCTCGCGGCGGCGCTCCTCGAGGCCGAGAGCGACGATGGGCTGCTCGTGTGGAACTTCTTCGACCGGGCGCTCGCGGTGCAGTGGGGACGCGGTCCGCGCGACTATCCCGTCTACCGCCTGCACGATGGCCGGCTGCTGGCGCGGGAAGTGATACAGGAGTGAAGACGGCTGACACGCCCCGCTTCAGACGCCATGCTCGTGGGCGCTGCGGTTCAGCCGCGCTCGTCGCGCGCAACCGGCCCTTGCGTCGCCGGACGCAATCCCGCAAGATGACTTCAGGCACTCGCTCTCAGGAGGGACTCATGAAGCTGGCCGCTCTCACTGTTGCCGCGTGCGTTGCCCTGGGCTTCGCCGCCACCGCCTCTGCGCAGACCGACGCCGAGAAGGGCGCCAAGGTCTACGAGGCTCAGAAGTGCTCGATGTGCCACGCCGTGGCGGGGAAGGGCAACAAGAAGTACCCGCTCGACGGCGTGGGCAAGAAGCTCAACGAGCACGACATCCGCCTGTGGATCGTCGAGCCGCGCGAGGCCGAGAAGAAGTTCAAGTCGACGGCCAAGCCGCCCATGAAGTCCTACAAGGCGCTGCCGGCGGCCGATGTCGAAGCGCTCGTCGCGTACCTGAAGTCCCTCAAGTAGGGGTCGCTGTGGGGGCCGCTGTAGGGGCCGGCTTAAGCCGGCCCCTACAGCCGCGGTCCGGCCCCTGCACGCTAGAGGGGCGACGGCCCCAACACCTCGAGGCCGTAACGTGGGCCGACCTCCTCGATGCGCCGCAGCAGGATCTCGTTCGGCGGCGCGCCGCCATCCTCGTCGGCCGCGCCGTACTCGTTGAAGAACCCTTCGATGGCCGCCGGCGTGAAGAGGACGAGCAGCCGGGCGTCGCGCGTCGAGGTGTTCTTGAAGCAGTGCGGCACCCCGCGCGGGGCGAACGCCGACGTGCCGGGGCCGCCACTGATCGCCTGCCCGCCGACGTAGAACGACACCTCGCCCTCGAGCACGAGGAAGAACTCCTCCTCCCCGGCGTGGGTGTGCAGGGGCGGACCGCCGCCCGGCGGCTCCGTCGCCTCGAAGGCGTAGATCGTGTTGCCGGTCTCGGCCGCGGTGGCCACCACGTGGTAGATGCCGCCGCCGGCGCCAAAACGAACCCGTTCGAGTGTCTCAACTGCCGCGACCGTGGGTGCCATGGCCGCACCGCTTCCTTCCTGCCTCCTCGAGGCCCTGGTGACCGCGTCGCCGTGTGGGATGTCGAATGAGACGAACGCCAGCAGTCGTGTGTTCCAACACGGAAAGCCCGACGCCTCGAGCCTGGTGACTCGAGCCTGGTGACTCGAGCCTGGCGCCTCGAGCCTGGCGCCTCGAGCCTCGAGCCTGGCGCCTCGAGCCTCGAGCCTCGAGCTCCGAGCCTGGAGCCCAACGCCCAACGCCCAGCGCCCAACGCCCAACGCCCAACGCCCTGATCCCGCTACACTGTCGCCATGGACGCGATCACCTGCCTGAAGACCCGCCGCAGCATCCGGGCATTCCGCCCCGACCCCATCCCCCGCGACACGTTGAACGACATCGTCGACTGCGCGCGCCTCGCGCCGACCGCCTTCAACCGGCAGGCCTGGACCTTCGTCGTCGTGCAGGATGCGGCCGCCCGCACCCGAATCGCCGAGGCGACCGGACACGCCGCGTTCATCACCGCCGCACCCGTGTGCATCGCGGTCTTCTGCGGGCCGAACGAGTTCTGGGTCGAGGACGGGTCGGCGGCGACCGAGAACCTGCTGCTGGCGGCGCACGCGCACGGGCTCGGCGCGTGCTGGGTGGGCGGGTATCAGACGCCGTATGCGGAGATCATCGGCTCCATGCTCGGCGCCCCCCCCGACCAGCGCCTGCTGGCGCTCGTCGCGATCGGCGTCCCTGCCGAAGCGCCCGAGGTCGAGAAGCGCAGCCTCGCCGACGTCATCCGCTGGGAGCGCTACTGACAGGCATCCGGCTACCGGCTACCGACTACCGGCGGTGTCGACCAGGTCCTCCGACATCCGGCCCCCGGCAGTGTCGGGCTCCAGGCTCCAGGCTCCAGGCTTCAGGCTCGAGGCGCGAGCGGAGCGATCTCAGCGGGCGTCCAGCTCCGCGAGCCGCTGCTGCACCTGCCGGTTCTCGGGGAACTCGGCCAGCAGCGTCTGGAGCACGGCGCGCGCGCCGTCGACGTTGCCCTGCGCCCTGAGCGCCGCCGCCCGGGCGAGGCCGGCGCGCGTGCGCAGCCGTGCCCCCTCCTGCGGGATCCGGAGCGCATCGAGCCGCGCGAGCGCGGCGTCCGGGTCACGCCGCACGTCGGTGGTCCACTCGATCGAGAGCAGTTGGAGTTCGAGGTCGTCCGGAAAGCGCGCCGCCGCCATGTCCACCAGATCCGCGCCCTGCGTACCCCGGCCGGCCTGCCGGTCCTGCACCGCCTGGTGATACACGCCGGCGATGAAGAGCCGGTTGACGTCGGCCGGATTGCCTGTTCGCAAACCCACGCCGCCCGCGTGCTCGTAGACCAGCGCGCCGCCATGCGACGCGGCCTCGTAGAGCACGAACGCGCCCACCAGACCCACGACGCCGGCGGCGACCGCCGCGCCGCGCGCGTAACGCTGCTGCCTCGATCGCAGGGCCAGCACGGCGAGTTCGAGCAGCGAGACCACGACGAAGACGTTGCGGGCGCGCTCGCCCCACTCCTCGTGTTCCACGACCGCCGCCCGGGCGCCGGGCACGCGCTCGACGGGCCCGTGCGCGTCTTCGCCCGACTTCACGGCGGCAAACGAAGCCAGCGTGCCCAGGACGATGAGCGTCGTGGCCGCCGCGTTGGTGAAGGCCAGCCTGCCCGTCAACGACACGAGCCTGAGCACGACCCCTACGATGAGGAGCGCCACGACGAAGTGCACGATGATGGGGTGATAGGCGCCAATCCCTGGCAGCATGGCTCGGCCTCCTGGACGCGTGGGCGCTACGTTATCAGGATGCCTCCAGCTCTGCCAGTGCACGCGCTCTGCAGCACGTGACCTCTGGTGTGACCTCTGCCCGGCGTCGATCCGGTCGTTGCCACGGCGTCGCTGGCGCTGTCGATTCCGAGCCCGGTCGCTCGACGTCCTGACAGAGCGCCGCACAGCGCGCTCGGGAGGACATCAATGCCGAGGGCCTGGATTGTTCGCACCGGCCGCGCCATCAGCGGTCTGCTCGTCTCGTTACTGCTCCTCGATGCCGCCGGCAAGCTGCTCGAACTCGCTCCCGTCGTCGAGGGGACGACGCAACTCGGGTACCCGGCCAGCGTCGTGGTGACCCTGGGAGTTCTTCAGCTCGTCTGCGCCATGACCTACGCTGTGCCCACCACATCGGTATTGGGTGCCGTCCTGCTCACCGGCTACTTCGGCGGCGCGGTAGCCACGCACGTGCGAGTGGGCGATCCGCTCGTCAGCCACACGCTCGTTCCGGTGTACTTCGGCGTGCTCGCCTGGGGCGCGCTGTTTCTGCGCGATGAGCGGGTGCGTGCCCTGCTGCCGCTGCGCAGGGGCGAAGCCGCGCGTCCCGCGGCCGCCGGGTCCGCGGCCGCCCGACCCGCGGCCGCCCAACCAGCTGCCACGGGCCAACCCGACGCCTTTCGTGGAGCATCGCGCGGGCGTGTCGATCCGGCGCCGGCTCGTTCGTCGTATCAATAGGGGCCGGTACCGCCCGGCGTCGTCACGCTCAAGAGAGGAAGGAGACGTTGTGCGATTCTTGATGATGATCAAAGCCGACAGGAACTACGAAGCGGGCCAGCCTCCGGATGCACG
>JAHDVQ010000009.1:53211-54524 GCA_023384595.1 Vicinamibacteraceae bacterium | reverse complement strand
ACCCCTGCCGGCACCTGTCCCGGCTGCGGGACGCGGCTACCCGGGCGATGGGGATAAGTCAGTCATCAGTTTTCAGTTTTCAGTTATCAGTTGGCTCCGGGCTTCCGGCCGGACGCCGGACGCCGGACGCCGGACGCCGGATGCCGGATGCCTGACTGATAACTGAGAACTGATTACTGGGAACTGAAGATCTTCCCCGGATTGAGAATGCCGAGCGGGTCGAAGGCCTGCTTGACGCGCCGCATGAGCGCGATGGTCGCCTCGTCGAGCTCGACGCCGAGATACGGTGCCTTGGTGAGCCCGATCCCGTGCTCCCCGCTGATGGAACCGCCGAGGGCCACGACGCCTGGAAACAGCTCGCCTTCGGCGGCCCGCGCCCGGGCGAGGGCGTCGGGATCCGCCGGGTCCACCATGATGTTCACGTGGATGTTGCCGTCGCCGGCGTGCCCGAAGCACGGCACCGTCAGGCGGTAGCGCTCGCGCAGCCGCGCGATGAGCGCCACCAACTCGGGCACGCGTCCTTTCGGCACCACGACGTCGTGGTTGATCTTCATTGGGGCGATGGCGCGCAGCGCGAACGAGAGCTCGCGGCGCACCCGCCACAGCTCGTCGCGCTCCGTGCCGGTGGCCGCGACCACGATCTCGCGCGCGCCGGCACGCCGGCAGGCCTCGACGACGCGGGGCACTTCCTCGGCCACCGCCGCTGGCAGGCCGTCGACGTCGATGAGCAGCACGGCCTCGGCGCCGGCCGACGCAAGGGCCTCACTCCCCGTGTAGCGCGCGACGGCCTCGAGCGACTCGCGGTCGATCAGCTCGACGGCGGCCGGCACGACGCGCGCGCGCACCATCTCGATCACGGCCTCCGCCGCCGCGGCCACGCTCGCAAAACTGGCCTTCACGGACTGGCGTGCCGGCGGCCGCGGCACCAGCCTGAGCGTCGCCTTCGTGATGACGGCCAGCGTGCCCTCCGATCCCACGAGCAACTGCGTGAGGTCGTAGCCGACGACGTTCTTCACGGTGCGCCCGCCTGTGTGCACGATCTCGCCGCTCGCGAGCACCGCCTCGAGCCCGAGGACGTAGCGCCGTGTCGTGCCGTACTTGAATGCGCGGGGCCCTCCCGCGCACTCGGCGAGGTTCCCGCCAATCGTCGACTTGTCGAGGCTCGCGGGGTCTGGCGGATAGTGCAGCCCCACCCGCTCTGCCGCCGCGTTGAGATCGGCGGTGATCACGTGGGGCTCGACGACGGCCAGCAGGTTGGCCTCGTCGATCTCGAGGATGCGGTTGAGGCGCTCGAGCGACAGGACGACGGCGGG
>JAHDVQ010000009.1:51143-53111 GCA_023384595.1 Vicinamibacteraceae bacterium | reverse complement strand
AGCTTCTCGTAGCAGAGGTCCACGAGAATCCAGATGTCGCGCCTGGCCGCCTCGTCGGCGAGCAGGCGCATTTCCCCCTCCGACATGAGCGCGCCGGTCGGATTGCAGGGCGAGTTGATGACGATGCCGCGCGTCCTGGGGGTGATGGCCTCGATGAAGGGGGCCGCCGTGATGGCGAAGCCGTCCTCGGGCCGTGCGTGCACGCTGACCGGGACAGCCTCGGACAGCTTGATCTGCTCGACGATGGTCGGCCAGCCCGGCGAGTGCGTGATGACCTCGTCGCCGGCGTTGAAGATGGCGAGCATGGCGTTGAAGAGCGCCTGCTTGCCCCCCGCCGACACGATGGTCTCGGCCTCGGTGACCTCGATGCCGTAGTCGTGCCGGTAGCGCTCGACGATGGCGCCCCGCAGGTCCGCCGTGCCGGCGTTCACGGTGTACTTGGTGAAGTTCGCGTCGATGGCCGCGTGCGCGGCCGCCTTCACGTGCTCAGGCGTCGGAAAATCGGGCTCCCCCGCCCCGAAGTCGACCACGTCGACGCCCTGACGACGCAGCTTCTCGGCTTCCGCCGCTACCTTCAGCGTCGGCGAGGTCGCCACGCGCCCCATTCGTTCCGCGAGCATGTTCACCTCTTCCCCGGCGTGTCGCGCAGGCGCGACGCGCGCAGCCGCGCCTCGACCAGCGGCGGCACCAGCCCGGCGACGTCGCCGCCGAGCGCGAAGACTTCCTTCACCAGCCGCGAGCTGACGTAGCTGTAGCTCTCGGCCGGCATCATGAACACGGTTTCCACGTCCTCGTGCAGGCGGCGGTTCATCAACGCCATCTGCATCTCGTACTCGAAGTCCGAGATGGCGCGCAAGCCGCGCACGATGGCCGTCGCGCCGCGCCGCCGCGCGTAGTCCACGAGCAGCCCCTCGAAGGCGTCCACCTCCACGCCCGGGAGGTCCGCGAACACCTCGCGCGCGATGGCCATGCGCTCGTCGACCGAGAAGAGCGGCTGCTTCTCGATGTTCCGCAGGATCGCGACCACGATCCGGTCGAAGAGCCGCGCGCCGCGCCGGATGATGTCGACGTGGCCGTTGGTCAGCGGATCGAACGAGCCCGGGTAGATGGCCAGGCGCGGGCGATCAGTCATCGGTTCGGTCTCCAGCCTCGCCGCCCGTCGCGGCGGCCCCGGACGAGGCGGCCGCCGCCTCGGCACCCTCTGCGCGCGCGTAGAAGGCGAGCGCGCTGTCTCCGGCCCTGACGCTCCGGCGCCGCTCCAGCCCGCCGGCTCGCGCGGGCACCGCCCGGCGCGCGGCGTGTTCGAGCACGACCAGTCCGCCCGGCGCCAGCCACCGGGCCGCCAGGGCGAGGTAGGCGTCGATGTCCGGATCCTCGTACGGCGGATCGAGCAGCACGAGGTCGAACGACGCCTCGGCCCAGGGCGCCACGGACGACCCGATCCTGATCGCGCAGATAGTATAGCCGTCGGTCGCGCCGCACCGGGCGAGGTTCCCCGTCGTGAGGGCAACCGCGCGCCGATCGGACTCGGCGAAGGTGACGTGCGCGGCGCCCCGGCTGAGCGCTTCGATGCCCAGGGCGCCCGTGCCGGCAAAGCCGTCGAGCACGCGCGCGCCGCCGATGCGCGGCGCGAGGATGTTGAAGAGCGTCTCGCGCAGCCGATCCGACGTGGGCCTCAGACCGGCCCATCGCGGGGTCGCCAGGCGGCGCCCCTTGAAGCGGCCGGCGACCACGCGCAGCATGTCAGCCCACCCCCGCCAGTCCGAAGCGCGCAACCCACGCGGGCTCGAACGCCTCGCGATCGAGCGACACGCCCGCCGGCGTCGTGAGCCACGCCTCGGCCGCCTGGCGTGCGCGCTCGAGCAGCGCCTGGTCGCGCACGAGGTCCGCCATCCGCAGGGTGGGCATGCCGGCCTGCCGCGTCCCGAAGAAGTCTCCCGGCCCGCGCAGCTCGAGGTCCTTCTCCGC
>JAHDVQ010000009.1:33963-51043 GCA_023384595.1 Vicinamibacteraceae bacterium | reverse complement strand
GCCCGGAGATCGACCTTCTCGCTCTCGTCGATGAGCGGATAGACGACGTAGGCCTGCCGTCCCGCCCGCAGCTCGGCGCGGAGCAGCTCGTAGATCTCGTCGCGACGCGACTCGGGCTTCGCCAGGGTGCGCACGGGCGTGCGGCCGGGGGGGCGATCGCGGATGACCGAGACGTCGAGATCGCCGTACGCCGTGAGGGCGAGCGTGCGCGGGATGGGCGTGGCCGTCATCACGAGCACGTCGGGCACGAGGCCTTTCGCGCTGAGCGCCGCGCGCTGCACGACGCCGAAGCGGTGCTGCTCGTCGATGACGGCCAGCCCAAGCCGGTTGAACGCCACGTCTTCCTGCACGAGCGCGTGCGTGCCCACGACCAGCCGGACGCGTCCGTTGGCGAGGTCGGCCCTGATCGTCCGCCGCCGCGCCGCGGGCACACGCCCGGTGAGCAGCGCCGGCACGTACCGGGTGGGCGCGAGCCATCGCGCCAGCGAGGCCAGGTGCTGCTCGGCGAGGATTTCGGTGGGCGCCATGAAGGCCACCTGCAGGCCGTTCTCGAGCGCCACGAGCGCCGCCAGCACGGCGACGATGGTCTTGCCCGCGCCGACATCGCCCTGGAGCAGGCGGTGCATGGGCCGGGACTGCACCATGTCGTCGACGATCTCCTTGAGGGCCGTGCGCTGGCCCGGCGTCAGCGTGAACGGCAGCACCGCGCGCGCCCGTGCCCGGATGGTGTCGGTCACCGTGACCGAGAACGGCTTTCGCTCCGCCGCGCCCGCGCGCCGCCGCAGCAGTACGCCGAGCTGGAACAAATAGAACTCCTCGAAGATGAGCCGCTGCTGGGCGGGTGAGCGGAAGCCGTTGAGCGCGTCGAGATCGGCTCCGGGCGGCGGGAAGTGGGCCGCCACGAGCGCCTCGCGCCGCGACGGCCACCCTGTCTGCGCGAGCACGCCGGGCGGGATCGGGTCGTCGAGCGGGTCGGGGAGCGCGGCGAGCGCCTCGCGCACCAGCCAGCGCTGCACGCGCGGCGTGACGGCGCCCACCCTCTCGTAGATGGGCACGATGCGCCCGGTGTGGAGCAGTTCGGTGTCGGCCCCCGGCTCCGCGGGGCCGGGCTCGTCGCCGTCCTCGCCTTCCCGGCCGAGGAGCTCGTATTGCGGGTTCTGCAGCTCGAGTCCGCCCGAACGGCCGGCGCGCGCGGGTCCGAACAGCACCACGTGCTGCCCGCGCGAGAACACGTCGCGGAGAAACCGCTGGTTGAACCAGACGGCGGTGAGGGTCGCACCCGCCTCGTCGCGCACGACGGCCTCGAAGATCGTGAACCCGCGCCGCCGCGTCAGGCGGAGCCGGCACGACGCGATCGTGCCCATGACCGTGGCGGGAGCGCCCGGCCTGATGGCGGAGATGGGCGCGAGATGGCTGCGGTCCTCGTACCTGAGCGGAAACCGCGTCAGCAGGTCTTCGAGGCAGTGCACGCCGACGCGGGCGAACTCGGCGACGCGGCGCGGTCCGACGCCCTTGAGCGTCGAGAGCGGGGCGTCGAGGGCGAGGGCCACGGCTACTGCTGGATGACGAACGCCTGACGCGGTTCGATCTCGATGTCGCGGATGCGCGCGGGCAGGTCGAAGGGCGCGTCGAGGTCGATGCCCTCCGGAAACTCGGGCGACTGCGTGTAATACGCGACGATCTCCTGCAGCAGCCACTTCGGCAGCGGAACGCCCGCCGCTTCGGCGCTCTCGAGTTCGAAGGTGGCGCGGCCGCGCGCGGTCCTGAGAAACCCCCGGGCGTGGACTTCAACGCGCCCGGTGAGCCACTGGACGGGATCGAGCCACGTGTCGGACCGCCGCGCGCGCCGGACGGCGTCGAGGTCCACGACCGCCCGGCCCTGGACCCGGCCGTCGCCGACAATCCGCACGCGCGGGTCGGTGACGCCGGGCGGCAGCAGTTCGGGCGCGACGAAGCGGAGGTACGAATTGACTTCGTGCTCCGTGACGGGCACGACGCGCGCGCCTCGCAACGGAGCGCGGCCGTAGTCGGCGATGCTCAGCATCTTGCGGGCCAGGCTGTCGGCCGCCTGCCGCGTCGGCGCTGCCGCCGCCGCGGCGGGCGGCGACTGCGCAGCGGGTCCCGCGGAGGCGGCCAGCCAGAGCCCCGCCGCCAGCGCCACCAGGCGCCCCCCCCAGCGTCGTGCGTCCATAGGAAAACAGTAGCAGGAGATCGGGAAAATGGGGTCAGGTCTGCGATCGCACACGCGATCGCCCATGTGCGATCGCAGACCTGACCCCATTCGAGCGCCCCATTCAGCGGGAGCGGGCGCGGGAGCGGGCCCGGGCGAGCAGGTCGAACTTGCGGCGCTCCATCAGGTCCTCGAAGACGCGGAACCGGGCCCGCTGGGGGATGCTCAGCCCCTCCTCGACAGCGGCCACGGCTTTGCGCACCTCGGCGGCAGCCGTCGCGTCGAGCGCGTCGATGGCCTTCAGCTGAGCCTCCAGCGCCTCGTTGCCCGAGTCGCGCCGCGTCAGGCGGTTCAATTCCTGGATCGCGCGAAGCCGCTCACCGGCGTACTTCCGGCGCACCTCCTGCAAGCTGCGGAACCTCGTCACGAACTGGCCGTACTGCTCTTCGTCGAGCCCCAGCAGCTTCTGCGCCTGCACCACCGCATACGCATCGACCAGCTCGGCGAACTCCGCGGGACGCAGCGCCCCGTTCTCCCCCACGCCGGTCTGGGCCCTGCCAGCCTGCGGGGTGCGCCGCGCGCCGGCCGGTTGCGCCCACGCCTCGGCCCCGCAGCCCAGAAGCGCGGCCAGCACCATCGTCCCCATCCACGTTCGGTATCGCATACGCACCTAACCTTGCGGCGCCGCCGCCGCGCCGTTGCCCCTGCCCTGCTCTTCCATCAACAGCTCGCGCACGAGCGCCCGCTCTTCGTCCGTGAGCGCGAGCAGGGCCTCGTCGGCGCTCGACGGCCCGACCGCGACCGGCCATGCCGCCGCGACCCCACCGGCACCCTCCACCGGCACGGCCGCCGCGCTCCCGTTCTCCCATGACACCTCGTCGGAGAGCGCCAGCATCACCTCCCACGAGTCGTCGCCCGGCGCGGCCAGGTCGTCGAGATCCAGGTCCGGCAGCGCGGTGGCCATCGTCGTCTGCGCGTCGGGACCGGCATCCTGAGGCGGCGGCAGCGTCGACCACAGCAGGCCCAACGCGACGGCGACGACGAGCGTAACGGGCACGAGCGCCCACCACGGGCGGTGCACGCGGCCGCCAGCGCGCGGCTCGGCGTCAACAGCCTCGCGGACGCGCCGCGTCAAGTGCTCCCAGAAGAGCGGCGAGGGTTCGGGCACGGGCACGCCGCGCAGTTCCACAACCATCGCGCGCAGCTCGTCGACCTCGCGGCGGCAACGCGCACACGAGGCCAGGTGCGGATGTTCCCAGTCGCCCCCGTCGACGAGCCCGACCAGTTCGTCGCGTGAGAGATGCCCCCACCTCATGATCCCGACTCCTTCGTGAGCAGCGTGCGCAGCTTTCGCAGCGCGTGAAAGAGATTCGCCTTCGCCGTCCCCACCGATCCCCCCATCACCGCGGCAATCTGCTCGTGCGTGAGATCGTGATACATCCGCAGGATGAGCGTCGTGCGCTGCCGGCTCGGCAGCTGCGCGATGGCCGCGCGGACGTCGCGCTCGCGCTCGGCGCGCTCGAGCGCCGCGTCGGGCGGTTCCTCGCGGCTGGCGAGGCGGGGGCCCTGCTCGAGCGGCACCTCCGCCGTGCGCGCCTTGGGCGCGCGGGCGAGCGCCGTGTTGGCCGCCACGCGGTACAGCCACGTCGAGAACCGGGCATCGCCGCGGAACGAGCCAAGCGACCGCCAGGCACGCACCAGCGTCTCCTGCGCGAGATCGGCGGCCTCCTCGTGGCGGCCCGAATAGCGGAAGCACACCTGGTACACCGTCCGCTGATGCCGCCGCACGAGCTCCTCGAACGCGTCGCGGTCGCCATCCTTCGCCAGACCGACGAGCGCCTCATCGCTCTTCGAGACGAAGGCCTCGCCGGCCGCGCGGCTCACCGCTGCTTCCTCGCCATCCTCGCGCCTCGTGGACAGCGCGAGCGCGGGCGCGCCAATGAACTCCGCCGCTCCAAACCGCGCGCACTCTTCCACCCGGACGTCCTCTGCCTGGTAGGACCGCTCGGCGAGCCGGTTGGTTGAAGGGCTGGCGAAAGGCTCATTGACCTTCGCCTTTTGTTTGCATACACTGATCCTGTCACCGAGGTCCCGGCCCGCCCGTCTGCGGGCCCCGGCCGACCCGGGCGTGGCGAGGAGGGCCCGTGCAACCACTCACCAAGCGTCAACGCGAGATTCTGGACTATCTCAACGACTTCATCCAGCAGCACGGGTACGCGCCGAGCCTCGAGGAGATCGGCCGGCGGTTCCAGCTGTCGTCGCTCGCGACGGTGCACAAGCACCTCACGAACCTGCAGGAGAAGGGCTTCATCCGCCGCGCCTGGAACAGGAGCCGCTCGGTGGAACTCGTGCCGACGCGCACCTCGGGCCGGTCGGTCGAGCTGCCCCTGCTCGGCTACGTCGCTGCCGGTCAGCCCATCGAAGCGGTGGCGGGCACCGAGTCCATCGCGGTGCCCGACGATCTCGTGGGCAAGCGCGACACGTACGTGCTGCGGGTTCGGGGCGAATCGATGATCGACGAGCAGATTCGCGATGGCGACTTCGTGATCATCGAAGATCGCAAGTCCGCCGACAACGGCGAGATGGTCATCGCGCTGCTCAACGGCCAGGACGTCACGCTCAAGAAGTTCTACCGCGAGAACGGTCACGTCCGGCTCCAGCCGGCCAACCCCACGATGAAGCCCCTGGTCGTCCCGGCCGACGACGTCATCATCCAGGGGGTGGTCATCGGGGTCATGCGCAAGTACTAGGCCCGGCGCTGCCAGGCCCGGAGCTGCCCGGCGCGACGCGAATGTCGAGGGCATCGGCGCGCGCGGGGTCGGAGGCGGCAATGAGCGACCAGCAGGATCCCGAGGCACCCCGGAACGTGAACTTCACCATCGTCCCGGACGACACGGGCGATCAGTCGCGGACGTACGCGAACTTCTGCGCGATCTCGCACACGCCGTTCGACTTCACGCTCACCTTCTGCGAGGTGCTCCCTCCCACGGAGCAGGAGTTGCGGGCGGCGGGCGGGACCCACACGTTGAAGGCGCCCGTGCGCGCCCGCATCGTGGTGCCCGTGCAGTTTGTGCCGAACCTCATTGCGGCGCTCACCGAGCACATGCGGGTGTACTCGGAGTCGTCGCCGCCGCCGAACTGGCCGCGCGGGCCGGTTCACTGACGGCGCCCCCGGCCGCGGCGGCGGCCGGTCCTGCGCTCGCTGTTCACGGCGCGGCCCGTGCGCGCCGCGCCCCGGAGGAAACGCGTGGCTCCCAGCGCCCGTTTCGTCGTCCACCTGCGCCTTGGCGGCGTCCTCGTCGCGGCCGAACGCGCCGCGGCCCCCTCGCTTCACGCGCGGCCCATCGCCGTCGGCGCGCGTCCCGACTCGGCGGGCCTCGTCGTCGCGGTCTCGCGTGAGGCGGCCGACGCAGGCGTCGAAGCGGGCATGCCCGCCGCCATCGCCGGCGCCGTCGCGCCCGGCTGCGTCTTTCTCGAGGGCCACCTCGATCGGCATCTCGACTTTGCCGCCGAGATCGACGCCCTCGTCCGCCACCACGCGGACGCGGTCCGCTGGAGCGGGTTCGATCAGGCGCTCATCGAGGTCCCGGTGGCGTCGCGCCTGCGCGGGATGGTCGAGTCGCTGCGTGCCGATCTCACCGCGCTCGGCCTGGACGTGGCCTGCGGGATTGCGTCGTCGCCCTTTGCCGCGCTGGTCGCGTCGTGGCTCGTCGCGCCAAACGGCGTGCTCCAGGTGCGTCCCGGCTACGAGCGTGCGTTTCTCGCCCCCGTCTCGATCGACGCGCTCGAGGGCCTCGCGCCGGAGGTCGCGGCCAGGGCCCGCGCCCGGGGCTGGACGCGGCTCGGCGATATCGCCTCGCTCGACGCCGGAACAGCCGTGGACGCCTTCGGCGGCCGGGGTCTCGTTTGGCAGCAGTGGTGTGCGGGCGCCGACGCAGGATCGCTGGCGATGGTGCTTCCCGCCGGCACGCCGCGCCCCGTCCGCTTCGTCGAACGGCTCGCTCCGACGCCGCTCGCACCCTGGCCCGCCGCCCCGGACAGCCTCGCCCGGGTCGTCGAGGGCGCGCTCCGCGGCCTCTTCGACCGGGCCGCCGCCGCCGGCTGCGTCGCGACGCTGGCCCTGCTCCGCGTCGAGCGTGGCGACGGCCGGGCGGCGACACGCCGCGTCTCGCTGTCGTGCCGGGTCGATGCCAGGACGGCCACGACGGCGGCTGTGGCGCTGGCGGAGGGACTCGCCATCGAAGACTCCTCGCAGGTGGTCGTGGCGGTCGCGGGGCTGCAGCCACGGACGGTGCCGGCCGCTCGAGGACGCTCCCGCCGGGTTCCGCTTCTTGGTAAGCTGGGCGCGCGAGCTTCATGGCCAAGACCGTCGTCGTCAAGTCCCGCACGCGTGCCGCCCGCTCACGTGCGCAGCGCGTAGTCGCCGCCCTCGCGCGCGTGTTCCCCGGCGCCACGACCGAGCTGCACCACCGCAACGCCTTCGAGCTGCTGGTCGCCACCATCCTCTCGGCGCAATCGACCGACGCGCGCGTGAACACGGTGACGCCCGCGTTGTTTGCGAAGTACCCGGACGCGCGCACGCTCGCGGCGGCCGACCTCGCGGTGCTCGAACAGGAGATCAAGGCCACCGGGTTCTTCCGCATGAAGGCGCGCGCGATCGTCGGGATGGCGTCGGCTCTCGTCGCCGAGCACGGAGGCGAGGTGCCGGCGTCGATGGAGGCGCTCGTCGAGCTTCCGGGGGTGGGGCGAAAGACGGCGAACGTCGTCCTCGGGCACGCGCTGGGCGTGCCCGGCCTGCCCGTCGATCGCCATGTGCAGCGGGTGACGACGCGCCTCGGGCTCGCGCGCGGCACGACCGCCGAGGCCATCGAAGCCGAACTCTGCGCGCAGCTGCCGCCCGACCAGTGGACGCTGGCCTCGGACTGCTTCATCCTTCACGGCCGCCGGGTGTGCCGGCCCCGTCCACTGTGCGAGAAGTGCGTTGTCCGCACCGACTGCGAGTTCTACCTCGCGCAGGCCGCCCCCGTCCGTCCGCCGGTGCGCCGTCGGAGAACGTCGTGAAGCGCCGCTCGTTCGAGAAGCTGGTCGAGGAGGCGCTCCTCACCATCCCGCGCAACTTCCGCGCCGCGATCGAGAACGTCTCGGTGGTCGTCGAAGACGAGCCGTCGCCGGACCTGCTCGACGAGATGGAGATCGAGCCGCCCGACACCCTGTTCGGGCTCTACCAGGGCACGCCCCTGCCGGAGCGAAGCTGGGCGCATGGCAACGTGCTTCCCGATCGCATTGTCATCTACCAACGTCCCATCGAGGAGGCCTGCGAGACGATCGATGACATCGTCGTCTGCGTCGGCGAGACGGTCATCCACGAGTTCGGGCACTACTTCGGGCTGAGCGAGGACGAGATCGAGGCCATCGAGGACCAGTACTGGCGGGGGGAGCTCGATCCCGACGAGGACGTCGCCGTGCCGGACGATCGGGCGGAGCCATGAAGGCCCGCAAGCGGTACGGACAGCACTTTCTCGAGCCCGCCTGGGTGGCGAAGGTCGTCGCCGCGATCGCGCCGGCGCCCGGCGACCGCCTCTTCGAGATCGGGCCGGGCCGCGGCGCGCTCACGCTCGCGCTGGCGCCTCGAGTCGCCCGGCTGGTTGCGATCGAGGTCGACCGCGATCTGGCCGCGGACCTGGCGCCGCAGCTTCCGCCTCACGCCACGCTCGTCATCGACGACGTCCTCGAGGCGGATCTGCAGGCCCTCCTCCTGCTGTCGGGGGCCTCGCCCGCGCGGCCATTCCGCGTCGCGGCCAACCTGCCCTACAACATCTCGTCGCCCGTGCTGTTCCGGCTGATCGATCTGGCGGCGGGCGGGCTGGTCTCCGACGCCACGCTGATGCTCCAGCGCGAGGTGGCCGAGCGGCTCGTCGCCACTCCCGGCACCCGCGACTACGGACCGCTCTCGGTGGCGGCCGGGCTCTGGAGCGATCGCGGCATCGTGCTCCACCTGCCGCCTGGCGCGTTCCGCCCGATGCCCCGGGTCGATTCGGCCGTGGTGCGGCTACGGTTCCGTCGCGAGGCGGGCGCGCCCCGGCCGGCGGCCGTGGTGCGCCTCGCCCGGCACCTCTTCCTCCACCGCCGCAAGATGATCGGCAACGCGCTCGGCGGCGCACCGGGCCTGGGGCCGCGCCCGGCGAGGGAGGTGATCGAGGCTGCCGGTCTCGATCCCCGGGCGAGGCCGGAAACCCTGTCGATCGATGCGCTTGCGAGGATCGTGGAGGCGCTCGACGCGGCGCCGCCTGTGGTATAGTCTCCCCGGTTCTTAGCCCGCCTCCGCAGGCGCCTCCCAGCCGCCTGTCAGCGACCGCGGCCGGTGCAATGCCGGACCGACGGGGGTCGCACCCGCACGGTCGCCTCGCGCGATGCCGTGCGATGTGTCCGAGTTTCCGGGGCAGCCTGAAACCTGGCCGATGCCGGCCGCGCCGGCCGTGGCGCCTGCGCACCGCGGCGAAGCGGGGCCTGCCGGTCTGCCGTGCGGAATGGCGCACACCATGACGATCGCGCCCGGCTCCTCGAGCATCGACCAGCCACTCGAAGTCGTCCCGCTGGGAGGACTGCGCGAGTTCGGCATGCACATGATGGCGATCTCGTGGGGCGAGACCACGATCGTCATCGATGCCGGCGTGCTGTTCCCCGAGTCCGAGATGCCGGGCGTCGATCTCATCATCCCCGACGTGGCGTACCTCGAGGACACGGGACGCCGCGTGGCCGCGCTCTTCCTCACGCACGGGCACGAGGATCACATCGGCGCGGTGCCCTACGTGATGCCGCTCGTCGACGGCCCGGTCTACGGGACGCCGCTGACGCTGGCGCTCGTCGCGTCGAAGTTCGAGGAGCACGGTCTCGACGCCGCCGGCCGCCTGCACCGCATCGGGCCCCGGGACACGGTGGAGGTGGGTCCGTTCACCGTGGAGTTCCTGCGGGTGACGCATTCGATGCCCGATTGCGTCGCGCTCGCGATCCACACGCCGGTCGGCACGATCGTGCACACGGGCGATTTCAAGATCGACCAGACCCCGCTCGACGGCGAGGCGTTCGACTTCCACCGGTTCGCCGAGCTGGGCCGCCGCGGCGTGCTCGCGATGTTCGGCGACAGCACGAACGTCGATCGCAAGGGGTTCGCCGGCTCGGAGACCGATGTCGCCGACGCCTTCGAGGAGATCTTCACCAGCACGAGCGGGAAGATCGTCGTGGCGACGTTCTCGTCGAGCCTCTACCGCATGCAGATCGTCGTGGATCTGGCCGCCCAGTTCGACCGGCGGGTCGCGTTCGTGGGACGAGGCGTCGTCGAGAACTCGCTGGTGGCGCAGGAGCTCGGGCACCTGCGCATCCCGGCCGGCGTGCAGATCCGCGACGCCGAGGTGCGCCATTTCCCGGCGGGCGACGTGGTGTGCATCACGACGGGCTCGCAGGGCGAGCCGCAGTCGGCGCTGTCCCGCATCGCCATCGACGATCACCGGCACGTGAAGCTCGCCCCCGACGACGTCGTCGTCTTCTCCGCGCGGGCGATCCCGGGCAACGAGACGGCCATCGGCCGGGTGATGAACCACATTGCCTATCGCGGGGCCGAGATCATCTACGAGGGCCTGAAGCACGTGCACGTGTCGGGGCACGGCAGCGAGGAAGAGCTGAAGCTCCTGCTGTCGCTCGTAAGGCCCACGTTCTTCGTGCCGATACACGGGGAGTACAGGTATCTGGCGCGCCACGCCCGCGTCGCCGAGCGGGTCACGGGCGGGAGGACGACGGTGCTCCTGGCCGCCAACGGCGACCGGCTCCGGTTCACGGCCTCCACGGCCGAGATTGCGGGCCGTGTCCCGGCGGGGCGCGTGCTCATCGACGGCTCACGGACCGGCGAGATCGTCACCGAGGTGCTCCGCGACCGGCGCCACCTCTCGGGCGATGGGCTCATCGTGCCGTTTGTCGCGATCAACCGGCAGACGGGGATGATCGAGGGCGTGCCCGACATCATCACCCGCGGCTTCGTCGTCGACGACCGCACGCAGTCGATTCTGGACTCGGCGGCGACGCTGCTCTCGGACCTCGTCGCGGAGGCGAGCATCGAGGAGCGCACCGATGCGGGGCTCATCAAGGAGCGGCTGCGGCTCGGGCTGCAGCGAGAGGTCAAGCGCCGATCGGGGCGGCGGCCGATGGTCGTCCCCGTGGTGATGGAGATCTAGGCATGGCTGGAGCTGTCACGCTGTCGCGGCGCGCGAGCGAGCTGGTCGGCATCGTCCTGTTCGCGGCGGCGCTGCTCTGGCTGGTGTCGCTCGCCACGCACTCGCCCGCCGACCCGGCGTGGTTCTTCACGAGCGGGCCGGCGCACGTGGCGCCCGACAACTTCGCCGGACGCATCGGGGCGTTCCTCTCGGAGCTGTCGCTGCAGTTGTTCGGGTACGCCGCGTTCCTCATCCCGCTCGTGCTGTTGGTGATCGGCTGGACCTACTTCTGGTGCTCGGCCGTCGACGCGGGCTGGACGAAGCTGTTCGGTGCGCTGCTGCTGTTTGCCTGCGTGGCGACGATGCTCGCGCTCGCCTTTTCGAGCGACGGCGTCCCGGCGGCCGGGTTCGCCGCCGGCGGCTACCTCGGCGAGGCGCTGGCCTCGTGGCTGTCCGAGTACCTGAACCGGACGGGCTCGCTCATCCTGGTCCTGACCTTCACGTTTCTCTCGGTCATCATGGCGACGCAGCTGTCGCTCGGCCGCATCGCGTCGAGCGCCGGGCACTGGATGGCCGCGCGCGCGGCCGGTCTGGTCACGAGCGTGCGCGCCCGCCGCGAGGAGCAGCGCCGCACGCGCGAGCGCCAGGAGATCGTGCGCAAGCACATCGACCGGGGCATGCCTGCCGACGAAGCCGAGAGCCGTGCCGCCGCCGCGCGCGCTCCCGCGCGCCGTCCGCGTCCGGAACGCGCCGAGCCGCTGCTCGACGACGAGCCGGCGCCCGCGCGGCCCGGTGCGACGCTGCGGCCCTCGCCCGCGCCTGCGCTCAACGTCGCGCCGCCGCGGCGGGAGCCGGCGAGGGCCGCAGCCTCGCTGCCGCTGGCCGAACCCGAGACGCTCGGCCCGACGCCGGCCGAGAAGAAGGGCGTCTACACCTTCCCGCCGCTCACGCTGCTCGACGCGCCGCGCGGCGAGCGCAAGTTCGACGAGCGCGAGCTGATGGAGGCCGCGCGCCTGCTCGAGGACAAGTTCCGGGAGTTCGCCGTCGACGGCAACGTCGTGCAGATTCACCCGGGACCGGTCGTGACCACCTTCGAGTTCAAGCCCGACGCCGGCGTGAAGTACAGCAAGATCACGAACCTCGCCGACGATCTCTCGCTCGCGATGCAGGCCGAATCGGTGCTCATCGATCGCATTCCGGGCAAGTCCACCGTGGGGATTCAGATCCCCAACGTGAACCGCGAGCACATCTCGCTGCGGGAACTGCTCGAGACCGAGGCGTACCGGAAGTCGAGTTCGAAGCTCTCGATGACGCTCGGCAAGACCATCCATGGCGAACCGTTCATCGCGGATCTCGCGACGATGCCGCACCTGCTCATCGCCGGCTCGACGGGCACCGGCAAGTCGGTGGGCCTGAACGCGATGGTCACGAGCATCCTCTATCGCGCGACGCCCGAGGACGTGCGGCTCATCATGGTGGACCCGAAGCGGCTGGAGCTGGGGATGTACGAGGACATCCCGCACCTGCTCACGCCGGTGGTCGTCGATCCGAAGCTCGCCGCCAACGCCCTGCGCTGGGCGGTACGCGAGATGGAGGAGCGCTACAAGACGCTCGCCGCGCAGGGCGTGCGCAACATCGAGCAGTACAACCGGAACGTGCGGCATCTCCTGGCCGAGGGCGGAGACGCCGCGCGGGGCCTCGAGGGCGAGCCGCTCAAGCCGCTGCCCTTCATCGTGGTCGTCATCGACGAGCTCGCCGACCTGATGATGGTCGCCGGCAACGAGGTCGAGGAGTCGATCTGCCGGCTCGCGCAGATGGCGCGCGCGGTGGGGATTCACCTCATCCTGGCGACGCAGCGACCGTCGGTCGACGTCATCACGGGACTCATCAAGGCCAACCTGCCCTCGCGCATCTCGTTCCGGGTCTCGTCGAAGATCGACTCGCGCACCGTGCTCGACACCAACGGGGCCGAGCAGCTGCTCGGCAAGGGCGACATGCTGTTCCAGCCGCCGGCCTCGTCGCGGGCCATCCGCCTGCACGGGCCCTACATCTCCGAGCAGGAGAGCGCGCGGCTCGCGTCGTTCCTGCGCAAGCAGGGCAAGCCGGTCTACAACATCACGATCACCGAGGACGACAAGCCCGCAGAGGCCCTCGAATTCGAAAAGGACACGTTGTACGACGATGCGGCGCGCATCGTCGTCCAGAGCGGACAGGCGTCGATCTCGTACCTCCAGCGCCGGCTGCGCATCGGCTTCTCGCGCGCGGCCCGCCTCATCGACATGATGGAGGCCGAGGGCCTCGTGTCGCCGGGCGCCGGCGGCAAGCAGCGCGAGGTGCTGGTGGGCAAGGACTACTTCGACGAGATCGACGCGACGGTATGAGGAGGTGCCCATGACGCGCGCCACGACCCTCGCGCTCTCCGCCTGGCTCGCCGTCTCGGTGGCGGCCGGCCTCGTGGCGGCTCCGCGCGTGGCGCTCGCCGCGCCGGCCACGGCCAAGGCTTCCTACGAGGCCGCGCTCAATAGGGAGCGGGCGATCACGTCGCGCCCCGCGTCGCAGCGCGCCGCCCCGCGGGAGATTCGCGCGGTCATCGCCAGCTACGAACGTGTCGTGCGCCGCTGGCCTCGTTCGGGCTACGCCGACAACGCGCTCGTGCGGGGGGGCTCGCTTGCGGCCGATCTGTACCGGCGCACCGGGCTGGCGGCGGACAAACGCACCGCCGTCCGCCTGTTGAAGGCGGCCATTCGCGAGTACCCGAGCAGTTCCCTGCTGCCCGAGGCGCGGCGGAGGCTGCGCGCCCTCGAAGGCGCGGCCCGGAAGCCGCCGCCAGCCAGGCGCGCGAGCGAGACCGCCGTGCGGAGCGAGACGGCCGTCCAGCGCGAGGAACGCATCTCCACGCGGGAGGTGGCCCCGGCCGTGCTCCGGACAGGGGCTGCGGCGGGCGCCACCGCCGCCGCCGGCGCGGGGAGCGTCGCCGCCTCGCCGGGCCGCCTGCTCGGCATCGAGCGCACCGTGCTGCCGGATCTGGTGCGCGTGACGCTCGCGCTCGATCGCGAGGTGACCTTCCGCGAGGAGCGCCTCGACGGACCGCCGCGGGTGTTCGTCGACCTGGCCGGCACCGTTCCCGGCGAGACCGTGCGCGACGCGCTGGAGTTTCCTTCCGACATCGTGCGGCAGGTGCGCGTCGGACAGCAGCCCGACGACATCACCCGCGTGGTACTCGACCTCGACCAGGGGAGCCGGTACTCGGTCTTCCCGCTGTACAACCCGTTCCGGCTCGTCGTGGACGTCGAGCGCGCAGACCCGCACGGTGCGGGCGCCCCGATGGCCGCCCGCGCTGTCCGCAGTCCGGTGGCGCCGGTCGCGGCCCTCCGCCCCGACGTCGTCGCCGCCTCGAACGAGGGACGTCCCGCATCGCCGCTCGCGGCACGGCGCGTGACACCGCCCGCGTCAGCCGCACCGGCCGCCGTGGAGTCGGTGTCGCCGGAGGCCCCGTCTGCCGTCGAGACCATGCCGGAACTCGTCGCGACGCGGCGCACGCCGACGGTGGCCGAGGCTCCCGCACCCACCGCACCGCGCGTCAACTCGTCGGGTTCCTATTCGCTCGCCCGGCAGCTCGGGCTCGGCGTGGCCCGCATCGTCATCGATCCGGGGCACGGGGGGCGCGACCCGGGCGCCCTCGGCAAGCGGATCAACGAGGCCGACCTCGTCCTCGACATCGCGCTGCGCCTCGAGAAGCTGCTGCGGCAACAGCCCGGCGTCGAGGTGGTCCTGACGCGGCGCACCGACGTGTACGTGCCCCTCGAAGAGCGCACGGCCATCGCCAATCGCGCCGGCGCAGACCTGTTCCTGTCCATCCACGCCAACGCGAGCCGCAACCGTCAGGCGCGCGGCGTCGAGACGTACTTCCTCAATTTCGCGTCGACGCCCGATGCCGAGGCGGTGGCCGCCCGCGAGAACGCCACGTCGGCGCAATCGATGCACCACCTGCCCGACATCCTCAAGGCCATTGCGCTCAACAACAAGCTCGACGAGTCGCGCGACCTCGCACGCGTCGTGCAGACTTCGCTCGTCAAGGGGCTCAAGGGACAGAACACCCAGCTGCGGGACCTCGGGGTCAAGCAGGCGCCGTTTGTCGTGCTCATCGGCGCCGGAATGCCGTCGGTGCTCGCCGAGGTCGCCTTCATCACGCATCAGCGGGAAGGGGCGCTGCTCCGCACCGGGGCGTACCGTCAACAGATCGCGAAGTCGCTCGGCGATGCCGTGATGCAGTATCAGAAGACGCTCAAGAACGTCACGACCGTCGCGCGGACGGCGGCGGCCCTCGACGACGAGAACGAGTAGTCCGCGAGGGTGGACCACCGCTCCGCCCTCGCTCCGCTACAATTGAAGCGTGCTCGCCTGGCTGCAGCCTGTCACGCCGACCCTGGTGGAGGTGGTCGAGGAACCTACGCGGGAGACCTCGGTCGCCGACATCCTGATGGGAGCCGTCGGCTTCGTCGGCTTCGTGCTGCTGGCTGCCGCGGTCGTGGGCCTCGTCGCCGGGGCGGTGTTCGTCTACGTCAAGCACGGGAGACGCCGCGCGCGAGAGCAGGCCAGCTTCGCCCAGGTCGTCCGCCTGAACCTCAATCAGCTCGAATCGCCCGAGCCTCAGCCCCCGGCGCTCACTCCCTCGTCGCGCCGATAGTCAGCGCGAGCTGCGCGAGGGTCCGCACGCCGAACCCGGTCGGTCCCTTGGGCTGATACGGCTTCGCCTCCTCGGCCCAGGCGACCCCCGCGATGTCCAGGTGGACCCACGGCAGGTCGCCCGTGAACTCCTTGACGAACATCGCCGCGGTGCTCGCCCCGCCCCATCGGCTGCCGGCGTTGATGATGTCGGCGATGTCGCTGCGCATCTGTTCCAGGAACTCGTCGTGCAGCGGAAGCGGCCAGACCCGGTCGCCCGCCGCGTCGGCTGACGCGCGCACCGACGCGGTCCACGCGTCGTCCACGCCGAAGATGCCCGCGAAGAGCTTCCCCAGCGCCACGGCGCAGGCGCCGGTGAGCGTCGCGAGGTCGACGAGGTGCGTGGCGCCAAGTTCCCTCGCATACCACAACGCGTCGGCCAGGAGCAGGCGCCCCTCGGCGTCGGTGTTCGTGATCTCCACCGTCTTGCCCGACGCGCCACGCAGCACGTCGCCCGGCTTGAACGAGCGTCCTCCGGGCATGTTCTCGCACGCGGGGACCACGCCGACCACGCGCACGCGAGGCGCCAGCAGGCCGATGGCGCGCATGGCCCCGACGACGGCCGCTCCGCCGGCCATGTCGTACTTCATGCGATCCATGCCCTCGGCGGGCTTGATCGAGATGCCGCCCGTGTCGAACGTGATGCCCTTGCCCACGAGGCCCAGCACGGGCGAGGCCGCGTCGCCCGCCGGCTCGTAGCGCATCACCAGGAGGCGCGGAGGTTCGGCGCTTCCCTTCGCAACGCCTCCGAACAGCCCCATCCCGAGGGCCGAGATGCGCCCCTCGTCGAGCACCTCGAGCGACACGCCCGTCCCCTCGAGCAGGCTCGCCGCGCGCGAGGCGAACTCCGTGGGCGTCAGCGTGTTCGACGGTTCGGCGACGAGGCGGCGCGCCGCATTGGTCGCTTCGCCCAGAATCGACCCGCGCGCGACGGCGTCATCGACGCCGTCGCCGGAAGCCCCTGCGATCAGCACCGTCTCGAGCGTCGCCAGCTCCCGCGGCGAGGTCTTCAGGAAGTCGTAGTCGAATGTCGCGAGGAGGCTGCCTTCCACCACGGCCTGAAGGCTCGCGGTGCCCGCAAACGGCCCACGGATGCAGAACACGACGCGCCGAGCGCCACGCTGACGCGCAGCCAGCGCTGCCGCCGCCGCGACGCGGCGCACCAGCTCACCGGTCACGCCGGTCGATGGACCCGCCGCGACGAACAGCACGCGCGAGGCCCGCCACGGGACCGGCGCGGTGAACACGTCGAAGGGCTTGCCTCGCCATTCGCCGCGTGCCCGGGCCGCGGCGAGTTCGGCGCCGCACAGATCCCGCACCTCGGCCAGATCCTCGAATCCGTCATCGTCCCAGGTGGGCACGACGACGAGGTCGGCCGGGAGTTCCGAGAGCAATCCGCCGACAACCTGTAGCACGGGCAATGACGTCATGACCGTTCATTATAATCGGACAGTTGAGCTGGACACTCCCTTCACTCACAGCCTGCGATTCTCCATCCCGCGGCCTGCTAATATCAATCCATGCGGAGACTTCCTGCGAGCGCGATCTGGGCCATGGCCTGTCTCCTCCCCGCGGTGCTCGGCGCGCAGGCGGCGCCGTCGTCGCCTGTGCCGAAGGACGACAAGGCTCGCCGACCCTCGTTGTCGCTGCGCGCCCACCCCATGGTGTCCTTCTCGCCAGCCCGGATCACGGTGACCGGCGACCTCCAGGGCGGCGCCAACGACTACGAGGAGTTCTACTGTCCGACGGTGGAGTGGGACTGGGGCGACGGCACCCAGTCGGAGGTGCGGTCCGACTGCGAGCCGTTCGAATCCGGCAAGAGCGAGATCAAGCGGCGCTTCACCACCGACCACGTCTTCCGCGAAGGTGGCCGCTACCGGATCACGCTCCGCCTGAAGCGCAACGACAAGGTCGTGACATCGGCCAACATCACCGTGCAGGTGCGCGCCGGGCTTCGCGACATGTCGGATCCGTACTGATC
>JAHDVQ010000009.1:19211-33863 GCA_023384595.1 Vicinamibacteraceae bacterium | reverse complement strand
TGCCGCCGCTCGCGCCAGGCGAGCAACGCCGCGCCGAGGCCAACCGACCAGCCGATGAACTCGATGGCCGCGCCGGCGGCGCTCAGCACGAGCACCGGGCCCGAGGCCGTCCCCACGGCCAGCCACCAGAGCCGCGCGGCGATCGTCACGGCCCAGAGCAGGGCCAGGCCGACCACCGCGGCGCCCACGCCGGCGTCACCGGGTGCCTGCCCCGTCAACCTCCGGCCGAGCGCCACCATCGTCGCAGCGAAGCCTCCAACCCAGAAGAGCAGGCCGACGACGACGATCACCGGGATGAGCGCCAGCAGCGGAATCCCGACAATCGAGATGATGAGCGCCAGCGTCACCGCGAGCAGCAACGGGAGCGCAAGCAGTTGCGCCAGCAGGCCGATCCCGAACGAGGCGGCGGGACGCGACTCGACGACGCGGCCAACCTGCGCCATCCGTCCGGGTGCGAGGACCACGGCGGCGAAGACCACCAGGAAGACCAGGAGCATGCGCGAGAACGTGGCCATCGAGGTGAGCCACGCGAGGGCGGCATCGGCCGGCCAGCCAGGCCACGCCCAGAACGGCGTGATCGTCACGTGCGGCCAGTCCAGCGACACCTGGTGATTGCCGCCCTGGAACTGGGCGCCGGGCGCGGCCTCGATCTGGCCGCCCACCGACGTCACGTCGCCGTGGACGCGGGCCGTCGGTTCGAGACGGATGTTGCCGAAGACCGCCACGACGTCGCCCCGGACCTCGCCGCGAATGGTGGATGACCCGAAGATGGTCACCACCTGCTGGACCCGTTCACCCTCGTGCACCGTGACGTCGCTCCCGATGCGGACGCGGTCGCCCCGGGCACGCCACTCGTCGCGGGTCGCCGGAGGCTCGCGTCGCACGCGCTCCACGGTACGGCGCGCCGAACCCGCCTCCGGGCTCCACAGCGCCGCGCGCTCGTCCGCGGGCACGTATGAGAGCGACAGGATCGCATCGGCGTCGGAACCGAGGCGGCGGCGCACTTCCTCTCCCGTCGCGAGCGCGCCGTCGATGGCAATCGACGCGCCGCGCAGCTCGACGCCCCGCACGTCGCGGCCCGGCCGACGCGGGATCAGCACGAGGCCGTCCTGCAGCGGAACGACGCGCCAGTTTTCCTCGACTCGCCGGCGCAGGCGATCCAGTTCGGGCGCGATGGTGTCGGCGACCTCCGCATCTGCCCCGGCCGGCGCGGTGGCAGCCCGGCCGGTCGTCGCCCGGTCGCGCTCCGGCACCGTGGAGGGCTCTTGCGCGGCGGCGGGCCCCCAGAATCCCGACAGAACGAGCACGGCCAACAGCCAAAGTCCCAGGCGGCGAGGCGCAGTCATGGCAGAGTCTCCTCGCCTTCGATGACGAGCGGCAGCTCGGCGAAGTTCCCGCCGACGAGGTGCCATGCGCGCACCTCGACGCGGCCGCCGCGTACCGACGCGATGAGGTAGATGAACGAAGGGAACGCCTCATCCAGGTCGGTGGCTGACGGGCAGGGCGGGGCGTCGGGGTGGCTGTGATAGGCGCCGATGACGTCCAGGCCGCGACCGCGCGCCGCGCGAATGGCCGCGAAGTGGTCGCGGGGATCGACCTGATAGCGCTTCGGGTCGTGCGAGAGGTTACGCGCCGTCCACGCCTCGACGATCGCGTCGTCGCGGCCGAGCAGCAGGCCGCAGCACTCGCGGGGATACGCCGAGACGGCGTCGGCGCGGATGTGCGACGCGGCAACGGCCGTCATCCCGGCCATGCGCGTCAGTCGAGGCTCCCCCGCCAGGCCCTCGCCCGGGTGAAGACGGCCTCGAGCGCGGCCGGGTCGTCGAGAGCGCTCCGGAGCGAGCCAAGCTCGCGTTCGAGGTCGCCCAGGGCGAGGTCGATGTAGTCGCGGTTGGTCGCCACGATGTCGCCCCAGACGCCGAACGGACTCGCGGCGAGCCGGGTGGTGTCGCGCAGGCCGCGCCCGGCGAGCGACAGTCCGTCGGCCCCGACGTGCGCGCCGATGACGTCGAGCAGCGTCGAGGCCACGAGCTGCGGCAGGTGCGACAACCAGGCGACCAGCAGGTCGTGCTCTTCGGCGGTCACCGCTCGCGGGCGCGCGCCGAGCCCCGTCACCAGACGCTCCAGCCGCTGCCTGGTGGCCGCGCGCGCCTCCTCCGCGGCGTGCGGATCGTCGACGAGCAGCCAGGGACGGCCCTCGAAGATGGCGGGGCTCGCATGTGCGAGTCCAGCCGCCGCGGCGCCCGCCAGCGGGTGCCCGCCCACGACGCTGACGTACGAAGGCAGCCCGCGGGCGGCCTCCATGAACGCACGCTTGGTGCTGCCCACGTCGGTGACCGTCGCGGGCCCCTCGAGGATGTCCCCGAGCGAGGCCAGCACCTCGATGTTCTGGCGCACCGGTGCGGCGAGCACCACGAGGTCCACCTCGGCGAGCATGCCGAGGTCGTCGGCAGCCACGTCGATGGCATGGCGGCGCTGCGCGTCCTCGAGCACGTCGTTGCGGTCGACGCCGACGACGAGCATCGAGGGCCACGTGCGGCGGAGGGCGAGCGCGAGCGACCCTCCCATCAGGCCCAGGCCGACGATGCCCACCCGCGCGAACGGAGGCGGCGGGGCGTCGGTGGCCGGCCCGCCGGCCGGCACGACCGGCAGCGTGCGCCCCACTAGAACCCCCATCCGCGCCGCGCGACGGGCTCGAGGCAGATGCTGCGGCCGATGGCCGGCGCGATGATCCGCAGTTCGGCCATCAACTGCTCGAACTGCCCGGGGAACATCGACTGCGCGCCGTCGCTCATCGCGTGATCCGGATCGCAGTGCACCTCGATGATGAGGCCGTCGGCGCCCGCGGCCACGGCGGCCCGCGCCATGGGCGCCACCTTGTCGCGACGTCCCGTCCCGTGACTGGGATCGACGAAGACGGGCAGGTGGCTGAGATGCCGCACGACGGGAATCGCCGAGATGTCGAGCGTGTTGCGCGTGTAGCTCTCGAAGGTCCTGATGCCGCGCTCGCAGAGGATCACGTCCATGTTGCCGCCGGCCAGCACGTACTCGGCCGAGAGCAGCCACTCCTCGATGGTCGCCGAGATACCGCGCTTGAGGAGCACGGGCCTGCGCGTGCGTCCGAGCTCGCGCAGCAGCGAGTAGTTCTGCATGTTGCGCGCGCCAACCTGGTAGATGTGCGCGTAGCGCCCGACCACCTCGATCTGGCTGGCGTCCATGACCTCGGTGACGAGCTTCATGTTGTGCTGGTCGGCCGCGGCGCGGAGCAACCTGAGACCTTCCTCGCCGAGACCCTGGAAGCTGTACGGCGAGCTGCGGGGTTTGAAGGCGCCGCCGCGCAGGACCTTCGCGCCCGCGCGCTTGACGGCGGCGGCGGTGCCCATGACCTGCTCTTCGCTCTCGGCCGAGCACGGGCCCGCCATGACGATGACCTCGTCGCCGCCGATGCGCAGGTCGTCGATCGTGATGATCGTGTCGTCGCGCTTGAAGGTCCGGCTCGCGAGCTTGTAGGGCTCGGAGATCCGGACGACCTCGGCGACCCCGTCGAGCATCTCGACCAGCCTCGGGTCGCCCTTGGGTCCGCCGCCCACGGCGCCGATCACCGTGCGCGTGGCGCCCGTCGACCGGTGCACGTCGTAGCCCATCTCCACGAGCTGCGCCACGACACGCTGAATCTGCTCTTCTGTCGCGCGCTCTCCCATTACCACGACCATGACGACTCACCTCTCCTGCACGAGACCAGCACCGTCCGCCTGCGCGGGCCGGTCCGGTCGCGATAAGACGGCGCGACGCGCCGCGTCGGCTCACCCGGCCGATTCTCCTGCCCCGCCGGGCCCGTCCGCGTCGTGCGCGATGCGCTCGAGCCGCCGGGCCTCGTCGATGATGCGCTCGAACAGCCGGGCCATCGCGTCGCCGTCGAGCGGCCCCGGGTTGATCGCGCGCACGTGCGCCAGCACCGCGCGCTCGCGCGCGGGCTGGTAGATCTCCATCGCGAGCGCCTGCTTGAGCCGCCCGATCTCGAGCGCGCACGCGGCGCGCTCGCTGAGCAGGGCGACGAGCTGCTCGTCGAGCTCGTCGATGCGGCGGCGCCGGTCGTCCATGGCGACCGTCGTGCGCGCGCGGTCCTCGTCGGTCAGGCCGTGCCCCTCCGAGCGTCGCGCCTGCGGTCTGGCGTTCACGCCGCCTCCACCCCTCGCAGCCATCGCACGTGCCGCTCGATCCGCGCACCGAGGTCGGCGTCGTCGGCCCACTCGGCGATCTTCGCGACGATCGCGCTCCCCACGACGGCCGCATCGGCGACGCGGCCGACGGCCGCGACGTGTTCCGGCCGCGACAGTCCGAAGCCGAGGGCGACCGGCAGGGGTGTCAGACGCCGCATGCGCTCGGCGAGCGGGGCCGCGTCGGCCGCCACCGCGTCGCGAACGCCGGTCACCCCGAGACGTGAGATCCCATACAGGAATCCCCGCCCCAGCCGGCCGGCCTCGCGAAGCCGGGCGTCACTGGTCGTTGGACTCACCAGCAAGATGGTATCAAGCCCGCCCGCATCGAGGGCGCTCCGCCAGGCGGCCGACTCTTCGATGGGCAGGTCGAGCACGAGGACGCCATCGACCCCGGCGGCCCTTGCCCGGTCGATGAACGCCGCCGTCCCCATCCGGAAGACCGGATTGAAGTAGGTGAAGAGGACGATCGGCGCCCGGAGCGACGCGCGGAGGCCCTCGATGAGCCCGAGCGTCGAGTCGAGCGTCGCGCCCTGGCGCAGGGCCCGCTCCGAGGCCCGCTGGATGACCGGTCCGTCGGCGAGCGGATCGGAGAAGGGCACACCAACCTCGAGCACGTCGGCGCCGCCACGGTCGAGCGCCTGAAGCACCACGGCCGACCGGGCGGCATCGGGATCGCCGGCCGTGACGTAGGTGACGAGCCCGGTGCGCCCTTCGGCACGCAGACGCGCGAAGGTGTCAGCGATGCGCGACATTTTGGTCCTCCGCGCCTGGCGAACCGGCCGTGGCGGCGAGCAGGCGCTCGACGCTGGCCACGTCCTTGTCTCCGCGTCCCGAGAGGCCGACGATGACCGCCGCCCCTTGTGACAGCGAGCCCGAGAGGGCGCGCAGCGCCGCCACCGCGTGCGCCGATTCGAGCGCCGGCAGGAGTCCTTCGAGTCGTCCGAGTTGCTGGAACGCCTCGAGTGCCTCCGCATCCCCCACGTGCACGTACTCGGCGCGTCCCTGCTCGGCGAGCCAGGCGTGCTCCGGACCGATGGCCGGGTAGTCGAGGCCCGCCGACACGGAATGCGTGGGCAGCACGTTGCCATGGTCGTCCTGGAGCAGCAGCGTGCGCGTGCCGTGGAGCACGCCCACGTGTCCCCCGGCCATGCGCGCCGCGTGCCGCCCGGGCACGATGGCTTCGCCGCCAGCCTCGACGCCGACCAGCCGTACGTCCGCGTCGGCCACGAACGCATCGAACAGCCCGAGCGCGTTGCTGCCGCCGCCCACCGACGCCACCACTGCGGCGGGAAGCCCCCCGGTGACCGCCACCACCTGCGCCCTCGCCTCCTCGCCGATCACCGACTGGAACTCGCGCACCATCAAGGGATACGGATGCGGACCGAGCACCGACCCGAGGAGGTAGTGGGTGTCGGCGACCGTGGCCACCCAGTCACGCATCGCTTCGTTGATGGCGTCCTTGAGCGTCCGGCTCCCGGCGTCGACGGCGCGCACCTCGGCGCCGAGCAGCCGCATGCGCACGACATTCAGCGCCTGACGCGCCATGTCGTCGACGCCCATGTAGACGACGCACGCGAGCCCGAGCCAGGCGCAGGCGGTGGCCGTCGCCACGCCGTGCTGCCCCGCCCCGGTCTCGGCGACGATGCGAGACTTGCCCATGCGTTTGGCGAGCAGCGCCTGCCCGAGGGCGTTGTTGATCTTGTGCGCTCCCGTGTGCGCCAGATCTTCGCGCTTCAGGAAGACGCGCAGGCCGAACGTCTCGCCGAGCCTCCCCGCTTCGTAGAGCGGCGTCGGACGACCGACGTAGTCGCGAAGCGCCGCGGTGAGCGACGCCGTGAACGCCGGATCGCGCCGCGCCTCCAGGTACGCGTCTTCGAGGGCCGCGACGGGCGCCACGAGCGTCTCGGGCACGAACCGTCCGCCGTACGGGCCGAAGTACCCGCGGGCATCGGGATCGCGGCGGCCGAACGCCGGCGGCGGCACGCGCGGCTCGATGTGGGTCACTGAAGGTCCGGCGGTCATGAGTCCTCGTGTCCTTCTGCGGCCCGCGGCGCGGGACGCGTCCTGAACGGCAGCCCGGACACTTCGCCGGGCAGCCGGCGCCACGCGTCGAAGAAGGCGGTGAGCCGGGCGGGATCCTTCCGTCCCGGTGACCCTTCGACACCCGTCGAGACGTCCACCCCGACGGGCGCGACCTCGGAGACGGCCTCGACGAGGTTGGCGGCGTCGAGTCCGCCGGCGAGCACGACGGGGCGCCGCGCTGCAAGGGCGCGCGCGGCCTCCCACGGAGCACGCCGGCCCGTGCCGCCGCGGCGAACCGGGTCGTGCGCGTCGACGAGCAGCACCACCGACGACGGCCACTCGTCAACGAGGGAGAGGGCCTCACCAGAGATCGCTTTCATCACCGGCAGGGGGTCGAGCGACACCAGCATGTCGGAGCGTTCGTCGCCGTGGAGCTGCACGACGTCGAGTCCGGCGGCGTCGACCGCGGCCAGCATTTCACCGGCCTCCGCGTTCACGAAGACCCCGACCAGTACGGCACGGCCGCCGATGGCCTCTCGGATGGCCCGGGCCTCGGGCAGCGCAATCGCGCGCGGGCTCGGCTTCCACAGCACGACGCCAATCGCGTGGGCCCCGGCCTCGACGGCCATGACGGCGTCGCCGGGCGAGGTCACGCCGCAGACCTTCACGAACGGCTTCGATGGCGCCGGCGCGCCACTCGCGCTCATGGTCCGCCCCCGTCGCGCTGCGGCGCGGCGTCGAGGCGCTGCGGCGCGGCGTCGAGGCGTTCCGCGGCCTCCCGCATGGCCTCCAGATGACGCGCGCCCCTCGTCATCAGGACCTCGCCCACGAGAAACGCATCGAATCCTGCCGCACGAAGGGCCACGAGCTGGGCCGAGTCGTGAATGCCGCTCTCGGCGACGGCGACGACATCGTCCGGGATGAGACTGGCCAGGCTCGCGGCGCGATCGGGGTGCACGTCGAGCGAGACCAGATCGCGGTTGTTCACGCCGACAAGGTCTGCCCCGGCGTCGAGTGCCCGCTGAACCTCGGTGGCATCGTGCGCCTCGACCAGTGCCGCCAACCCCAGCGCGTCGGCATCGCGCCGCAGTGCCAGGAGCGCGCGGTCGTCGAGGGCCGCCACGATCAGCAACACGGCGTCGGCGCCGGCCGCACGCGCCTCGAGCAGCTGGTACCGGTCCACGATGAAGTCCTTGCGCAGCACGGGAAGACGAATCGCCTCGCGCACCGCGGCCAGGTGCGCCAGGCTCCCATCGAAGAACGACGGCTCGGTGAGCACCGAGACCGCCGCCGCGCCGGCGCTCTCGTACCCGCGCGCCAGGGAGACGGGCTCGTAGACCTCGACGAGCACGCCGCGCGACGGCGATCGGCGCTTGCACTCGGCGACGATGTTCCATCCCGGTGCGCCGAGGCGCGCACGAAAGTCCCGGCCCAGCGGCGCCCGGGCGAAGGCCCGCGCCTCGAGTGCCGCCACCGACTCGGAGGCGGCCGCCGTCTCGACCCGCCGCTTCGCGGCCGCGACGATCGCGCCCAGCACACCCGGCGGTTCGAACGAAACGCGGGGGGTCATGCCCCGGCTCCGCCGCGCGAGGCGGCCACCATCTTCTCGAGCGCGCCCAGCGCGCGCCCCTCGTCGATGGCGGCGCCGGCCATGGCGATCCCCTCGCCAACCGAGCGGGCGGCTCCCGCGACGAGCAGGCCCGCGCCGGCGTTCAGGACGACCACGTCGCGGTACGGTCCACGCCGTCCCTCGAGCACCTCGCGCATGAGGCGGGCGTTCTCGTCGGCATCGCCCCCGGCAATGTCCGCCGGCGCCGCCCTGGGCACCCCCACGTCGGACGGGTGCAGGTAGAAGGTGCGCACGAACCCCCCACGACACTCGGACACCTTCGTGTAGCCCGACGTCGCGATCTCGTCGATGCCGTCGGCGCCGTGCACGACCCACGCGTGATCGGACCCGAGCATCGCGAGCGCGCGGGCCAGCAGCTCCGTCAACTCCGGCCGCGGCACCCCGACGAGCTGACGGGTGGCCCCCGCCGGGTTGGTGAGCGGGCCGAGCAGGTTGAAGGCGGTGCGCACGCCGAGCTCGCGCCTCGCGGCGCCCGCGTGGCGCATCGACGGGTGGAACGTCGGCGCGAAGAAGAACCCGATGCCGGCGTCGTCGAGCGACCGCGCGACCCGTTCGGCCGGGGCGTCCACGTCCACGCCGAGCGCCTGGTAGACGTCGGCGCTGCCGCAGCGGCTCGACACCGATCGATTGCCGTGCTTGGCCACGGGCACGCCGCAGGCCGCGATGACGAGCGCGGCGGCCGACGAGACGTTGAAGGTCCCCTTGCCGTCCCCGCCCGTGCCGCAGCAGTCGAACACCACGCGGCCGCCCGCGGGCGCGACGGCGACGGCGTGCCGCCGCATGGCCCGTGCGAACCCCACGATCTCCTCGGGCCGTTCACCCTTCAGCCGCAGCGCCATCAACAGCCCGGCCATCTGCGCGGGCGTCGCGGCGCCCGCCATCACGACCTCCATGGCCGCGTCGGCCTCGTCGATGGAGAGGTGGCGCCCCTCGGCCAGCGTCTCGAGCAGCCTCGTGAACATCACAGTTCCAGGAACCCGCGGAGCAGCCGGCGGCCCGCCTCCGTCATCACCGACTCCGGGTGAAACTGCACGCCGTGCACCGGCCAGGTCCGGTGCCGCACCGCCATCACCACGCCGTCGTCGAGCGACCGGCCGGCCAGCTCGAGATCGCCGGGCCACGGATCGTCGGCGATGACGAGCGAGTGGTAGCGCGCCACGGGCAATGGCGAGTCGAGCCCCGTGAAGAGCCCGCGGCCGTCGTGATCGAGGAGCGAGGTCTTGCCGTGCACCGGTCGCGGGGCGCGGACGATCCGGCCGCCGGCCACGAGGCCGATGGCCTGATGCCCCAGGCACACGCCGAGCACCGGCGTCGCGGGGCCGAACCGCCTGATGACGTCGGGGGTGATCCCGGCGTCCTCCGGCCGCCCCGGACCCGGCGAGATGACGATGTGCGTGGGCGCGAGGGCGGCCACCTCGTCGAGCGAGGTCTCGTCGTTGCGGCGCACGCACACCTCTGCGCCGAGCTCGCCGAGGTACTGGGCGAGGTTGAAGGTGAACGAGTCGTAGTTGTCGATCAGCACGACCACGCGCGCCTGCTCCTACAACAGCCCCGCGGCCGCCAGCTCGATGGCACGAATGAGCGCCCCGGCCTTGTCGCACGACTCCTGGTACTCCGCGGCCGGATTCGAGTCGGCGACGATGCCCGCGCCCGCCTGGACGCTGGCGCGGCCGTCGCGCATCGCGATCGTGCGAATCGTGATGCAGCAATCGAGGTTGCCGGCGAAGTCGAGATAGCCGACGGCGCCGGCGTAGACGCCGCGGGGGTCGTGCTCGAGGTCGGCAATGATCTGCATGGCGCGAATCTTCGGCGCGCCCGACACCGTCCCGGCCGGGAACGACGCGACGAGCGCGTCGAGCCGGTCGCGATCCTCGGCGAGCCGGCCCTCGACGCGCGACACGAGGTGCATGACGTGCGAGTAGCGCTCGAGCGCCATGAACGCCGGCACGCGGACGCTCCCGTACTCGCACACGCGCCCCAGATCGTTGCGTCCGAGATCGACGAGCATCACGTGCTCGGCACGTTCCTTCTCGTCGCGCTTCAGCTCCTCGCCCAGCCGGAGGTCCTCCTCTTCGTCGCGCCCGCGCGGTCGGGTGCCGGCGATGGGGTGCGTCTCCACGCGGCGGCCCTCGACGCGCACGAGCATCTCGGGCGAGGCGCCGACGAGCGACAACCCGCCGAGCCGCAGGAAGAACATGTACGGCGACGGGTTCACGTATCGCAGGGCGCGGTAGACGGAGAGCGGGTCGCTCGCGGTCGCGACGTCGAAACGCTGCGACAGCACCACCTGGTAGACGTCGCCGGCCGCGATGTGCTCCTTGGCCGCGCGCACGGCCGCTTCGAAGGCCTCGCGCGTCGTGTTGGAGCTGACGGTCACCGCCTGCGCCGGCGGCGGTGACGTGTGCGACAGGTGGCGTTCGAGCTCCCGTTCCAGGAAGTCGATCCGGGCGCACGCGAACTGGTAGAGCGTCTCGAGGTCCTCGTCGGGGGTGATGCGCGCGTTGGCGATGACGAGGATGCGGTGCTTCACGTGATCGAAGGCGAGCACCGTGTCGAACAGCATGAACGCCGCCTCGTCGCGAGGGCCGGCGCCGCCGGCCTCGACGCGCGCCTGCCACGTCGCGTCGAGCGCGGGCTCGAACCAGGGCGCGGCGTCGTACCCGAAGAACCCCACGGCGCCCCCGGTGAACCGGGGCAGGCCCGGCACGTAGGGCGAGCGATAGGTGGACATCAGCCGCCGCAGCGCGACGACGAACGGCTCGTCGAGCCGCTCGGTCTCGCCCTGGCGTTCGAGCACGGCGCGCCCGTCGACCGCGCGAAGCACGAGAAACGGATCCTTCCCCAGGAACGAGTAGCGCGCGAGCTGCTCGCCGCCCTCGACCGACTCGAGCAGGAAGGCATAGTCGGAGTGCTCGGCGATCTTCAGGAAGGCCGAGACGGGCGTCAGCAGGTCGGCGAGAATCTCCTTGCAGACCGGGACGAACGTCCCCCGCCGCGCGAGCTCGCGGAACTCTTCGAAACTGGTCGTACGTGACTGGGACACCCCTGACAACTCCTTGCTCCCTGCCGGCGGCGCGCGGATGGCCTCGCGCCGGCCTACGAACGCCCGCCGGCGATGCCACCCATGGCCGCCAACGGGGCGCGTGCGCTCTGCTCGCGCTCGGCCGCCGAGCGCATGACTCCGGACGGCGCCGGCGCGCCCGTCCACCACGCGAACTGGTGCTCGGCCTGCGCCACCAGCATCGGCAACCCGCCGATCGTCTCGCAACCTGCCCTGCCCGCCTCCCTGAGCAGTCGCGTGACCGCCGGCCGGTAGACGAGGTCGTAGACCATCGCCCCGCGGCGCAACCGCGACGCCTCGACCGGCGTGGCCTCGACGTCGGGCCATGTCCCAGTGGGCGTCGCGTTCACGAGCACGTCCCAGGTGCCCGGCTCCGGAGGCCACGAACCGACGCCCACTCCCAGCCGCGACGCCAGCCGCTCGGCCGTCCCGGGTCGTCGCGCGGCGACGGCGACGGCCGCTCCGCGCTCGTGGAGTGCAGCCGCGGCCGCGGCCGCCCCCCCGCCGGCGCCGAGGACCACCGCCCGAAGCCCGGTGAGGTCTCGCCCCTCGAGCGGCGCGAGAAAGCCGGCCACGTCAGTGTTGCGCGCCTCCCAGCCGTCGCCAGTGCGGCGCAGCGTGTTGGCCGCACCGAGCCTCGAGACCAGCTCGTCGCTGGTCCTCGCGGCGGCCGCCGCCTCGCCCTTGAAGGGGGCCGTCACCGACGCGCCCTCGATGCCCCAGGCGTGGGCCCAGCCCAGGAAGTCGTCGAAGGTCTCGACCTCACACGGCACGTACACCGCGTCCTCGCCGCGCGCGGCACTGGCGGCGTTGTGCATGGCCGGCGAGAGCGAGTGGCCGAGGGGACGTCCGACGAGGGCGCGCACGCGCGTGTTACCGCCGAGGGACGGCACGCGGAACTCCTCGACGAGACGACGCCAGGACAGTTGTCCAGGCGCGAAGCCGTCGCCGCCATAGGTCCAGGGCGCGCGCAGCCGGAACGCGAGCACGCGCGCCGCGACCCCGCACTCCCCCATCGCGACGAGCAGCAGTCGCGGATCGGCCGCGCGCCGCGCCAGGTCCTCCAGCCCGACCAGGTCGTGCATGGCCTTCACGAGGACCGCGTACTTCACATACGCCACCGGCTCGGCGAGCAGCGCCCGGACCCGCGACTCGAGATCGGCCGGGATGCCCCCGAAGTCGTGGCACGAGAGCACGACGCGTGCGCGCGACAAGGACCCCATCTGCGAGAGCAAGGCACCGCGCCAGGGCGCCGCGGCCTCGACGTCGATGAGCGTCGCGCCCGCCTCGAGCGCCCCTTCGAGACGGCGCCGCCGCACGTCCTCGGCGCCATCGAAGCCCCCGCCCTCCCAGCCTGGCCTGCAGGTCGCCAGCGTCGGGGTGCCGGTCGCAAAGAACCGCGGCCCGGGCTCGTGCTCCCCAGGTCCGAGGAGGTCGAGGCGGTGCTCGACGAGAGCCGCCCCGCCCTCGGCCGCTGTCCGCTCGGCCGCCTGGGCCGCGAGCGTCGCCGCGCCGACGGTCGCGCACACCAGCGTCCTTCCGGGCCCGGCGGCCCGGCGGCGTTCGGCGAGACGGTCGAGCGACTCCATGCGAACCGCGCCCCCAAAACGAAAACAGCCCCTCCACCGGGCGGGTGGAGAGGCTGGTGACTTCCTGCGTGGTGCCTGGCCGCGTCAGCGCGCGCGCACCGCCTCCCCACTCGTGGCGGGATACCACCACCAGTACGCCGTAAACGACGGCGAGGCGGGAGACGCGAAGACCCGGCCGAACACGGACATGTGCGCGTCAAAGTACCAGAACGGCTGCGTGCCGTCAAACTGCCCCGGGCCGCGGCCCGCCGCGGACGTGAACGCCACTTGGGCCAGGCCCCGCACCGGATATATTCTGGGGAGGTTCCACGCACGCTGGCGCGGTCATCGTCGCGGCCTGGGGCGTCAGCACGGTCCTATGCTCATCCGCTTCGCGCTCGCCTGCTCTGCGCTGCTCCTCCTCGCGGTGCCCTCGCCCCGCGCGACGACCGCCTTTCTGGCGCCGTCCGACATCAAGCCGGGCACCGAGGGCGTCGGCGTGACCGTGTTCGAGGGGACGCGCCGTGAGGAGTTCAAGGTCCACATCCTCGGCGTCATCGAAAACGTCGTCGGTCCGCGCCGGCAGCTGATCCTGGCCCGCCTCGAGGGCGGACCGCTGGCCTCGGCCGGCGTCATCGCGGGCATGAGCGGCAGCCCCGTCTACGTCGACGGGAGGCTGATTGGCGCCGTGGCGTATTCGCTCGGCACGTTCTCGAAGGAGCCGATCGCGGGCATCACGCCGATTGCCGAGATGCTCGACGCCACCGGCTTCGGAACCGCGCGCGTACCGGCGCGGCCCGTACGGACCGCGCTTCCCTTGTCGGTCGACGAGCTGGTGGCCGGGACGCAGGCGGCGCTCGGTCTGAGCGCGCCGTTTGCCGGCTCGGCCGCGGCGCTCAGGAGCCTGGCCGGCCCCGAGCTGGTGGACTACGGTCTCGGCCTGCGCCCGATCGCGACGCCGCTCTCGGCCTCCGGTCTCAGCGACGAGGCACGGGCGCTCGTCTCGCGGGCACTCGCCTCGGCCGGGGTCACGGCTGTCGCCGCCGGGGCGGGACGCCGTCCCTCGGCCGCGAGCGATCCACCGCCTCCGCTGGCACCGGGCGATGCGGTGGGGGTCGCGCTCGTCGGCGGCGACGTCGAGCTCGGCGCCACCGGTACCGTCACGCACATCGACGGCAGCCACGTCTACGCCTTCGGGCACCCGCTGTTCAATCTCGGGCCGACGGTGTTCCCGATGACGCGGGCGTACGTGCACGCCGTGCTGCCCAGCCTGTTGTCGTCGTTCAAGCTCTCGAGCCTGGCCGAGATGATCGGCACGGTGTCGCAGGATCGCGCCACGGCCATCGCGGGCACGCTCGGCGACGCGCCCGCCACCATCCCCGTCGCGCTGACGCTCGCGCGCGAGGGGCAGGGGCCGCGGCAGTTCGCCTTCTCGATTGCGAGCGATCAGTTCCTGACGCCGCTCCTCGGGCTGAGTTCCGTGGTGTCGGTCCTGCAGGCGTACGAGCGCGAGCTCGGGGCCGCCACGCTGGCCATCCGCGGCCGCGTCGCCGTCGCCGGCGGTCCGTCGATCGTGCTCGACGATGTGTTTGCCGGCGATGCGCCGGCCATCATGGCCACCCTCTACGCCTTCACGCCGGTCACGCTCCTGCAGCGGAACACCATCGCCCCGGTCGCCATCGAGCGCATCGAGCTCGAGGTCACGGCGAGCGAGGCCCCGCGCACGGCCGCGCTCGAGCGCGTCTGGATCGACACGCCGCGTGTGCGCCCGGGTGACACCGTGCTGCTGCATGTCGCGACGCGCTCGTACCGCGGCCGTACGACGGTGCACCAGGTGCCCGTGACGGTGCCCGCCGCGGCGCGTGGCGCCATCTCGATCACGGTGGCCGACGGGCCCCGGACGGCGGCCATCGAGCGTCGCGAGATCACCCGGTCGATCGACGCGCAGAACGTCCAGCAGATCGTCAGGCTGCTGAACGCGCAGCGACGTGCCAACCGGTTCTACGTCCGCCTGCTCGTGCCCGACGGCGGCGCCGTCGTCCACGGCGAGCCGATGCCCGCGCTGCCGGGTTCGGTGCTGGCGGTGCTCGAGGGCGACCGCGCCGGCGGCGTGGTGCCGCTCGGCGCGTCGGCGCTTGGCAGCTGGGAGAT
>JAHDVQ010000009.1:0-19111 GCA_023384595.1 Vicinamibacteraceae bacterium | reverse complement strand
GCCGATCTGCTGAAGGGCGAGGTGGTGGCCAACATCGCCATCGACAGCGACGGCCGCCTCACGCTCGGCCCCACCAACGAGACGCTCGCCTCGACCACGCAGGCCGCGCTGTGGGCCATCGTGTCCAACGGGCAGGGCGGATACTTCGTGGGCACCGGCAACGACGGCGAAGTGCTCGAGATCGACGCGGGCGGCCAGACGCGCGTCGTCTTCGACGCCGAGGAACTCCAGGTGCACGCGCTCGCCGTCGACGAGGACGGGCGGCTCTTCATCGGCACCTCGCCCGACGGGAAGGTGTACATGCGGCCTCGAGGCCGTGACGAGGAGGCCACCGCGTTCTTCGATCCCGACGAACGCTACATCTGGGCGCTCGCGGTGGCGCCCGATGGCACGCTGCTCGTCGGCACGGGCGACAAGGCCGTGCTCTACCGGGTCGGCCGCGACGGCAAGGCCACGCGGATGTTCGAGTCGAAGGCGACGCACATCACGGCGCTCGCCCCGACACCCGGCGGCGACGTCGTCGTCGGCACCGACTCCCCGGGCCAGGTGCTCCGCGTCGCGCCCGCCGGCAAGGCCTTCCTGTTGATCGACACGGGCTTCAAGGAGGTCCGCAGCATCAAGCCGGCCTCCGGTGGCGCGTTCTTCGTCGCGGCGATGAACGGCACGGGCGCCGCGGTGACGCCGACCACGGGCGAGAAGCCCCCGGAACCTTCGACGAGCGCCACGCTCACCCCGACGGTGACGACCGAGGTCGTGATGGCCGTCGTCGGCGATGCGGCCACGCCGGCCACGCCCGCGTCGGCCACGCGCAAGAACGACGCGGCCGACGCCGCCAAGGGCGCGATCTACAGGCTGGCGCCCGACGGGCTGTGGGACCAGATCTGGCGGACCGCCGAGGATCTGCCCTACGACGTCGCGGCGCTCGAGAGCGGCGATCTGCTCGTCGCCACCGCGCCAAAGGGCAAGATCTATCGCGTCACGCCAAGTCCCCTGCGTACGATGCTCATCGCCCGGGCCAACGCCGAGCAGGCCGTTCGCTTCGCGCCGCCCGGCCCGCGCGGCACGTCACACGTCTACATCACTGCCAACCCCGGTCGCATCTATCGACTGGGCTCCGATCCTGCCGCCGAAGGCACGTACGAGTCGGACGTGCTCGACGCGAGCACGGTGGCCACCTGGGGCACCGTGCGGTGGCGCACGCATGCGTCTTCGCCGGACCAGGTGCGGCTGTCGACACGGTCCGGCAACACGCCGCGGCCCGACGAGACGTGGAGCGACTGGTCCGAACCGTACGGATCGAGCGAGGCGAGCGCGATCGCGAGTCCGAAGGCCCGCTATCTGCAGTGGCGCGTGCGCCTGGTCCGCGGCAAAGGACCGGGACCGTCGCTCACGTCGGTGACGGCCGCCTACCTGCCGCGCAACATCAGACCGCGCGTCGACAGCGTCACCGCACACCCGGCCGGCGTGGCGTTCCAGAAGCCCTTCTCGACGGGCGAGACGGAGCTCGCCGGCTACGACAGCGGCACCGCCGACGGACGCGTCTCGCCCTCGGCGCCGCCGGCCACCGCCGCGACCGGCGCGCAGCCGGCCGCCACGACGCTCGGCCGGCGCATCTACCAGAAGGGCGTGCAGACCCTCGTCTGGAAGGCACAGGACGCCAACGGCGACCGGCTGCAGTTCGATCTCTACTATCGCCGCGAGGGTGAGGACTGGCGCCTGCTGCGCCGCGGGCTGTGGGACGAGGTGTTCACGTGGGATACCACCTCGGTCCCCGACGGCACGTACTCGGTGAAGGTGGTGGCGAGCGACGCGCCGTCGAACGCGCCCGCCCTGGCGCTCACCGGCGAGCTCGAGAGCACGGCGTTCGACATCGACAACACGCCGCCCGTCATCGAGCGCGTCGAGACCGTGACGCGCGAGGGGCGCCGCCTCGTGCGCTTCCGCGTCCGTGACGCGCAGTCGGCCATCGCGCGCGTCGAGTACTCACTCGACGCCACCCGGTGGCGCTTCGCCTACGCCGTCGACGGCCTCGCGGATTCTCGCGAGGAGCTGTTCGAGATCGAGGTGGAAGCGGGAGCGACGGCCGTCCCGATCGTGCGGGTCACCGACGCGCTCAACAACGTGGCGACCACGGCCATCGAGAACTGACGCGCGGGCGTCAGCTCGACCCGGGCCGGACGGTGGTCTGCGAGAACACCCAGACGAGGTTCACGGCGACGGGCGCGCCGCCGGCATCGGTGGCCGGATGGAGCTGCGCCTCCTGCAGCGACCGGATCAGGCGGGCGACCTCGCTGGCACGGTCGCCGCGGTTCCACGCCACGACCGACGGATCGAGGACGCGCCCCTGCTGGGTGACCACGGCGGCCACGGCCAGCACGAGATCCTCCTCGTCGGAGTTGGCGAGCAGTTCCGTGAGCTGCGCGTCGGGCGACACGCGCGGCAGCTGCAGCCGAGGATGCACCGAGACGGGGTTGCGGTCGGACCCGGGATTGGCCATCGCCGAGATGAGGCCCGCAATCGAATCGTCCCGCTCGGGCGGCGAGAAGTACCACAGCGCCACGAGCGAGACGGCGCAGATGCACACGGCCGCCGTCGCGCTCAACCCGGCCCACACGAGGTGCATGTCCTCGAAGGCCACCTTGAGGCGCGTGCGGATCCACTGATCGCGCTCGGCCGCATAGCGCGACACCACAGAGGCACGCATGACGTCGATGTCGGGATGCGGCAGCGCCCCCTCGCCGAGTGTGTCGCGCAGCAGCGCCCTCACGCGGCCCTGAGCCTCGGCCTCGGCGGCACAGCCCGCGCAGGCGGCCAGGTGCTGGCGCACCGCATGGTGATGCCTCGACGACAGCTCGCCGTCCACGTACGCCGACAACCTCGCGCGCACACCGCGGCAGCTCAGGGTCGTCATAGATCCCTCAGCTCCTTTCGCAGCGTCAGCCTCGCCCGCGCCAGCCGGGACTTCACCGTTCCCACGGCGACGCCCAGCGAGTAGGCGATGTCTTCGTAACTGAGGCCGTCGACCTCGCGCAGGACGATCGCCGTGCGCTGGTCGAACGGGAGGCCGGCGAGGGCTGCCTGCAGACGTTCGGCAATCTCCTTCCGGGCGTACATGCGGTCGGGGGCGAGGGTGGTGCCGTGCGCCGGCAGATCGCCGTGCGCGCGAACGTGCTCGTCGAGCGAGACCTGGGCCTCGCGCCGCCGGCGCCTCCACCAGCGCTGCCGGTTCCGGGCCTGGTTGACCACGATCCGGTAGATCCAGGTGCGGAGGGCCGAACTGCCGCGGAAGGCCCCGATGGTCCGGAACACCTGCAGGAACACGTCCTGCGAGAGATCGAGCGCTTCGTGGTGATCGCCGATGAGGTTGAAGGCGAGCTGATAGACCATCCGCTGGTGGGTCTCCACCAGCTCGGTGCACGCCGCTTCGTCACCCTCCGCACAACGGCGCGCGAGCGCCCACTCCTGGGTGGTGACCTCACCCCAGGTCAGGGCTGGAATTGGCTTCACCGACGAGCTCCCGGCGAGCGAGGCATCTCCCGGTAGAATAGCCATGCCGGATTAGAACCCGCAAGAGGCGGAAAGTTCCCGGCCAATTTCCTGCCAGCCGTGCGCCGCGCCGTCTACGCCCTGGTTGCCGCCCTGCTCACCGTCGTTGTCGTCGGCGGCTGGCTGGTCGTCCGTCGCGACCGGGCCTACCGCGAGCTGGTCGCCCGCGGCGACGCGGCGCTCGAGACCGGCGATGCGGCCGTCGCCATCGAGGCCTTCTCGGGCGCCATCGCGCTCAGGCCCGAGTCCATGCTCGCCTGGCTCCGACGGGGCGAGGCCTACCTCGCCCGGCACGAAGAAGAGCCGGCGTTGCGCGACCTCCGCCAGGCCGCGCAGCTCGACCCGGCATCGCCCCGGACACAGGAGCGGCTTGGCGATGCCCTGTACGACCTGGGTCGGTTTACTAGGGCAGCTGAGCAATACGAGGCCAGCCTCGCGCTCGACGACCGCAGTGCCTCCGTGGCCCTGAAGCTGGCGAGCGCCCGGTTTCGCGAGGGGCGCCTCGATGCGGCCTCCCGGGCGTCGTCGGTCGCGCTGCAGCTCGATCCCGCGCTGGCACGGGCACACTACCTCGAGGGCCTCTGCGCGCTTCAGGCGGGGACCCCCGAGGCCGCGGTCGCCCCGCTCAGGCGGGCCATCGACCTGGCGCCCAACCTGCTCGAGGCGCGCGAGGCGCTGGCCCTCGCTTCGCGGCGGCTCGATCGGCGGAACGACGAGCTGCGCCAGCTCGAGGCGCTCGTGGTCCTCGACGGCGACCGGCCGGAGCGTGCCGCGACGCTGGCTCGGGCCTACGGGCGCCACGATCGGCTGGATCTCGCCGTGGCCACCCTGGGACGCGCGCTCGATCGCGCCGAAGGCCATCCCCTGCTGCTGCGGACGCTCGGCGCCCTGTGGGTCGAGGCCGGCGAAGCCAGGCACGATCGCGTGGCCTTCGAGAAGGCGATCGAGGCGCTCGAAGCCGCGCTGGCCCGCGAGTCCACGGCCGACGGGCTCTACCTGCTCGGCCGCGCCTACCTGGGCACGAACCGGCCCCGCGCCGCCGAGCGCGTGCTCGAGCGCGCCGTGGCCACCGTCCCCGTGCCGGACGGCGCCTTCGAACTGCTCGGGGAGACGGTGGCGGCGACCGGCGACATCGGCCGGGCGCTGGCTGCGTACCAGCGTGCCGAGGCCCTCGTCGGAGACGACGACCCGCGGCGGCGGCAACGGCTCATCGAACGCATCGTCGACCTGGCCATGGCCGGTGAGGAGTGGCTGCTGGCCGCCGAGTACGGCGAGCGCGCGCTCGCCTCGGCGACCACCGATCGCGCACGGCTCGAGAGACTCCTGGGGCGCCTGCGCGCCCACGGGTTCCACGAACGGGCGCGAAGCCTGGCCGCGTTGCTCCAGCGCGCCGGGTAGCCGGGCGTGCCATCGCTCACCGGCCGCGATCCGGAGCCATCTCTCCCAGCGTGAGGCCGAGACGCGCGAGCGTCTTGGCCAGTCCCTGCCGCGACAGTCCGAGCGCGCGCGCCGCATCGGTTCGCCGTCCGCCGCAGCGCGCCAGGGTCTCGCGCACGAACTGCACCTCGAAGCGGCGGCGCGCCTCGTCGAGCGTGGCCGGCGGCGGCAGCAACGTCGTGATCCCGAGGAGCCGGGGCAGCATCGACGCGTCGAGACGCCCGCGCCGCGGGGCGTGAACCGCGAGCGTCGCCAGCACGTTCTGCAGTTCGCGCACGTTGCCCGGCCAGTCGTACCGCGAGAGCGCCTCGACGAGGCCGGGCGACAGCGCGGCCTCGGTACCGGCCCGCGCGGCGAGTCCTCGCCAGAGGTGCGCGGCGATGAGCGGAATGTCGTCGCGCCGCTCGCGAAGCGGCGGGACGTGGATGTGCAGCACGTCGAGGCGGTAGCGGAGGTCGGCCCGGAACGCGCCGCGGGCGACCTCGTCGGCGAGCGCCCTGTTGGTGGCGGCGACAATGCGGGCATCGACGCGCCTCGGCACGTTCTCGCCGACGCGGCGGACCTCGCCTTCCTGGAGAGCCCGCAGCAGCTTGGCTTGCGCGCGCGCCGACAGCTCGCCGACCTCGTCGAGGAAGAGCGTGCCGCCATCGGCCTCCTCGAAGAGCCCGGCCCGCTCCTGCACGGCGCCCGTGAAGGCGCCCCTCGCGTGCCCGAACAGTTCGCCCTCGACGAGATCGTCGTTCATCGCCGCGCAGTTCACCGCGCAGAAGCGCCGATGACGCCGCGGCCCCGAGGCGTGAATGGCGCGCGCGATGAGTTCCTTCCCCGACCCGCTCTCTCCCTCGACGAGCACCGGGAACGGGGCGAGCCCCGCGCGACGCACGGCCTCGCGCACGACGCTCATCGCCTGGGAGACGCCGACGAGGCCGAACGCATCCACCGCCGGGGGTGGCGGGCGACGACGATCGTCAACGGCCGCGTACGCCGCGGCGCGCGCGATGGCGGCGGCCGCATCGAGCACGGCCCCGACGCGCTCGCGCTCGAGCGTGGTCCCCGCGGGCCACCGCGCCGCGAGGGCCACGGCCACGCGACCGCCGTCGGCCATCGGCAGCGCGACCTCGCTCGCCCCGTCGACGTCGCTCCAGACGGCGATCCCACGGCTCTCGGCCGCCCCCTTCACCGTGGACGCGGCCGGCCACACGGGGCCTCCCGCCCCGGCAAACCGCGAGGGCCCCGCCGTATCGCCCACATCCACGAAGGCAACCGAGGCCGCGGACAGGTGCGCACGCAGCCACTCGCAGACCGCGCGTGGGACCTCGCGGCTCTCGTGCCCCTGCACGAGGGCGATGAGCTCGGCAATCTCGTGGATCATCCTCGGCCTCGCTTCCTTCGTCCCTGCTGTCGAGGCCGCGGCGCTCGATGTCCGCCGCGCCGCGAGTCGCGCCAGCGCCGCTCGCCGGCGCCACTCGAGCAGGGGCGTCGTCCCGGGTCTCGCGCGGAAGGCCAGGGTGGCGACCCGGCCTGGCAATCGCCACTCCTCGACGACGGCACGGGCCGTCTCGACCGGCGCGTGATCGACGACCACGTCGAGCCAGTCGGCCTCGACGCGCCGGCGTACGAGGTCGCCGGCCTGCCGGACGAGGGAGCGCGCCTGTTCGAGATGTCCGCCATCGCGGAGCCCCTCTCCGGCCATGAGGGTGAGCGCCGTGCGTTCGACGAGCAGTCCGGCTTGCGCCCGCGCGACGGCCGCCTGCTCGTCAGCCGGCGGCACACCGCCCAGCAACCGCGCGGCCGACGTGACATCGCCAGCACGGCGCGCGACCCGTGCCCGGCGCCACGCCAGTTCCACGACGGCCGTCCGCGAGAGCGGCAGCTCCCGGGCGAGGCGGAGCGCCCATCGTTCGCTCGCATCCGCGCGCCCTGCCCAGAAGAAGGCGCGCACGAGTCCGAGACCGGCCTCGACGGCGACGGCCGGCCAACGGCCGCCGGCGCCGTCGAAGGCGGTCGAGAGCTGTTCGATGGCGCGCGTGAAGTCGCGACGCTCGACGCGCACGAGCGCGTCGACGACGGCCGACTGCCACGCGAGCCCCGGGCTCACCTCCGCGTGACGGAGATCGGCGGCCGTGCCCAGCGCGCGGCGCGCCGCGTCGAGCCGGCCCAGGGCCAGCTGATTTCGGGCCAGCTCGATCCGGCAGGCCAGCCGGCCGTGTTCGTCGAGCGGCTGCACGAGCCGGCTCATGGCCGCGCGCAGCGCCACGTCGGCGGCGGCGCGCCGGCCCCGGGCGCCAAGGCGGCGGGCGCGCCACACGGCTTCGGGCAGCGCCTCGTCCACGCAAGGCTCCTCGGGGTGCGCCTCCAGCGTGGCCGCCGCCCCCGTCTCGCCGGCGGCATCGCGCGCCAACGCGTTCGACGAGGCACGAGGGCCGCCCTCGGCGACCCGGGGAATCGGCAGGGCGGCCCGCGCATACGGCGATACGGCCCAGGACGCTCGATCTGGCGGTCGCCGGGATGCCAGCGAGCCAACTCCCCCGGCCCGGACGAGGACGACGACCGGAGCCTCGCGCGTCACGGCGGCCGCCAGAACCGACACGCGGCGAATCGTCACGGACGAATCGGGCGCCGCGACACTCGCGACGAGCAGCACCGGCTGACCGCGAATCGACCGGAGCAGACCTGCAAAGGCGTTGGGCTCGCCCGACACGAGGGTGGCCGTGTCGACGAGGACGAGACCAAGCCTCGAGGCCAATGGCCCCAGGACCGCGCGTGTTGCCGCGCCGGCGGGGAGGTCGGCCACGGGTACCGTCGCCACCTCTCCGCCTCGCGCGCAGGCCAGGGCCTCGATCACGGCGGCCTCGAGCGCGGCCGGATCCGGGAGTGCGTCAGCCGTCTGCCGGCTCATCTCGATACGTCCAGGCGATCCGGACATCGCAAGCGACGTGCCCGGGTGGGCCGGCGCGGCCCGGTCTTCGTTTCTGGCAGGATTCTCGCGGCTCCGGCGCCAGCACGCGGCGCGCGGTCCCGGACGAGTGCGCAGAAAGTTCGCTTACAATTCGAGGGCGATGCTGCGTTTTCTCACCGCTGGCGAGTCGCACGGCCCCGCGCTCGTCGTCGTGATCGAAGGGATTCCGGCCGGTCTCGGGCTCGATGTCGGTGCCATCGATCACCAGTTGTGGCGGCGGCAGCAGGGATACGGACGCGGGCAGCGCATGAAGATCGAGCGCGACCTCGTCGAGGTCCTCGCCGGAGTCCGCCGCGGCGAGACGCTCGGAAGCCCGATCAGCCTGCTCATCCGGAATCGCGACTGGAAGAACTGGCAGCGCACCATGTCGGTCGAGGCCGCGCCTCCGCCCGGGGCCGGCGGCGCCGACAGGCCCGCCGTGACCCGGCCGCGGCCGGGTCACGCCGACCTGGCCGGGGGGATCAAGTACGACAGGCAGGACCTGCGCGACGTGCTCGAGCGCGCCAGTGCGCGAGAGACGGCCGCGCGCGTCGCCGCCGGTGCGGTGGCGCGCCAACTGCTCGGCGCGGTGGGCGTCGAGGTGTTCAGCCACGTCACGCGCATCGGCCCCGTGGGCGACGAGGGCGAGGCCGCGGTGCCGATCGAGCGCGTCAGGCAGGTGTCCGACGACCAGCCGCTGCGCTGCGCCGACTCGGCGCTCGAGGCGCGGATGGTGGAGGCCATCGACGCGGCGCGGAACGCCGGCGACACGCTCGGCGGCGCCTTCGAGGTCGTGGCCGTGGGCGTACCCGTGGGCCTCGGCAGCCACGTGCAGTGGGACCGGAAGCTCGATGGCCGGCTGGCCCAGGCGCTCATGTCGATTCCCGCCATCAAGGCGGTGGGCATCGGCCTCGGCGAGGACGCCGGCCGGCGGCCCGGATCGGCCGTGCACGACGAGATCGTCCTCGAAGAGCCGGCCGACGGGACCTCGCGCGCCGTGTCGTGGACGGCCCCGCTGGCGCGCCCGACCAATCGGGCTGGCGGCCTCGAAGGGGGCATCACCAATGGCGAACCCCTTCGCGTCTCGGCCGTCATGAAGCCGATCGCGACGCTCATGCAGCCGCTGCGCTCGGTGGACCTGGCCACGATGCAGCCCTCGCCGGCCGCCATCGAGCGCAGCGACGTGTGTGCCGTCCCGGCGGCCGCGGTGATCGGCGAAGCAATGGTCGCCCTCGTGCTCGCCGACGCGCTGCTCGAGAAGACGGGCGGCGACAGCCTGCGCGAGGTCGTGGCCTCGATCGATCGCGAACGCGCGCACGCCCGCGCGCGGCTCGGCCGCACCGCCCCGGGCCGGGGCGAGTGACATGCGCCGGCCGATTCTCCGTTACGGCGAGGCCGTGCTCCGCGACCCGGCCGGGCCCGTCACCGGGTGGACGCCCGAGTTGCAGCAGCTGGTCGACGACATGATCGAGACCATGCACGCCGCCCCCGGCATCGGGCTCGCGGCGCCGCAGATTGGCGTCGGGCTCAGGCTGTTCGTCGTGGATCTCTCGGTCGGCCGGGACCCCTCGGCGCTCAAGGTGCTGGCCAACCCGGAGTTCGTCGAGCGCCACGGCCTGCAGTGCGAGGAAGAAGGGTGTCTGAGCGTCCCGGGATTCAACGCCACGGTGCCGCGGCCGCAACGCGTGGTCATCCGCGGTGAAGATCGCGACGGGCGTATCCAGACCTACGAAGGCGTGGGCCTGCTGGCGCGCGCCTTCCAGCACGAGATGGACCACCTCGACGGGCGTGTCTTCCTCCACCGGCTGAAGCCGCTGCGCCGGATGCTGATCGAGCGCCGCATCACGCGGCTGCGCCGGCGCGGACGGTGGTGACCGGGACCTGCACCTGGGGGCGAGCTTCATGCGCATTGCGTTCTTCGGCACACCAGGCTTCGCGGTCCCGACGCTCGAGGCGCTGCTCGTCTCGCGCCACGAGGTGGCCGGCGTCGTCACGCAACCCGATCGGCCGCAGGGGCGCGGGCGGCGCCTCCAGGCGCCGCCGGTGAAGAAGCTGGCGCTCGCACGAGGCGTGCCGGTCGTCCAGCCCGAACGTCTGAAGGACGAGGAATTCCTGGACGCGTTCCGCGCATGGCGCGCCGACCTCGGCGTCGTCGCCGCCTACGGGAAGATTCTGCCGTCGGTCCTGCTCGACGTGCCCCGGCTGGGGTTCATCAACGTGCACGCCTCCCTGCTTCCGCGATGGCGCGGCGCTTCGCCCGTGCAGCACGCCGTGATGGCGGGCGATCGCGAGACGGGGGTCACGATCATGCGCGTGGTGCCCGCGCTCGACGCGGGCGCGATGCTCGCGGCCGCCACGCGCCGGATTGGCGATGACGAGACGGCCGGCGGTGTCGAAGCCGATCTGTCCCTGCTTGGCGCGATGCTCCTCGTGCAGGCCGTCGACGCGCTCGAGGACGGGCGCGTCGATGAGACGCCCCAGGACGAGGCGGCCGCGACCTACGCGCCCCGGCTCGCGCGCGAGGACGGGCGGATCGACTGGCGGCTGCCGGCGAGCACGCTGCACGATCGCATCCGCGGCCTGCAGCCGTGGCCCGGCGCCTTCACCTTCCGCGACGGGCAACGCCTGGCCGTGCTCCAGGCGAGGCCGGCCGGGACGCCCCGCCCTGGCGAGGGCATGGTGCAGCCGGACGGGAGCGGCGGCGAGGCGGTCGCACCGGGCACGATGGCCGCCGTGGGCCGCCGGCTGCTCGTCGCCTGCGGCGACGGGAGCTGGCTGGAACTCGTCCGGGTCAAGCCCGAGGGGCGGGCGGCCATGCACGCCGGCGCGTATCTGGCCGGCCACCCGCCGACACCCGGGACGCGGTTCGAGCCGGGCACGACGGCATGATTGCGCCGGCGCGGCGCGCGGCCACCGAGGCCGTGCTCGCCGTCGAACGCCGCAAGCGCGACCTGGCCACCGCGCTCGACCGGGCCCGGCGCCCCCTGGAGGACCCACGCGATCGCGCGCTCGCGACCGAGATTGCGCACGGCGTCTTCCGCTGGCGCGGCGCCATCGACTTCCTGCTCGCGCGCCAGTTACGCACGGGCCTCGAGTCGCTCGCCCCGGCGGTACTCGCGGCCCTCCGAACGGCCGCGTATCAGCTCGTCTGGCTCGATCGCCTTCCGGCCCACGCCGTCGTCAACGACGCGGTCGAACTGGCGCGCGCACTCGGACAGCCTCACGCCACCGGTCTCGTCAACGCGGTCGCCCGCCGCCTTCCGCGGAGCCTCGAGGCAGCCGCGCTGCCCGGGCCCGGGGAGCCCGGATTCTGGACCGCGACCTGCTCGCTCCCCGGCTGGCTCGCCTCGCGATGGCGCGCGCGGCTGGGAGATCGGCGTGCGGCGGCCTGGGCCGAGTTCGCCCTGCGTCCGCCGCGCCCGGTGCTGCGCGTCAATACCTGGCGGCTCACGCGCGACGAGGCGGTGAGCGCGCTGGCCGCCGAGGGCATCACCGCGCGGGCGCTGCCCTCGTCGCCGACAGCCCTGGCGATCGACTCGGGCGATGTCGGCGGGAGCCGCCTGCTGGTGGAAGGGCTCGCCGGCGTGCAGGACGAGGGTTCGCAGCTCGTGGCGGCCTTCGCCGGCGTGGGTCCCGGGGAGCGCGTCCTGGACGTGTGCGCCGCGCCGGGTGGAAAGACGCTCGCCCTGTGGGCCGCCGCGGGGAGCGACGCCGTCATGGTCGCCGCCGATCGCCGCCCGGCCCGTGTGGCGCTGCTGCGCGCGACACTTCGGCACGCGGGCGCCGACCGCGTCGGCGTCGTCGAGGCCGATGCGGCGGCAGGCGTGCCGCTCCTGCCGATCTTCGACTGCGTGCTGGCGGACGTGCCGTGCTCCGGACTGGGCACCATCCGGCGCGATCCCGACATCAAGTGGACCAGACGCGAGGCCGACCTCGCGCGCCTGGCCGAAACCGGCCGGCAGATCGCCGATCGCGCGGCCGACGCCGTCAGGCCCGGCGGCCGCCTGGTGTTCGCCACCTGCACGACCGAGCCCGAGGAGAACGACGAGGTCGTGGAGGCGTTCCTCGCCTCGCACCCGGACTTCGCGCTCGAGCGGCCGCGGCAGGGCGACCTCGCGCCCTTTCTCGATGGTGCGTTCCTCCGGACGGCCCCCGACGTGCACGGTCTGGACGGCTTCTTCGCCGCGGTGCTGCGGCGGGCGGGTCTGGGGTCAGGTCTGCGATAGCACATTCGGGGTCAGGTCTGCGATAGCACATGCTCGGCAAGACCCTCGGGGTTTCGACAAGATGTGCTACCGCAGACCTGACCCCACCCCGTGCTATCGCAGACCTGACCCCAGACCCCCATCCCTGTAGTACAGTCTGAGGTTCGATGGCGTTGACCACTCGCGTCTGGAGTGCGGGCCGGTGGCTCGTCGTGGCAGCCGGCCTGGTTGTCACCTTCGTGCTCTTCTTCGTGCTGGCCATGCGGGTCGCGGTCCGTACGCTCGAGGTCGAGGTGCCCTCGCTGGCGGGCCGCTCGGTGAACGACGCCTCGGCGATGCTCGCCGACCAGGGGCTCACCCTGCGCGTCGAGGACACGCGCCGCGCCGACCCGAAGATTCCCGAGGGGCACGTGGTCGGACAGGAGCCCGAGCCGGGCGTGCGGGCGCGTCGCCAACGCAGCGTCAAGGTGTGGGTGAGCGCCGGCCCGGTCTCGACGATCGTCCCGGCCCTGGTCGGTGAGTCGGAGCGTGCGGCACAGATCAGGCTCCAGCTGGCGAACCTGTCGCTCGCCGGGACGACCGAGATCGAATCGTCCGAGTTTCCCGCGGGCGTGATCGTCGCGCAGGCCCCGCCGCCGAGCGCGCGCGCCTCGTCCGTCTCGCTGCTCGTGAACCGGGGCACCCGCGGGGCCACTTACGTCATGCCCGACCTGATTGGCGTCGATGCCTCGTCGGTCGCCGACTACCTGCGACAGCGGGGGTTCCGCGTCGCGCTGGTGGGCGCGGCCACCTACCCCGGGGTGCGCCCCGGCATCGTGTTGCGGCAGAACCCGCAGGGCGGTTTCCAGGTCGCTCCGGGCGACGCCATCTCGCTCGAGGTGAGCCGATGACGCCGGTGCAGCTCGCCCCCTCCATCCTCTCGGCCGACTTCGCGGCGCTCGGCGAGGCCATCGGCATGGCCGAGCGCGGGGGCGCCGACATCATCCACGTGGACGTGATGGACGGGCACTTCGTGCCGAACATCACGGTGGGGCCGCCCGTGGTGCGATCGCTCGCGAAGGTGGCGACGCGTCCGCTCGACGTGCACCTCATGATCGAACGGCCCGAACAGCACGTGGCCGCGTTCGTGGAGGCCGGCGCGGCGATGGTGTCGGTCCATGTCGAGGTGTCGCCGCACCTGCACCGCACGCTGCACTACGTCAGGAGCCTGGGGGCGAAGGCGGGCGCCGTGCTCAACCCGTCGACGCCCATCTCGACGCTCGAGGAGGTGGCCGGCGACGTCGACTACGTGCTCGTCATGTCGGTCAACCCCGGCTTCGGCGGCCAGGCGTTCATCCCGTCGAGCCTCGACAAGATCCGGCGCCTGCGGGCCCTGCTCGACCGCGCGGGTAATCAGGCGCCCATCGAGGTCGACGGCGGCGTCGATACGACCAACGTCGCGGCGCTCGTCGAGGCGGGCGCACGCATCCTCGTGGCGGGCCACGCCATCTTCGGGCAGGCCGATCCCGTCGCGGCCGCCCGGGCCCTCGCCGCCGCCGCCCGCGCGGCCGAGAGCGCGCTCACCGGGCGCTGAGTGTTCCGCCCGCTTCGATGGCCCAGACGACCACCACCGTGCGCGTGCGCTACGCCGAGACCGACAAGATGGGCGTGGTCTACCACGCGAACTACTTCGTGTGGTTCGAGGTCGGCCGCTGCGAGCTGCTGCGCGCCGCGGGGTCGACCTACCGGGCGCTCGAGGAGTCGGGCGTGACGCTTCCGGTCATCGAGGCGCGGTGCGAGTACGTGGAGCCCGGCCGCTACGACGACGAGCTGGAGGTGCGCACGACGGCGACGCTGCTCTCGCCGGTGCGCGTGCAGTTCGACTACGAGGTGGTGCGGACGCCGGACCGCGCGCTGCTCGCGCGCGGCCGCACGGTGCACGCGGCCATCGGCGCCACGGGACGGCCGACGCGGCTCCCGGAGCACGTCAAAGAGGTGTGTGCATGAAGGCACTCGTGACCGGCGCGGCCGGCTTCATCGGTTCGACGCTCAGTGATTTGCTGCTCGAGCGGGGGGCCGACGTGACGGGCATCGACGCGTTCACCGACTACTATCCGCGGCCGATCAAGGAGCACAACCTGCTGGGCGCCCGCGCCCACCCGCGGTTCGCGTTCGTCGAGGGCCGCATCCAGGACGCCGACCTCGCGGCGCTGCTCGACGGGGTGACCCACGTCTTCCACCTCGCCGCCCAGGCGGGGGTCCGCAAGAGCTGGGGACGCGACTTCGACACGTACCTGTCCTGCAACATCGAGGCGACGCAGGTGCTGCTCGAGGCGGTCGCGGCACGGCCCATCGAGCGGTTCGTCTACGCGTCGAGCTCGTCGGTCTACGGCGATGCCGCCTCGATTCCCATGGGCGAGGATGCGCTCCCGCGGCCGGTCTCGCCGTACGGCGTGACGAAGCTCTCGGCCGAGCAGCTCTGCTATCTCTACTTCGTCAACTACGGCGTGCCCGCGGTGTCGCTGCGGTACTTCACCGTGTACGGCCCGCGTCAGCGGCCGGACATGGCCTTCCACCGCTTCCTGAAAGCCGTCCACGCGGACCTGCCGATCACCTTGTATGGCGACGGCGAGCAGACCCGCGACTTCACGTTCGTCGCCGACGCGGCGCGCGCCACGGCCGATGCCGCCGTGCACGGCGTGCCGGGGCGCGTCTACAACATCGGCGGCGGATCGCGGGTGTCGGTCAACACGGTGCTCGAGATGATCGGCCGTGTCACGGGCCGAGCCGTCGAGGTTCGCCGCGAGGACGCGCAGAAAGGCGACATGCGCGACACCTACGCCGACACCACGCGCGCCCGCGAGGATCTCGGGTTCCACCCCACCGTCGATCTCGAGCAGGGCCTCGCGGCCGAATACGCGTGGCTGACGTCTACACCGGTAGTAGCCCGATGAGCATGCACACCGCCCACCGCTCCCTCGCCGCGTTCGTCCTCATTCTCGCCGCGTTGACCGCGGCCGCCTGCGGGTCGAGGGCCGTGCGGCTCCCGCCGGGCGCCTTCGAGGCCGACAAGGTGCTCTTCGAGCGCGGGACCGCGGCGCTCAACGAGCGCCGGTGGTACACGGCGCGCGAGTACTTCCGCCAGATCGTCGACGGCTACCCGCAGAGCGAGTACCGCGCGCACGCGAAGCTGGGCCTCGGCGACACGTACCTCGGCGAGAGCACGCCCGAGAGCTTCGTGCTCGCCATCAACGAATACCGCGAGTTCCTGAACTTCTTCCCGACCCATGCCCGGGCCGACTACGCGCAGTTCAAGCTCGCGATGAGCTACTACTACCAGATGCCGAAGGCCGAGCGCGATCAGACCCACACGAAGGAAGCGCTCGAGGAGTTCGACGTCTTCTTCGAGCGCTTTCCCAACAGCGCGCTCATGCCCGAGGCCAAGACGCGGTGGCGCGAGGCACGCGACCGCTTGAGCGAGTCCGAGTACAAGGTCGGCCTCTTCTACTACCGCGCGCGCTGGTATCCCGGCGCCATCGACCGCTTCAAGGCGCTGCTCAAGGACGACCCGTCGTACACGCACCGCGACGCCGTCTACTACTACCTGGGCGAGTCGCTCGTGAAAGTGAAGCTCGAGGCCGAGGCGCTGCCGCTCTTCGAGAAGCTGGTCGCCGAGTTCGTGCAGAGCGAGCACCTGGAGGCGGCGCGGCAGCGGGTCGAGGAACTGAAGGCGCAGCTGGCCGCCAACCCGAAGCCCGAGGCCACGCCCCCCAAGCCTCCGTCCGGCACCGAGCGCGAGGGCCCCGCGTCGCCGGCCGCCTGACCGGTGAGCGGCCGCTACCTCGCCATCGCCGACTGGAAGCGGCGGAAGTAGTCGATGGCCGACACGAGCGACAGCCCGACGACGAGCCAGAGCCCGATCTGGCCGAGCAGGTAGAGCCACGGCACGTGCTCCTGCCCGAGCAGGAGCAGGAGAATCGTCACGATCTGCGCGACCATCTTCACCTTGCCGAGCGGCGCGGCGGGGATGGTGACGCCGCGGCCCTGCGCGATCTGACGCAGCCACGTGACGGCAATCTCGCGCCCGATGATGATCGCGGCCATCCATGCCGGGGCCGACCCCATCTGCACGAGCGAGACGAGCGCCGCCGTGATGAGGAGCTTGTCGGCCAGCGGGTCCATCAGCTGCCCGAGGGTCGTGATCTGACGGCGCCGGCGCGCGAGGTAGCCATCGAGCCAGTCGGTGAGCGAGGCGAGCCCGAAAATCCCCGCGGCGATGAACTCCATCGGCACGCCCAGAATCGACGGCGAGGCCACCCCGGTCAGCAGCACCACCACGAGGAGCGGCACGAGGAAGATGCGCGCGACGGTGAGGGAGTTCGGGAGGTTGATCACGCGGATCCGGGCTGCCGGGCGCAGCCGGGGGCATTCTACTCCGCGGATCCGCGGCTGGCCACCCGCCATCCGCTCCGGTAGAATGGCCGACTGACATGAAGGCCATCCTCCTTGCCGGGGGCAAGGGCACGCGTCTGCGCCCTCTGACCCTCCACACGCCCAAGCCGATCGTGCCGATCTTCAACCGGCCGTTCCTGCACTACCAGCTCGACGTCCTCCGACAGGTGCCCGAGATCGACGAGGTCATCCTGAGCCTGAACTACCAGCCGCGACGCATCGAAGAGGTGTTCGGCGACGGGACCGCCCTCGGACTGAAGCTGCGGTACGTCGTCGAGCCGCAGCCGCTCGGCACCGCGGGCGCGGTGAAGTACGCCGGCGAGCAACTCGACGACTCGGTCGTCGTCTTCAACGGCGACGTCCTGACGCAGATCGATCTGCGCGCGGTGATCGCGCTGCACCGGGAGCGCAAGGCGCGAGCGACGATTGTCCTCACGCCCGTCGAGAACCCGACGGCGTACGGGCTGGTCGAGACCGACACGTTCGGCAACGTCACCCGCTTTCTCGAGAAGCCCAAGCCCGACGAGATCACCTGCGACACGATCAACGCGGGCATCTACGTGCTCGAACCGGATACCTTCGATCGCATCCCGGCCGACACGAGCTGGTCGATCGAGCGCAGCTACTTTCCCTCGCTCATCGAGCGCGGCGAGACGTTCGTCGCCTCCATCTACCGCGGGTACTGGATCGACATCGGCACGCCCGCGAAGTACATGCAGGTCCATCGCGACATCATGGACGGCCGCTTCGTGGCCCCGCCTTTCGATCACGGGCCCGTGATTTCAGCCGACGGCGCGCGCATCGAGGACGGCGCCACCGTCGAGGGTCCGTGCTTCCTCGACGAGGGCGTCGTCGTGAAGGCCGGGGCGCGTGTCGGGCCCTACTCGGTGCTCGGCCGGCTCACGCATCTCGAGGACGGCGCCCGGGTGGACGGCGCCATCGTGTGGGCCAACTCGTGGATCGGCCGCGACGCCGTCGTGAGCGGCGCCACGCTCGGCCGCAACTGCCACGTCGGCCGGAGCGCCGTCGTCGGGGCGGGCGCGGTGCTCGGCGACAAGACGGTCCTCACCGACTTCACGAAGGCGTAGCGGGGGAAGCGGCGCCGGAGCCCGGCGCCCGGCCCCGGTCCGGACGCGGTTCCGCAGGAGCACATCATGGCAGCTGTCAACGCCGGCATCTTCAAGGCCTACGACATCCGCGGCCTGTATCCGTCGGAGATCAACGAGGACGTCGCCCGGCTCGCGGGCCGCGCGTTCGTCGCGTACCTTCAGGCGAAGCGCATCGCGGTGTCGCGCGACATGCGGCTGTCGTCGCCCGCCGTCGCGGCGGCGTTCATCGACGGGGCGCGCGAGCAGGGCGCCGACGTGGTCGACTACGGCATGCTCGGCACCGACATGATGTACTTCGCCGTGTGCCGCGACGGGCTCGACGGCGGCGCGCAGATCACGGCTTCGCACAACCCGGGCGAGTACAACGGCATCAAGATGGTGCGCGCCGAGGCGTTCCCGCTCTCGGGCGACGCGGGCATCAAGGAGATGCGCGACATGATCGTCGGCGACGCCATCCCGGCGCCCCACGGGCCGCGGGGCGCGCTGTCGAGCGCGGAGGTGCTGGACGACTACGTGAACCTGATGCTCGAGTTCATCGACCCGTCGGTGGTGAAGCCCTTCAACGTCGTGCTCGACGCGGGCAGCGGCATGGCTGGGCTCGTGGCGCCGCCGCTCTTCGATCGGCTCCCCTGCCGGACGACGAGGCTCTGCTTCGAGATCGATGGCACCTTCCCGAACCACGAGGCCAATCCCCTCATCGAGGAAAACCGCGCCGACATCGTCGCCGAGGTGAAGCGCCAGCACGCCGACATCGGCATCGCGTGGGACGGCGACGCCGACCGGTGCTTCTTCATCGACGGGCAGGGGAACTTCATCGCCGGCGACTTCGTGACGGCGCTGCTCGCCGAGGCGTTCCTCCGCAAGCAGCCCGGGTCGAAGATCGTCTACGACGTGCGCGCGAGCTACGCGGTGAAGGACACGGTGGAGGCCTTCGGCGGCACCTCGCTCATGAACCGCGTGGGCCACGCCTTCTTCAAGCAGCGCATGCGCGAGGAGAACGCGGTCTTCGGGGGCGAGGTCACGGGACACTACTACTTCCGCGACTACTACTTCTGCGACAACGGGTTCATCCCGGCGCTGCTGCTGCTCGAGCTGATGTCGAAGCGCGGCCAGACGCTCGAGGAGCTGATGCGGCCGCTCAACGAGCGCTACTTCATCTCGGGCGAGATCAACACGCGCGTGGCCAGCATGGAGGCCATCGACGGCATCCTCGATGCGCTTGCGACGAAGTACGCGAGCGGTCACGTCTACCGTCTCGACGGCGTGTCGGTGGAGTACCCGACGTGGCACTTCAACGTGCGCGCGTCGAACACCGAACCGCTCCTGCGGCTGAACCTCGAGGCGACGACGCCGGCCGAGATGGAGGCGCGGCGCGACGAGGTGGTGGGGATGATCAGGGGGAGATGACGATTGGGCCTTGGGCCTTGGGCCTTGGGCCTTGGGCG
>JAHDVQ010000215.1 GCA_023384595.1 Vicinamibacteraceae bacterium | reverse complement strand
GACTTCGGCGAGATAGTCGTGGCCGCGGCCGGCACGCGCCTCGGCGATGCCGACGTTGTAGGCGCGAACGGCCAGCGCCACGTCGCCTTCGGCCTCGTCGAGCATCAGCGTGAACCAGAACACCAGCATGCGCGTGCCGTAGAGCGGGTCGAAGAGCTCGGCGTCGGTCGGACCGAAGTCAGCGAGCCCGAGCCGATGCCAGCGGCGCACGACCTCGCGCGCGTAGATCGACGCCTGGGCGAGCCCGATGTCCATCGTGCCATCGCGGTTGGTGTTCACCGCGCGGTGCTCGAAGTAGGACTCGGCGACGAGGATGGCGCGAGCTTTGGCCGCGACCTCCGCGCGATCGATCCCGTGCGCCCCGCCCGCATCGTAGTAGTCGACCCACCAGCCGATCATGCGCATGAAGGCAAGGCCGCGCATCGGCTGGGGAACCTCGTCCCACGCCTCCGGCCGCATGGTCCGCCATGCCCGCGGCTCGAGGACGTGCGCGTGGCGAGCGAACATCGCCTGCAACCCCTCCTCGCGCAGGCCGTCGGGGAGCGCATCCCAGTCGTCCACGTTCATCTTCTGCCAGAGCGTGTGGTCGGACCTCACGGCGTCGCGCGTGACCGTCACCGGGATCTTCAGCCAGTTGGCGGTGATGGTGAGCGGCACGGGGCGCCAGTCGAGGATGACCGAGGCCGGGGCGATGGAGGGCACAGGCGCCAGCTGGCCGGGCGCCATGACGTAACGGTCCTGGTAGACGCGCGCGAGCACCACGCCGCCGATCCCGCACGCCACGCCCAGCACCAGCGCCGTGACGACGATGGCGGGCGAGGCCCAGGTGCGGGCGCCGGATCGCAGGTGGCCGCGGGCGCGGCCGGGCGGCCCCGGACCGGCCGTCGCCGGCAGCTCACGGCGCGCGAGGCGGCGATCGAGTGTGACCTCCATGGCGGCCTCCGCGGGGCGAGGCCAACCCGCAACCGGGTCGTGCACGGCATGCCCCTCAGCCCGATCATAGCGCCCGGGTCGCCGGCCTGCCGATCAGCGGACCCACCGATTCACGGATTTCGACGAGGGCCCGGGGGGGCTCCCCCGGACCCTCGTCCACGTCAGAACTCGTACCGCAGGTTCAGCTGCATGCAGCGGCTGGCGGCCCCGTCGCAGCTCGCCAGCGAGCTGTTGTACCGGCCGAAGCTGGCCGCGCGATCGGGGAAGACGTCGAGGTCACCCGTGTCGAACCGGACGGCGTTGGTGAGATTGAAGATGTCCCACCGGAAGCGCAGGCGGTGTCCGAAGGGCATGGCGAAGGACTTGCTCACGCTCAGGTCGATGCCGAAGTAGCCGTCGCCGCGCAGCAGGTTGCGGATTCCAGTCTCGCCAGGATACACGCGCCGGAAGTAGGTGATCGCCGACTGCGGGTCCTTGAACGGGCTCGGCGATCCGCCGACCGCGTTCTTGGTCTGCTCGGTCTCGGGCAGCCGCCCGGGCTCGACGAGCTCGGCGTTGCCCTGCAGGTTCCAGTTCGTCGACCAGCACGACCGGCAGTTGATCACGTTGAACGGGAAGCCGCTCGTCCACCTGAGGATGCCGCCGATGGCCCAGTCACCAATGAGCGCGTTCACCAGGCCGCCGGCATCACGCCCGAACGGCTTGCCTCGTCCGAACGGCAGCTCGGCCAGCCAGTTCACGTTGATTTGGTGGCGCACGTCGTAGTCGGAATACGAGTAGTTCAAGTCGGGTTCCCACGTGTTCACGAGGAATCCCGAGTAGCCGCCCGCCCCGAAGTTGCCGAACGAGTCGCCACGCTCCACCTCAGACGTGTGGTCCTTGGCGCGGGCCAGCGTGTAGTTGAAGTCGAACTGGTAGCCCGCGGTGAAGCGCTTCCGGAGCGAGAGCTGCAGGGCGTGGTACTCGGAGCGGCCGATCGTGCTGCGCGCTGCCAGCGAGTCGTACTGCTCGGCGAAGTAGCTGAAGGGCCCGAAGCGGCTGCAGGCCGGGAAGCAGAACTGGTCCATCAGCCAGAGCGCGGTGAGGAAGTCCGGCGCGACGTCGTTGAACAGGCTCGCGATGTTCTGCGTGGCCGTGAAGCCGTCGCCGGCCGCATCCGGGAAGAGGTTCTCCCAGTAGGGAATCGGCGCCATGTTCTCCACGCCGTTCTTCGCCCCGTCGATGGCCTGGCGCGCGGCGGTGAAGTAGTCGGTACCCGACTGCGGATCCCTCAAGTTGAGGGGCATCGCGAGATCGCGGCGCACCAGCTGGTTGCGGCCGATGCGGCCTACATAGGCCGCCTCCACCGCGAACCCGCGCCCCAGTTCGCGCCCGAACACCGCGTTGATGACGTGCGAGTACGGGGTCTTGGCGGTATCGTCGATGCTCAGCGTGATCGAGCCCGACTGCGTGGGCGGCGTCTGCGGGAAGCCGCCGGCCGGCGCCGGCGCGAGCAGGTGCGGCGGAAGCGAGTTGACGCCCTGGAAGCGAGCGGTCGGGTCGTCTTCGTTCACGGTGCCGAAGGGCGTCGACAGCTCCGTCGAGAGCCCGAACGATCCGCCCGCGTTGAACGAGGTCGCAATGCCGGCGCCGATGCGGTCGTAGACCAGCGAGTAGCCACCGCGCAGCACCGTCTTCTCGTCAATCTGCCAGGCGGCCGAGACGCGGGGCGAGAAGTTGTTGTAGTCCCAGTCGTAGTAGCCGCGCCGGTCGTTCTTGGGCCCCGCCGGCTCGAAGGTGATGAGCGGGCTCGCGTTCGACGGGATGCCGGCCTCCATGTTGCGCCGCCGTTCCTCGAACCACGCCCCCAGGCTCTGCGTGGGCGCCACCTGCTCGCCGTTGGCCTCGTAGGGCGGCGAGAACAGACTGTAGCGCAGCCCCGCCGTCACCGTGAGGTTGTCGCGCAGCCGCCAGCTGTCCTGCACGTAGAACTCGTACTCGTCGGCCGCGTACAACCGCTCGATGGGCGCACCCTCGGCCAGCACGGAACCGTCGACTCGGTAGTTGTAGAGCGCCGTGTTCGCCGAGAGGACCCCCAGCATGTGAATGAAGGGGTCGGTGAAGAGCGATTCGCTGTTGGGATCGACGGCCGGCAGACCCGAGCAGTCGGCCGGCGGCGGGCACGCGCCGCCCGGCATGTAGGTGCGGCCCACACCCGACACCCACGACGGGTTCGAGTTGTAGAAGTTGAACGAGTTCGCATTGTCGTAGCTGTCGTTGCGGATCCACCGCAGGTTCGCGCCGAACTTCCAGGTGTGATCGCCCGCGATCCACGCGAAGTCGTTCACGATGTTGTGCGTGCCGATCTCGCGTCCGTTCGAGGCGGTCAACGCGTCGTAGTCGCTGATGAACCGGAACGACGCCGCGCTCGCCGTCTGCAACCCGATCTGGTCCTGGTCGATGAGCGTGTAGCCGTAGCGGAACGTGTTCACCTTGTTCGATCCGATCGCCCAGTCGTGACCCAGGGCCAACCCGCGGTTCGTCACCGTTTCGGTGGTGTTCGGCGGTTGATCGGGAAACTGCGGCACGGACACGATCTCGTCGTCCTGGAAATTGAGGCGCGCAAAGAGGCCCTGGGACCCCGTCAGCCGGTAGTCGAGGCGCGAGATGTAGGTGCGGAACTGGTTCTCGAGGGGCGCGGCGAACCGGAAGCGATCGATGTTGCCCGGGTAGTTCCCCGATTCGTTCGGCAACGGGAACTGCCGGAAGTAGGCGAGCGTCGCCTGATTCGGTCCGAGGCCCAGCGGGTCCAGCCGCTTGATCTCGTCGGGCGTCAGCCCGTAGAAGCCTGCCGGGACCTGGTGCGAGCCGGTGAAGCCCTGCACCGTGCCGCCCGGGCACGCCGCCCCGCTCGCGCACTGGTAGATGAGCACGCCATCGCGGAAGGCCGCCGACGGCACGCTACGGCTCACCGGCGTCTCCCGCTGCTCGTCGAGCATCTCGACGTTGGCGAAGAAGAAGAAGCGGTCCTTGCGGATCGGCCCGCCGAGCGACCCGCCGAAGATGTTCTTGTCGAGCAGCGGAGGCTCGCTCTCGAGGCCTTGCGAAAGCTGCGACAGCTTCAGGAAGTACTCGTTGGCCGAGAAGCGCGTGTCGCGGTTCACCCAGTAGCCGGCGCCGTGGAAACGGTTCGTGCCGCTGCGGGTGACGAGCGAGACCTGCGCGCCCGACGAGCGCCCCTGGTCGGCGCCGTAGTTGCTGGTCGTGACGCGGAACTCGCCCACCGAGTCGAGCGTGACGCGGAGCGCCGAGGTGAACGCGCTCTGCGTCTGCGCGTCGTTCACGTCGATGCCGTCCAGCGTGACGTTCGACTGGTCGGCGCGCGCCCCGCTCACCGAGCCGTATCGGGGATCGATGCTGTCGTTGTCGCTCTGGGGCACGAACGTGACGCCGGCCTGCAGGCTGAGCAGACCCACGGGGTTGCGTCCCTCGAGCGGCAGCTCGCGGATCTGCTGGCCGCCGATGACGTTGCCCATGCTCGCGTCGGTGGTGTTGATGAGCGGCACCTCGGCCGCAACCTCCACCGTCTCCGACAGGCTCCCGACCTGCAGCGCGATGTCCTGGGTCGTCGTCGAATCGACGCGAAGCACGACGTTGTCGATGAGGGCGATCCGGAAGCCTGTGAGCTCCACCCGGAGCCGGTAGGTGCCGGGCGGGACGGCCACGAACCGGTAGTTGCCGGTCGTGCCGCTCACGGTCTCGCGCGAGGCCCCCGTGGCGGGGTCGATGAGGACGACAACGGCGCCGGGAATGGCCGCGCCTTGCTGATCGGCGACCGTGCCCTGGAGTGAAGACGTGCCGGACTGGGCCCATGACGGGGCCGCCGGCAGGCACAGCGATGCCATGACCGCCGCGCACCTGAGGAGTGTACGGAGCCTCACGACCAACCTCCCCCCGGGGGGAATCCCCGGCTCAACGGATGTCGAGCAGCTGACTGAAGCGTGACGTTCGCATACCCTAACGACCGCCCCATGCGAAGTCAAGGCGTAAGTTGGGACGAACCGCGGGAGCTGTGATGGCTGGAAAGGCTACGATGGGGACGAAGGCGACGAGGGCTGCACGGGCTACGAGGGCGACGAGGCTGGCCCAGAGCGCCAACGCGGCTCAGGCCAGTAGAGCCCCTGTAGCCTGTAGCCTGTAGCCCGTAGCCCATTCCCCATGCCCCTCGATCTGATTGGCGCCATCGACCGTCTCTACCAGGCTCCCCTCGACCGATTCGTCGTCGAACGCGACGGGCTGGCGAAGGAGCTGCGCGCGCAGGGCAACCGCGACGCGGCCGCTGCGGTGAAGCGCCTCGCGAAGCCGTCGGTGACCGCATGGGCCGTCAACCAGGCGTGGTGGGGCCATGAGGCGTCGTTTCGCGCGATGCTCGATGCCGGCCAGGCCCTGCGCGAGGCGCAGGAGGCGGCACTGCGCGGCCGGAAGGTGGACTTGCGGAAGGCGATCGAGGCGAGGCAGCGCGCCGTCGACTCGGCGGCCGACGCGGCCTTTGCGGCGCTCGGTGGCCCAGCCCAGGTGTCGCCCGACGCGCACCGCCGCATCGTCAGCACGCTCGACGCGCTGGCGACCTCGGGCGTGCCATCGGGGGTGAAGCTCGGACGGCTG
>JAHDVQ010000214.1 GCA_023384595.1 Vicinamibacteraceae bacterium | reverse complement strand
AGAAACTCACCACCAGCCCTCCCTGCACCTGGCTGTAGCGCCTGGTCGGCGAGGGCGTGAACGCCCACTGGAAGTTGTACGTCCCCTCGATGGCGAACCGCGGGTTCAGCGGCCGCCTCAGCCCGGCGCCCAGGTTCAGGCCGGCCTCGAAGTCGCCGGGCTTGAAGTGATAGAGCCCCAGGCCGCCGTTGGCGAACACGAGCCACGGGTCACCCGGGTTGAACGTGAACCGGATGTTCGGAGCCAGGTGCCACGCGTCCGTGTCGGAGAAGCCCGGCTTGCCGTCGAGCCGGCTGACACCGAAGCGCAGCTCCCACGCCCACTCCGGCCGGAACTGATCGATGAACGCGATGTTCAGCGTCGAGCCGTGATCGAGCGTGTTGGCGAATGAGCCGTGCGGCCACGCGATGCCGGCGTGCACGCTGACGGCCGGCGGCGTCTCCGCGGTGAGCGTCCGCGTGACCTTCGGCGTCGAGGCGCTCGTGCTGGTCACCGTCAGCTCGCACGAGTGCCGGCCCGGCAGCGCGGGAGTGTAGGCGACCTCCACGTCGAGACAGCCACCGGGCTGCAGCGATGCCGGCAGGGGGTTGTTCACGAGCGTGAAGTCGGTGCAGTTGATCGACGCCGAGGTGGCGTCGATGGGGCAGGCCCCGACGTTGCACACCTTGGCGGTGCGCTTCTGCGACTTCCACGCCGACACCACGCCGAAGTCGGTCGACCCCGTCACGCGGATGTCGGACGTCTGTCCGCCGCCGGTCGCCTCGACCGCGATCGCCGGGAAGTTCGGGTCGTTCGAGTTGATGGTGAACGTCGCCGTGCGCGAACCGGCCGCCGTCGGCGTGAACTTCACCTGGAAGGGGAAGCAGAAGTCGTGGCTGATGGTGACCGGGAACCCGCCCGACGGAGGCACGATCTCGAACTCGGGGTTCGACGAGGTGATGGAGTTCACGACGAGGTTGCCGGCGCTCGTGTTGCACACCTTGAGCGTGTCGGTCGCCGATCCGCCGAGACACAGCGTATCGAAGGCCGGCGCCGCGGGCACCTGCACTTCGGGCATCGCGACCTTCTTGAACGTCAGGCGCCAGGCGCCGCGTCCGCGCGTGCCCAGATACAGGTTGATGTCGCCCGTGGGCGAGTCGTGCTCGAAGTGGGCGTAATACGGGCGCGGGACGTGCGGCACCCCCGACGTCCCCGGCGAGATGGGATCGGTCACCAACTGCCACCGGGTCCCGCCGTTGGTGCTGATGAACACGCCCGAATCGCTGCCGCCCGCGACGACGATGTCGGGGTCGTGGGGGTCGAAGGCGACCAGCGTGGGCTGCGGGTAGACGCCGCGGCCCGTGAAGCGCGTGGGCCCGGCCGCCGTCTGGTACTGGAACACCCCGCCGCCCGTCATCAGCGTGTCGAGCGCGGGAAGGCCGACCCAGGTCGTGCCGCCGTTGGTCGTCATGATCATGCGCGGGCCGCCGGCCGCGCCCAGGTTCGAGGCGATGATGCGCTGCGGGTTGTTGCGGTCGACCGCGTAGACGCCAAACGACCCCGACGGCGGATTCGGGACCTGTTGCCAGGTGCCGCCGGCCGCCGTGCCCTGGTGCCGCCAGAGGGTGCCCTGCGTGTCGCCATTGCAGCCGCCGCTCTTCACGAACACTGTCGGCGCCCCGCCGGTGAACGACAACTGCGTGCCGCAGGCGACGGGCGGCGAGTTGCCGGCGCCCAATTGCGTCCACGGCGTGGCGCCTGTGTCGGCTGTCACGAACACCCCCGTTGTCGTCGCGGCGATGTAGGAGTTGGCCGCCAGATTGATCAGCGAGTTCAGGTGCTCGAACGACCGCATGTTGCCGCCCGGGTAATTGGCGATCTCCGGCGATGCACCAGTCAAGCCGGCGCCGCTCACGAACAGACGCGTGGCGCGCCCGCCGCCAAAGCAGCAGATGGTGCTGAGCCCGCGTGCCGCCTCGCCGGCCGTGTCGAAGCCGTCGCAGCAGCGCTCGTTGGTCCAGTTCACCACGGCGTTGCCGCCGCCGGTGGTGCCGAAGCTGCCGTTGTCCTGGTTGCCGAAGTAGAGGTCTTCAGGGCCAGAGCCGGCACGGTTGACGCCCGTGAAGGTGAAGTTCCACAGCGCGTGCGGCGTGATGTTGGGCTGTTCCCACGCGGGCGTGTGGCACCCGGGACTCGCGCCGTTCGTGTTCCGGTAGACGCCGCCGTCCGACGAGAAGAGCACCGGGCAGGCATCGCTCGCCACGCCCGGGGCGAAGACGATGTCGGCGGTGTCGTCATGGCCGCCCACGCTGCGCGTGAAGGGTCCGGCCCACGCGCCCGACGCGTTGCAGCGTTGCGCGCCGCCAGGCGCAGGCGAGCCCGGGGTGGTGCAGGTGCCGCGGTGCAGCCGCACGTCGCCGAACCACAGGTCGTAGGTGTTGCCGGCGCGCTGGTTGGTGGCGACAAACGGGATGCGGCCTTGCGTCGACGGATTCGCGTACGTCCCCGGCCACGTGTTCCCCCCATCGTCACTCTCGAAGATGGAGGTGCCGACGACGGCGAAGAGCACGTACGACTCGTCGGGCGAGACGGCCAGCGAGCAGCGGCCGCCCGGCAGCGGCTGCGAGGTGGCGGTCGTCCACGTCGTGCCGTTGTTGGTCGAGCGGAAGTGTCCGTCCTGCCCGCACACGTCGATGATGCCGCCATCGTGAACCACGACGTCCCAGATGTCGCTCGCGAGCGTGCCCGCGGAGGGATCGACGAAGGTCCACGTGGCGCCGGAGTTCGTGCTCATCGCCAGTCCGCAATTGGTGCCGACGAACACGCGCGCCGCGTTCGCCGGATCGATGGCGATGCCGAAGGCGGAGAGCTCCTGGCGGCGGACGTCGTTCAGGCAGAAGCCGGCCGGTGGTGTGGCCGAGGCGGGGTGAGTCCACGTCACGCCGCCGTCGGTGCTGACGTTGATGCCCGCACGGCTCTGCACGCGGCCGTCGTGGAACGAGGTCGCATAGATCCGGTTCGGGTTCGCCGGATCCACGGCGACGTCCCACATCGCCACCGGCACGTGGCCGGGCACGTGCACCCAGGTGAGTCCGCTGTCGTCGCTGCGCCACAGCCCGCCCCACTCGCTGGCGGCCCAGAAGCGGCCGGCGGTCGAGGGATCGGCGGCCAGGCCGTTCACGCGTCCGCCCGAGGCGCCGTCGGGATCGGCGGCGTCGCTCGACGACTGGTTGGGGCTGATGTCGCGGATGGTGACCGAGAGTTGCGCCCACGCGGGCACGGCCACGAAGCAAGCGACCAAGGCGACAGAGGCGACAGAGGCGACAGAGGCTAGACGGGTCTGAGCCGGCGTGAGCCTCGAGCCGGGCGTCGGGGAGGCGGCGTTCATGGCTGCCTCCTCGGCCGGCGCCGCGGCTGCGGCTTGGGGGGCGGCGCCTGGTCCGCCATGTCGGCCGGACACACGGGCGCCTCACACGTGACGGTGGGGGTCGTCAGCCGGCCTCCGGCGGCCTCGGCGACCACGCGCCAGGTGTACATCATTCCGGGTTCGAGGTTCTCGACGACCACACCCATCTCGGTCGTGCCCGCCTCGGTGGGACGCGGCTTCTCGGTCTCGATGAGCGCAATCTGGAAGGCTCGCAGCGGGCGCTGAGCCTGCGCCTGCCCGGCCGCCTCGACAGGGCGCCCGGGTGTGGCGCCGCCGACCGGCAGCGTGACGTAGAGGTTCTTCTCGAACCCCTGGTGGAAGACGGTGGTCTGCAGGCTCTGCTTCGCGGTGGCCAGGGTCGCGGCTTCGGGACCGCCGGGACGCGTGACGTGCCAGCGGATGCGCGCGTTGGCCGTGCGCAGCTTCGTCTCGCTGCAGAAGACCTCGCAGGTGATGGTGAGTCCCGACTCGTCGACTGCGCGCTCGACGTGGGGGGTGACCTGGGCGGTGAGCCGTGACTCGCCGCCGGGAGCGCAGGCGAGCAGACCCGAAGTGAGCACGGCCAGCCGGAACGGAGTCCGGAGCATCGCGCCTCCTTTCGGTGTCGCGTCTGCGGTGGCTGTGGGGACGGCTCCTCGTCGAAGCCGGGTGACGCCGCAAGCGTCGCAACACTGAGGGTTAGAGTGTCGTCGTTGGCCGCAAACACTACGCTGGCGCCCGCGGCAAGTCAACGAGAAGTTGCGGCTGAGGTCGAAAAAGGGGTCGGGAGTATTTTCAGTTGTTGCGTACAAGACGTCGCAACAACTGAAAATACTCCCGACCCCGTGTCGGCCCACCGTCCTTCGTTTGCAGCCTCTACCGGTACATTTCCTGGCCGCTCGCCAGCCGCACCCATCCCCTCACCACGCGGTAAAGCACCCACAGGCCGATGATGACGGCGGCGAGCCACAGGGTGGCAAAGCCGACGAGCACGAGCATCAGCGGCAGCGAGAGGAGAAACGCCACGACAATCCACAGCAGCGCGAACCAGAAGGTGCGGATCTGCCAGCGGAAATGAGAGGCGAGCCAGGTGCCGCGCACGTCGCCCTGCTTCACGTAATTGAGAATGACGGCGACAATCGAGGGGATGCCGAAGACGAACGACGTCACGATGAAGGCGGAGGTCACCACGCCCAGGGCGACGCCGAAGCCGTGCAGGGCGTAGATGATGTGGGTCCAGGTGATGTCGGTCCGCGAGGGCTGGCGGCCGATGTCGATCGTGGGAGGCATCGGATCCATGGGGACACTATACCCGAGCGCGGAGCCTGGAGCCTGGAGCGCGGAGCCTGGAGCCTGGAGCCCCCAAACTGATAGCTGAATACTGATAACTGAATTCGTCCCCATGCCCTGGTCTCCGCCCTCGAATCGCTCACGCCCGCCGCGGGCCACCGCCGTGCGGGGAGGGGCGTCTCAACCGGCACCTGCCGTGGCCCCGAACGCCGCGCGGCCCTACGGCCGCGCGCTCGTGCGCGTGGGCTGTTCCGGCTGGCAGTACCGCGACTGGCGCGGGGTGTTCTATCCCGCGCGGCTCCCGATGTCGCGCTGGCTCGAACACTATGCCTCGGTGTTCGACACCGTGGAGGTGAACAACACCTTCTACCGCCTGCCCGAGCCCGAGACCTTCGCGCGCTGGCATGAGCGCGTCCCGCCCGGGTTTCTCTACGCGATCAAGGCCAGCCGCTTCCTGACGCACATCCGCCGGCTCCGCGAGGCGAGCGAGCCCGTCGAGCGCCTGCTGTCGCACGCCGTCCCGCTCGGCGACCGTCTCGGTCCCATCCTCTACCAGCTGCCGCCGCGCTGGCCGATGAACGCCGAACGCCTCGAGACATTCCTGCGCTTTCTCGACACGCTGCCGACCGCGCACCAGCACGCCATCGAGTTCCGCGATCCGAGCTGGTACGACGAGGCCGTGTTCGAGGCCGTCAATCGGCCGCACCTCACCGTGTGCCTGCACGACATGCTCGGTTCGGAGCTCGGCCCGAGACGTGTGGGCGGCTTCTCGTACGTTCGTTTTCACGGCGCGACGTTCAAGTACGGCGGACGCTACGGCCGCGCGAGGCTCGCGCCATGGGCGGCGCTCGTCGCCGACACGGTGCGCGAGAGGCGGCCGGCGTACGTCTATTTCAACAACGACATCGGCGCCGCGGCCCCATACGACGCCGCGGCGCTGCTGGA
>JAHDVQ010000008.1:5532-55479 GCA_023384595.1 Vicinamibacteraceae bacterium | reverse complement strand
CCCGCTCACCGCCCTCCCCCGCTTCCCGCGTCCTTTGGCGCCGCGCCCTCGTCTTCCGCAGCCGGACCCTCAAGCATCGGCGTTTCCGGCCGATTACTTCCGAGATCGCGGGCTCGTATGAGCACCATGGGCACCATCCTTGCAACCTCAGCCGCCGTGATGCTGGCAACGCTGGCCGCAACCTGGCTGGAGGCGCGGGAATCCGGACGCCCGGTGCCCGTCCCCGTGTCGGCGTTGCAGCCCCCCGTTGACGTCCCGACGACACCCGCCGCAGGAGGAAGCGAACCATGAGCTCCGGCGTCACGTTGAGCGGCATCAACAACATCGACTTCAGCATGATCCTGAACGCGGTCATGGCGCAGGAGCGCCTGCCGCTCAAACAGCTCGAGGAGCAGAAGGAGCAACTCGAGTCGCAGAAGTCGACATTCGGGACGCTGGCGTCGAAGCTGGGGGCGCTGCTGTCGGCCTCCGACGACCTGCGCGGCGGCACCGCCTTCCAGAGCACGTCGGCGACGGTCTCGGACCCGACGCGGCTGGCCCTCTCCGCCGGCAGCGGCACGCCCGAAGGCACTTACGAGATCTACGTCGACGCGCTGGCCCGCGCGCAGGTCACGACGTCGGCGACGACCTACGCCGACAAGAACCAGACGATCGTGGCCAGCGGGGGCACGTTCACCGTGAACGGTGTCGACGTGGTCATCGCGGGCGACGTGACGCTCGAGGGGCTCGCGAGCGCCATCAACGGGACCTCCGGCATCGGGGTCACGGCCTCGGTGATCCACAACAACGGGCAGTACCAGCTGATGCTGACCGGGCGGCAGACCGGCGCCGCCAACGGCTTCACCGTCGTCAACGCGCTTGCTGGCGGCGCGGGCCTCACGCTGAACGCGACCAACGCGCAGGAGGCCGCCGACGCCCAGGCCCGCGTGAACGGCGTGGCGGTGACGAGCTCGACGAACACCTTCGAGGGCGTCGTGGCCGGCACCTCGTTCACCACGCTCCGCGCCGACCCGACCACGGCCGTCACCATCACCATCACCGCCTCGAACGAATCGGTGAAGGCGATGGTCGACACGCTCGTCACCGCCTTCAACGAGACGGTCAAGTTCCTGACCGAGCAGTCCAAGTCGGCCGACGGCGCCAGTATCGGGCGCGACGCGCTCGTCCGCGGGCTCCGGCGCGAGCTGGCCTCGGCCCTGATGCGGACGACCGGGGCGGGGACGTTCACCTCGCTGGCGGAGGTGGGCTTCACGTTCACGCGGACGGGCGAACTGGACTTCGACGCCTCGCGCTTCGAGACGGCCCTCGGGCAGGACAAGGCCGGGGTCGAGGCGCTCTTCCGCGGGCCCGACGGGACGGGCGGCGTCTTCGGCGCGCTCACCGCCACCATCAAGACGTATACCGACGCCGGCGGCCTGGTGTTGAACGCCCAGGAGCGCATCGATTCCCAGGTGACGAAGCTCACCAAGCGCATCGACGACTTCGAGGCGCGGCTGGCGATCAAGCGGGCGGCCCTGCAGCGGGAGTATGCGGCGGCCGACGCGCTCATCGCCCAGCTGAACTCGGCGGGCTCGTCGTTGAGCAGTCTCAACAAGCAGTATTCGATGTTCTAGTTCGATGGACCTTCGACACTCACGCGCCGCGGCGGCCTACACCCAGGTGGCCGTCACCTCCCGCTCGCCGCTCGAACTGGTGGTGATGCTCTACGACGGCGCGATCGCCTCGCTCTCGCGCGCACGGGAAGCCATCGTGGCGCGCGATCTCGTCGCCAAGCGCGATCGCCTGGCCCACGCCCTCGCCATTCTCGACCACCTGCAGAGCACCCTAGACATGACGAGCGGCGGTGAGATCGCGGCCAACCTCGATCGTCTCTACGCCTACGCGACGGTGCAGATCATGGAATCGAGCCGCACGCTCGATCCCGCGGGTCTCGACGAGGCGATCCGCATTCTCTCGGGCTTGCGCGAGGCCTGGTCGCAGATTGCCGCCGCGCCGCAGCCCGAGGGTGCCGGCGCGGCACTCCCATGACGCCGGCCGAGCCCACCGCACCGGCCGGTCGTGCCGACGATCTCGACGCCTACGCCGGCGGGCTCGAGGCCGAGTGCGCGCTGCTTGCCGACATCCTCCACCTCGCCTCGGCACAACATGCGGCGTGCCGGGGCGACGACGTGGGGGCCATGACCGCGGCGACGCGCGAGCGCGAGGCCGTCGCGGCCCGGCTCGAGGTCCTCGAGGCGCGCCTCGTGCCCGTCCGCGCCGCCATCGCGTCGATCTCGGGCGACGCTGACCGCGACTCGCGCTTCCTCCGGATCTCGGCCCGCCACCGCGAGGCGGCCGCGCTCGTCGGCCGTGTCCTCACACAGGATCGCGCCACGCTGGCGCTGCTCGACGAGCAAGCCGCCCGCCGCCGCGATGTGCTCCACCAGCTCGAGGCGGGTGAAGCCACGCTGGCGGCCTACCGGCGCGCGATCCCCACGGGCACGCCGAACGCCGGGCTGCTCAATCGACTGGGATAGTTGGGCCTTGGGCCTTGGGCCTTGGGCGTTGGGAGGCTCAGGCGCAGGTGGCGCGCGCGGCCACGCGGGTCACGCGCTCGCGTGACGCGAAGAGGAAGGCCGCCTGAGTCTCGTCGAAGCCGAGCGTCGCGTACAGCCGCCGCGCGGCGGTGTTGCGCTCGCTCACGAGGAGCGTCATCCTCGCCATGCCGCACTCGCGCGCCCGGCGGCACGCCTCGACGACCATCCAGCGGCCGACGCCACTGCGCTGGTGACCAGGCTCGACGGCCACCTGCGCGACGTGCCACGTCGCGTCGGCCAGCCGCGTGGTGATCAGGACGCCGGCCAGGCGCCCGTCCCCGTCGCGCGCCTCGATGGACGCGTCGGGCACCAGCGTGCCGCATCCGGACGTGAGCAACAGCTGCCCGACGTACGCCGTCCACTCGTCGAGCCGCGCGCGCGGCGCGAACGCCCGCGCCGTCGGAACGCCCTCATAGGCTCGCGAGAGGAGCCGGACCACGTCGGGCGCGCTCTCGTCCGACCAGTTCACCGCACGCAGCGACGGCGCGAGCGCCGGCCCGGCGCCGTCTTCCGCGTCCCGGTCCGCGAACGGCTTCACGAGATAGCGGAAACGCTCGACGGCGAACCGCCGCCGCTCGAGCGCGGCCGTCTGGCGCCGGTGGCTCGAGAGCACGAAGCCATGGTAGCGCTCCGCGAATCGGGCCTCGGGACTCGTGACGATGGCGTCGAGGAGCGCTCGCACGGCCTCCCCGCTCGTGCCATCGAGAGCCGCCACCTGGAGGATGCCCCGATGCAGCCCGAACGTGGTCCAGCCTGCCGGCACGCCACGGTCGTCGACGGCCACGAAGCCGCTCACGTGCCCCGCGCGTCGTCCCTCGACGATGGCCTGCCAGAGACCGGCGGCGTCCCACATCAGATCGCGCCGCCAGCGCTCGACCTCGCCGGCGATGAGCGGCTCGACGAGGTGATGGGCGACGTTGCGCCAGTCGACAATCCGCATGTCACTCCCCCGGCGGCTCGGCCGGAGACACCAGCTTCACCCGCGCGAGATCGGGAACGGCCGCGGCGACGTTGGCGGCGCGCCGGTTCTCCTCGCGGATCACGTCGTAGACCTCACGACGATGAACGGGCACGCTGGGCGGGGCGGTGACGCCAAGCCGGACGCCCTCGCGCCCGATGCGCAGGACCCGGACCTCGATTCCGTCACCGATCATGATGGTCTCGTTCCGCTTCCGCGTGAAGACCAGCACGTGTGCACCTCACTCCGAGGTCAGGGGATGCCTGATGGGATACAGGCTGTTGTGCGGCATCACCTGGTAGCCGAGCATCCGCTCGGGGTTGATCACAATGGGCGCGCGCAGGTTCACGAAGGCCTGCCCGTCCGCGTCGAAGGTCACAATCGACAGCCACAGCAGCACGGTGTCGCGCGCGGCGTGGAGCCGCGCCTGGTCGGTCTGGCCGAGCACGCACCGGAAGTCCGCCAGCACGCGCCGCGGATCGATCACGAGGAACGACACCGCTTCGTCGATGGACTGCAGCAGCGAGAAGACGCCCATCGCCGGGCTCGACAGGACGACGAACTCGCGGGCGGCCTCGAACCCAGGCAGGCCCGAGGGGAACGAGACGATCTCCGAGGCCGACACTTCGAACTCGCCGAAGGCGGTCTGCAGGAGGCGCGGTTCGTCGCTGGAGGTCGCAGTCACGGTCGGATTCGAAGTCATCGGATGTAGTCGAGCAGCGTCAATCTGCTGGTCGCTCCTACGGACGCAAGCGCGGCCTGGTAGGCCGTGTCGGCCTGCTGCATGCGCGAGGCCGCCTCGGCCAGGTTGGTGTCCTCGACGGCGGCGCGGCGCTCGTTGCTCGCCCGGCCGAGGGCGGTGAGATGTGTGCGGTGTGCCTCGAGGTCGCCGAGGACCTGCCCCACCCGGCTCTGCGCCGTCGTCACGCGCCCGTGCGCCCGCCCCAGCGCCTCGCCGCCCGCCGCCATGGCCACGTCGTCGCCCGCCCGCACCGCGGCGATGAGCGCGTCGAACTCGGCGAAGAGGTCCACCGCGTCGGTGCCCTGCATGAGACTGTCGCCATCGAGGGTGACCTCGACGGGATGGTTGCGGTCGATGTCGACGAGCAGGCGCCGGTCGTCGCCCGCGTAGGGCTGCACGACGCCGGCCGTCTTCGTATAGGGTGCCGTGTCGAGCCGCGACCCCGAGAACAGGAAGTCGCCGCGGAACTTGGCATTCATGTCGCTGAGGATCGCGTCGCGCGTGCCCTCGAGCTGCAGGGCGAGGGCATCGCGCTGCTGGCTCGTGAGAAACGAGTTGCGCGAGGCGGCCGTCGTCGTCTGCGCCTTCTCGAGCAGCAGCAGGAGATCGCTCAGGACGCTGTCGGTGACCCGGAGGCGCGAGTCGACGCCATCGGTCGCGCGCACGTACTGATCGATGTTCCGCATCTCGGTCCGCTCGGCGACGACTGTCGAGGCGCCGGCCGGATCGTCACTGGCTGTGTGCAGCCTCTTGAGCGTGCTCACGTCGCGCTGCGCCTCGGAGAGCGCCGAGGCCGCGCGGTTGATGTCGTCGAGCCCGTTCCGGAACATGGCGTTGAAGGTCACCCGCATCACTCACCACCTCGAGCGGCGCGTTCAGCGCACCATCATCATGAGCGTCTCGAGCGTCTCGTCGATCGTCGTGAAGAACCGCGCGTTGGCCTCGTAGGCGCGCTGGAACCGCAGCATGTCGGAGGCCTCTTCGTCGATCGAGATGCCCGACACGGCATCCTGGAGCGTGCGGATCTGCCGGACGATGTCGGCCTGGCTCTGCGCCTCGTCGCGCGCGAGTGCGCTGTCGCGGCCGACCCGGTACACGAACTGACCCCAGAAGCCGGTGAACGTCACCGTGCCGCCGTCCATGACCTTCGCGTCGCGGAGATTCGCGAGCGACCGCGCGACGCCGTTGTCGCCCGGGGCCGTCGCCGAGTCGGAGGCGGCCAGGAGCCGCTCGCCGCCCGGCGCCGTCAGCGCACCGTCGACGGCGAGGGCGCGCGCGGCTCCCGCGACCCCCGGCGGCGGCACGAAGAACGACTGCGCCGTCGTGCCGTCCAGCCCGTAGCCGGCCTGGTGCAGCGCGTTCACCTCGCCGGCCACGGTGTGGGCCAGCAGATCGAGCCGCGCCTCATAGTCCGGCAGCACGGTGTCGCGCACGTGGATCAGGCCGCCGAGGCGGCCGCCCGCAATCGAGCCCGTGACGACGGCCCCGCCCGCCACGATGTCGGCCATGCCCGTCACCGCGCGATCGGCGACCGTCAGCGCATAGGCGCGCTCTCCGATGACCAGCGGCGCGCCGTTGGCCAGGGCCAGGTCGAAGCCGCCGTCCGGACGCTCGATGACGCTCAGGTCGACCAGCTCCGACAGCTCGGTCACCGCATGGTTCACCTGGTCGCGCAGGTTCAGGCCCGCCGCGCTCGTCGCCGACGTGCCCGCGAGCGATCGGTTCAGCGTGGCGATGCGCGAGGTGAGATCGTTGACCTGCTCGACGACGCCCCGCACGCGCGTGTCGGCGTCGGCGACCGCCGACTCGAAGCGCGCCGCCATCGTGTTGAAGGCGCGCGCGACCGACTCTCCCTGGAGGATCACTTCCTGCCTGGCCGTCGACGACATCGGCGTCTCGGTGAGCCGGGCGAAGGCGTCGAAGAACTCCGTGAGGCTCGCGTCGAGCGAGTCGCCCACGGCGCCGAGCGCGACTTCGACGGTGCCGAGCAGATCGGCGACCGTGCCCTCGCGTTCCTGCTGCGAGAGCTCTTCGCGCACGCGCCTGTCGATCAGCCGATCGCGCAGCGACCGGACGCCGGACACCACCGCGCCGTCACCCGCCCGCAGCCGGTCGCTCGGCGGCAGTTCCACGATGTCCACCACGCGCTTCGTGTAGCCGGGCGTGTTGACGTTGGCGATGTTCTGGCCGACGACATCGAGCCCGAAGCGCTGCGTCTCGAGGGAGCGCGCCGTGGACGAGAGCATGCCGAAGAGGCCGGACATGAATCAGCCCCTCGTCGCAAACTGCGCCCGCGGCGTCGTGCCGTACGACAGCCCCTGGCGGTCGTACGTGGCCTGGCGGCCGCTGGCCGCCAGCGTGAGGTCGGCCAGCGTGTGCAGCACCGCCCCGTGACGGCGGCAGCGCGCGAGGCTGCGTGCCGAACGCAGCAGGTCGGCGAGCAGCGCGTGGCGCGTGGCCTCGTCAAGGCCTCGATAGGCGGCCACCGTGTCGGGCAGCAGCGCCACCGCGTCGGCCAGCACGGGCTCAGTGGCCAGAAGGGTGTCGCCCCGCCCTTCGACGAGGGCGTCGGCAATGTCGGTCAGCGTCGAGACAAGGGCGTCGAGATGTTCACGTACCCGCCCGGCCGGTTGCATGGGCGCACTCCTTTGCAGCGTCGCCGGCACTGGTGCCGCTGCCGGACGGCCTCGCGGCCGCCCTCCTGCCGGGCCCGAGCCGGGGCTCAACGCGCAAGCAGGTGGTCGATGATGCGATCGGCGAGATGCTCGACGTCACGGCCGAGCTCACCCGACATGAGCTTCCGGCGCGCGCGCTCGACGACATCCTGCCGGATTTCAGGGCTGGACGAGACCGCCTTCACGGCCGAGTCCATCAGCTGAGCGTCTCGCGACAGCTCGACGCGGTCGCCCTGGGCCGTGGCGCCCACCTGGACGTCGCGGGCCTGAGTCCGCTCGGTCGCCTGGGTTTGCTGCGTCTCCTTGGACGTCCCGATCTGGTCGGGGCGGCTGCCCTCGATCTTCATGGTCTACTCCACTCGCCGGGCAGAGTCCCGGTCGATGGGGAAATCGGCCTCCGCCGCCCAGTTCTTTAACGGGGCCACACCTCGGGCCACCTGGCCGGGATCGACGCGCTCGCCGTTGAGGAGCACCTCGAAGTGCAGGTGCGGGCCCGTTGCACGGCCCGACTGCCCGACTCGTCCGACGACGTCCCCCAAAGCAAGTTGCTGGCCAGCCGTCACTTCGATGCCAGACAAGTGCGCGTAGCGGGTCTCGACCCCGTTGGCGTGCTCGACGACGACCAGTTGTCCGTAGGCGCCGCGCTCGCCGGCAAAGGTGACGCGGCCCGCCGCGGCGACGGGGACCTCACGTCCGTAGGCCGCCGCCAGGTCGATTCCCGAGTGGAATCGCGATTTTCCGTGGAATGGGTCGCTGCGCCATCCGTACGCCGAGCTCGTCCGCGCCTCGAACGGCAGATGCAGCGTGACGTCGTCCGTGGCCGGAGCCGCTGTCGCAGCCGGCGCAGCCGACGTCGACGCGGGCGCCACCACGCTGGGCACCGCAGACCCGGGCGTCGTAACGAATGGCCGAGCTACAGACCCGGCTGTCGGCGCACCGACAGGCGCTTCCGCCGAGCCGATGGCCTCTGCTCCAACGAGGCCGGTCCGGCGAAGCCCTTCCTCGACCATCCGGGCCAGACCGATGCCGCCCTGGGCCGCGAGGTGCCGTGACAGCTCGACGTCGAGCGTATCGAAGAGGGTCGACGCGCCCAGGCCCTCGTCCTGTTCCTGCTCGTCGAGCAGCGACTGCCGCATCTGCTTGAACATCTGCGAGAGCAGCAGCGCCTCGAATTCGAGGGCCACCTGTCGTGCGCGCTCGCGTTCGGCCGCTCCGGCGCCGGCGTCGGCTGCCCTGGCCGGAGTGCCGGCGATGGTGGCGCGTGCGGCGGCGACGTCGTGGGACACGGCTCCGAAGACCTAGATGACGATGAGCTCGGCGCGCAGCGCCCCGGCCGACCGGAGCGCCTGCATGATGGCGATGATGTCGCGAGGCGTCGCCCCGAGCGCGTTGAGCGCCTGAACGACCGCGTCGAGCGTGGCGCCCTCGGGCAGCGCGACCAGCCGCGCCTCGGCCTCGTCGACCTCGACGCGCTCCTGCGGTACGATCTGCGTCTCGCCCGACGAGAACGGCGCCGGCTGCGACACGTCGTAGCGGGTGCTGATGCGGACCGACAGGTTGCCATGGGCGACCGCGGCCAGCCCGAGGCGCACGTTGGCCCCCACGACGACGGTGCCCGTGCGCTCGTTGACCACGACGCGCGCCGGCGCGTCGACGTCGATGGGCAGTTGCTCGAGCTGCGCCATCAACTCGGGGACCGCGCCCTCGTAGCGGGGCGGCACCACGAGGCCAACCGTGCCCGCGTCGATCGGCCTGGCCGCCCCGTCGCCGAGCTCGAGGTTGATCGCGTCGGCCAGGCGACGTGCCGTGGCGAAGTCGGCATCGCGCAGCGAGAGCGTCAGCGTCCCTCCCCGCGGCAGCACCGTCTGCTGCCCCAACTGCACGAGCGCGCCGCCTGGCACGCGCCCGGCCGTGAGGTGGTTCACCTGCACCGAGTTCCCGCCGCGGCCGCCACCGAAGCCCCCGAGCGTGAGCGGCCCCTGCGCGAGGGCATAGACGGCGCCGTCGATCCCGCGAAGAGCCGTGGCGATGAGCGTGCCGCCCTGCAGGCTGCGCGCGTCGCCGACCGACGACACCGTCACGTCGAGCCTCGCGCCGGGCCGCGCGAAGGCCGGCAACTCGCCCGTGACGAGCACGGCGGCGACGTTCTCGACCTTGATGGCCTGACCCGGCACGACGAGTCCCAGGTTCTGGAGCATGTTGGCGAGCGTCTGCGTCGAGAAGACCGTCTGACGCCGGTCGCCGGTCTTGTTGAGGCCGACGACCAGGCCGTAGCCGATGAGCGGCATCGGCTGCACGCCGTCGAGCGTGGCCACGTCCTTCACGCGCACCGTCGCCGTGTCGTGCTGGGCGGCGGCTGGCCCGCCTGCCGCCAGCCACGCCAGGAGGAGCGCGCCGCCCCCCAAGCGCAGGCGACCCCGTCTGGTGATCTGCATGGCCGTGTCTCCTCAGAAGATCTTGTTCAGCAGGCGAATCAGCCAGCCGGGCCGCAGGTTGTCCTTGATGAGCCCCCGGCCGTAGTACTGGATGCGCAGCTGGCCGATCGACGTCGACAGCACGCGGTTCGCCCGGTCGATGTCCTGCGGACGCACGACGCCCGTCAGCACGACGATCTGTCTGTCGCCGTTGATGTCGATCTCGCGCGCGCCTTCGAGCACGAAATCCCCGTTGGGCAGGACTTCGACGACGCGGGCGGTGATGGTGGCCGACAGCTCACCCGACCGCGTGGTCGTCCCCCCGCCCTTGAACTGGGTGTCCGACGTCGTGTTGGCCAGGTTCGTCGGATCGAGCCAGTCGGGAAACTTGTCCTCGAGGCCGAACAGCCGTGTCACCGAGGCCGTCCCCTTGCTGTTCTTCGAGAGCTGCGAATCGGCGGTGCCCTGCGCGACGATGCTCTCGATGACGCGCACCGTGACGAGGTCGTTCACGCGGCGGGCGCGCGGATCGAGGGCGAGGTCGGTCATCCACGTCACCGATCTCGGCGCCGCGGCCCCCTGCGCCGCGGTCTGGCGCGCCGATTCGAGATAGCGCGCGTACGCGGCCTCGTAGGTGTCCTTCGGCGTCTTCTTGCCCTCGTCCGCGACGGCCGGCGCCGCCATCAGCAGCCCGGCGCACACGACGAGCCCGGCGAGTCTAGTTCCTGGTCGCATCGACCACCTCGACTTCCCTCCGCCCGACCACGCGCGCGCGCAGCGCGCGCCCGCTGTCGGGATTCACCACGCGAATCACCTCGCCGAAGTCACCCGTTTGCGAGGCCACGGCGCTGGCCTCGACCTCGAGACCCGCCAGGGCGACCCGGACGCGAACCGTCTCGCCGCTCGCCACGAGCGGACGCGGCGCGACGTCGCGTCCGGCGACGACAGCGCCTTCGGGCAGCGTGCGGCGCATCCGTCCTCCGACGACGTCCTCCGGCAGCGGCGCGAGCGCGACACGGCCGACGTCGCCGGTCACGCGCTCCACGTCGGACTCGGCGACGACGGCCGCGCGGGCCAGCGCGCGTGTGGTGCGCCAGTGCGTCGCGATCACGCGGATGTCACAGTGCGCCGGCACGAAGCGGGTCCGGCCGCCGGGCCACTCCAACCGCACCATGGCGCGCAGCGCCTGCCCCACCCGCGCCGCCGGGTCGATGGAGATGCCGGCAATGCGCGGCTCGCCTGGTCCCGGAGACGCGACGGCCGGCCAGCGCTCGAGCGTCACGATCGCGTCCGCGTCGCCGCCGAGCCGGGCCTCGATGTGCGCTTCCACGGCGCCGGCGACACGCCGCTCGAGCGGCGCGGGACCGGGCGTCGCCGGTGCGCCCTGGACGGCGAGCGCCACGAGGAGGACGAGCGCGTGTCCCATCACCTCACCGCGCCATGTTGTTCACGTTCGAGAGCATCTCGTCGGCCGTCTGCACGACCTTGGAGTTCGCCTCGTAGGCGCGCTGGCCGAGGATCATGGCGATCATCTCCTCGACCACGCTGACGTTGGATTCCTCGAGGAACATCTGGGCGATCGTGCCGAGGCCCTCCTGCCCCGGCACGGCGGTCGTCGGTTCGCCCGATGCCGTCGTGACCACGAACAGGTTGCCGCCGATGGCGCTCAATCCGGCCGGGTTCTGGAAGATCGCCAGCTCGATGGTCCCGACCTGCTGAGGCGCCTGCTCGCCCGAAATCTGGGCCGACACCACGCCTTCCTTCGAGATGCTCACCGACGTGGCGTTGGGCGGGATCGTGATCTGCGGCTCGAGCGCGTAGCCGTCGGCGTTGACCAGGAGCCCCTCGGCCGACAGGTGCATGGCGCCGTTGCGCGTGTAGGCGACGCGCCCGTCGGGCAGCGTCACCTGGAAGAAGCCCTGGCCTTCGATGGCCATGTCGAGCGGCCCGCCCGTCGATCGCAGGTTGCCGCGCGAGAAGTCGCGGGCGGTGGCAATCGGCCGCGTGCCGAGACCCGTTTCGTATCCGATCGGCGACTCGGTGGCCGTCGAGGTCGGGCTGCCGGGCGCCTGCTGCACCTCGTAGACGAGGTCCTCGAACTCGACGCGCGCCTTCTTGAAGCCCGTGGTGTTGACGTTGGCCAGGTTGTGCGCGACGTTGTCGATGTTGGCCTGCTGGGCGTTCATGCCGCTGGCCGCCGTGTAGAGCGCTCGAATCATGATCTCGTCCCTCGGTCGTCTGCCGGCTGGCGTTCACGTCCTGGCGCCGCCCGCCGATTCTCCGATCGCCCGGGTGTGGGTCTACCGCCTCCCGAATTCGTTGATGGCGCGCTGATCGATGTCGTTGGCGAGCATCGTCAGGCCACGCTGCAGCGCCTCGAACGTGCGGCGTACCTCGATGAGCTGCGCCATCCGGTCGGCCACCGACACGTTCGACTGCTCGAGCGCCCCGCCCCGCACGGCCGTGCCTGGCGGGGCCACCAGGGCCGTGCCGGCCGGCACGCGGAAGCGTCCCGCGTCCTCGCGCACGAGCGTGCTGTAGTCGCCGATGTCCACCACGCGCAGCCGCCCGGCGACCGTGTCCCCCGCCCGCACCGTCCCGTCTCCCTCGATGGTGATCTCGCCTTTGGCGAGCGTGATCGGACCATCGACGCCCTGCACCGCCATGCCGTCGGCCGTCGTGAGCGTCCCGTCGGCCCTGCGATCGAACTGGCCGTTGCGCGTATAGCGTTCGCCCTGGGGGGTGGCGACCACGAAGAAGCCGCGCCCTTCGAGCGCGAGGTCGAGGTCGCGCCCGGTGTTGACGACCGCGCCGGAGCGGAAGTCGAGGCGGCCCGGTCCGGTGGCCACGTCAACGGCCGATTCGAGCGCGTTCTGGAACGACGGTCGCTCGGCCGCGATGGTCGACGTCCGTTCCGCCTTGTATCCGGCCGTGCCGACGTTGGCGATGTCCGACGCGAGCCGATCCAGCTGATCGAGCCGCGCCTGCATGCCGCTGAGCGCCGTGTAGATGCCTCCGGCCATGACCCCTCCTGCCGCGTGCTCCGCGCTAGCGGCGGCCCGCCTCCGTCATCGTCAGCGACCGGCGCGTGGGCCGCTTGCGCGCGGGCGCCTTCTTCGGCGTGATGGGCGCGTCGGCCGCGACGCCGGCCTCCTTCCCCGCCAGCTGCAGCCGCAGCCGCACTTCGCCTTCCGACATCTTCTCGGCCGCGGCAATGTCGGTCACGGTGCGTCCGCGCCGCGACGCCGCCGCCACGCGCTCGGTGCTGCGGCGGCTCGACTCGGGCTTCGCCGGGGTGGGGCCGGCGCGGCGCTCGAGCTCGCTCGCGAGGCTCCGGAACCCCATCTCGCTGGTCTCGGTCAGCAGCCCCATGGCGTCGCCAAGGTGCGCGAGGCGATCGTCGAACCGTGCGATGCGGGCCGCGGACCTGTGCACGCGCCACGCGAGGCCTGCCTGCAGCAGCGCGAGGCTGGCCAGCGCGGCGAGGATCCCGAAGACGAAGGACTGTTCCATGATGCTGTCACTCCCAACTCGAGGCGCTCCTGGCGCCGAACTCGTTCCTACGCGCTCATGCTGCGCAGCCGATCGGCGGCGCTGACGACTTCGCTCACGCGCACGCCGTAGTTGCCCGACACGACGACGACCTCGCCGCGCGCGACGAGACGGCCGTTCACCAGCACGTCGACCGGTTCGTCGGGCGACCGCACCAGGTCGATGACCGACCCGGGCCCGAGCCGCGTGAGCGCGTCGAGCGTCATCTCCGTCTCCCCGAACCTGACGGTGAGCGGCAGGTCGATGTCGAGAATCACGTCGAGGTTGGCCGGATATCCTGGCCCGCTCTCCTGCGCCGGCGCGGCCGCGGCGCCCGTCGCGAGCGCGGGCGCCGTCGTGCGCGGCGCGGCCGCCGCCGGCTCGACGTGGGCCAGACAGGCCATCGTCACGCCTGCCTCGCCCAGCTCGGCGCGGAGCGGCGTCGCCTCGTCGAGCTCCCCGGGCGACACCTCGCGCACCGGTGCCGCCGCTTGTGCCATGACGCCCGAGAACTCGGGCCGCACGACCAGCGCCCCGAGTGCCTGGTTGGTCGCTTCGAGCAACAGGTCTGCGACGGCCGCGTCGTCACCAGGCGCCTCGAGCCCCATCACGAGCTGTGAAAGGCGGGCCACGTCGCTGGCCGCGAAGGCCAGGGTCACCGAGCCCGCCCAGCTCCCTCCGACGGTCACCTGGACGCGCCAGGCCAGGGGCTCGCCGTGCGCGCCCGCCGTGGTGGTGGCGGGCCGCGAGAGCAGCGAGCCGAGCACGGTGGCCAGCTCCTCGAGGAGCGCCTGCTGGAAGTGAGCCGACGACGACATGCGTGGTGTCCCTCGTTACCGTTCGCCCTGGGCGCCGTGGCGCCGCGGGCTCTCGAGCCGCAGCCCCGCGCGCCCGTCGATGCTCACGAGGCGCCCTTCGAATTTCGTCGCGCCCCGGACGCGCAGGTGCAGGGAGTCGCGAACCGGGCGTCCCAGCGACAGCACGTCGCCCGGGCCGATCTTGAGCAAATCCCGCGCCGGAAGCGTGCTGTCGACCGCGGCAGTCACGGTGAGCGGCACGCGCGCGAGATTGTTCAGCAAATTGCGCCGATCCGACGCCGTCGGCTCGCGGCGCGTCCGCTGCCAGGTCTGTCGGAAACTCGACCCCACCGACTCGATCGCCGACGCCGGGATGCAGAGGCTCAGCATGCCTCGGGCGTCGCCCATCTTCATGTCGAACCCGAGGAGCACGACGACCTCGTTCGGCGCGGCGACTTGCAGCATCTGGGGCCGCGTCTCGCGGGCCGACACCCTGAACTGGACGTCCACGATGCCGCGCCAGGTGTCGGTGAGGTTCTCCACGATCAGCTTCACCACGCCGTCGATGACGTTCTGCTCGATCTCGGTGAGCGCGCGATTGACCGCCACGTTGCGCCCCGAGCCGCCGAGCATGCGGTCGATCATCGTGAAGGCGACGTTGGGATTCAGCTCGAGGGCCGCCAGGCCCTCGAGCGGCGCCATCGACAAGGCGTAGAACGCCGTCGGGTCGGGCACCGACATCAGGAACTCGGAGTACGTGAACTGCTCGACCGACGTGATGGTGACGTCGGTCACCGCCCGGAGGTAGGCCGAGAGCGAGGTGGCGACGTTGCGCGCGAACCGATCGTGCAGGAAGTGCAGCGACCGGATCTGTTCCTTCGAGACGCGATCGGGCCGGCGGAAGTTGTAGGCGAAGACCGAGTCGCTCCCCTGCGGGCGCTTGGCTCTCGCGTTGCGCTCGATCTCGGCGGCCGACGTCAACAGCGCGTCGATCTCGTCCTGCGACAGGATCTTGCTCATGCGCGCTTCCCGGGCTTCAGCACCCTGTCGGGCAGGTTGAGCGCCGTGCGCAGGCTGGTGCGCAGCCGCGAGATCGCGAGGGAACGCAGCTGCGAGACGCGCGATTCGCAGACCCCGATGACCTCGCCGATTTCGGCCATCGTCATCTCTTCCTCGTAGTAGAGCGCCAGGACCTGGCGCTCGCGGTCGGGCAGCTCGAGGAGCGCCTTGGCGAGCAGGGCCCGCAGCTCGGTGCGCTGCAACTGCGCCTCCGGTCCCTCGTCGGGATCCATGCACAGCTCGAGCAGCGGCGTGCCGTCCTCGCCGACCGCATCGAGTTGCCGGACCGCCCCGACGTCGAGCGTGCGCACCTGCTCGAGCACCTTGTTGTACTCGTCGCTCGAGAGCGCCATCGCCGAGGCGATCTCGGCCTCGGTGGGTTCGCGTGCGAGGTCGTGGCGCAGCCGCGCAATCGTGGCGTCGAGGTCGCGGCGCATGCGCCGCAGCGACCGCGGCGCCCAGTCGAGATCGCGCAGCGCGTCGAGCATGGCCCCCTGGACCCGGCGGCGGGCGAAGGCGTCGAAGGGCACCCCCATGGCGGGCCGGTAGCGCCCGGCGGCATCGATGAGCCCGAGTACGCCCACCGAGATCAGATCGGTCATCTCGACCTGCGACGGGAGGCGCTGGGCCAGGCGGTGCGCCATGGCCTTGACGAGGCCCACGTGCTGAATCACGAGGGCATCGCGGTCGGCGAGGTTCGGCTGAGGAGCGGTCATGCGCACTGCGAGGCCTCCACGCGGGGAAGCGAACCGGCCACCGCGGGCCGGCCCACCAGTCGAAGACCCGGGCCGCCAGGCGGCACGAGCGACGCGACACGGTTGGCCAGGCGGCGAAACGCCCGGCTCGCCGGCGCGTCGGGAGCGCTGTCGACAACGGCGCGCTGCGCCAGCACGGCCTCGCGCACGGCGGCGTCGTCGTCGATGAATCCGAAGGAATCGAGGGGACGGTGCAGGAAGCGGCGGACGGCGGCCTCGAGCTGACGGAACACCAGGTCGGCCTCGTCCGGTCCGTGGGCGCCGTTGACGAGCAGCGCCGGCGTGGGCGCGGCCGCGCGCACGGTGAGCACCTTGATCGTCGCGTAGGCGTCGACGATGGCCGTCGGTTCCGGCGAGGTCACGACGAGCGCGCGCCCGGCGGCATGGACCAGGTTGACCACGTTCGCCGAGATGCCGGCGCCCGTATCGATCAGGAGGAAGTCGAGGTCGCGGCCGAGCCGCTCGAGACCGGCCTGGAGGCGCGCCCAGTGGCGCGGCGCGAGGGCGGTGAGTTCCCCGAGTCCCGATCCGGCGGGCGCGATGCGCAGGTCGTGCGGACCGCGCACCAGGATGTCCTCGAGCTCGCAGGCGCCCGCGAGGACGTGCCCCAGGTGCCGGACCGGTTGCAGCCCGAGCAGCACGTCGACGTTGCCCAGGCCGAAGTCGGCATCGATGACGGCCACGCGACTGCGCGCGCGCGCGAGCGCCACGGCGAGGTTCACCACCACCGTGGTCTTCCCGACGCCGCCCTTGCCGCTCGTCACGGCCAGCGTGAGCGGACCGCCCGCCTTCGGAGAGTGTTCGCGCCGGGTCATGCGAGGCCTCCGGCGGTCACCGGTTCGCCCAGCACTCGAGCGGCCAGGATCGACGAGGTGGCGCGCTCGAGATCCTCCGGGACGCGCTGCCCGGTGCCGAGCCACGACACGCGGGCTCGCCGGGCCGCGAGCGGCGCCACCAGCGGCGCCAGCGACTCGGTCTCGTCGACGCGGCCAAGGACCACGCGGGCGGGCTGCGCGTCCGCGTACAGGTCGAAGAGCCGTTCGGCCTCACGTGGACCGGCCGACGCGGGAATCACGAGGTGCGTGCGCACGCCGGGAAAGCCGGCGAAGACCTCGAAGAGCCCGCGGGCCGCATCGTCCTGCGGGCTGCGGCCTGCCGTGTCGACGAGCGCCGGTCCCTCGAGGCGCCCGAGCAGGTGCGCGAGTTCTTCCGGGCTTCGCGCCACGAGGAAGCGCGCCCCGAGGATGTCCGCGTAGAGTCGAAGCTGTTCGACGGCGCCCACCCGATAGCCGTCGGCCGCCACCAGCGTGTAGCGCACGCCCCGATGCACGCGCTCCTGGGCGGCGAGCTTCGCAATCGTCGTCGTCTTCCCTACTCCTGGGGGACCGACGAAGACCTGGGTCGGTGTCGGTTCGTCGTCGCCGCCGGCCAGGTGTTCGAGCTGGTGCGCCACGGCGCGGCGCAGTCCGGCCACCGACAAATCGCGTCGGCGACCGCGTGGCACGTCGAGCGCCACCGAGGCCGCAAAAGCGCGATCGAGGCCCGTGGCGACGAGTCGCGCCACGAGGCTGTCGAGGGCCGGATCGGTGGGGGGCGCGGGGCGATCGTCGGGCACTCCGGCGGGCGCGAGCTTCGCGTCGCGGTGATGCAGGATCCGACTGATGAGTCGGTCGGCCGACACCTTGCGCGGCGCTGGACGGTCGGCCGCGGCGGTCACTTCGACCACGCGGGCGCCAAACCAGCCGCGCGGTCCGGCCGCCGGCACGAGGCGCGTGGCGAGCACCAGCGCGTCGGGCCCGAGTTCCACCCGCGCCTGCGCCAGCGCGTCGCGCACCGTCTCACTGCGAAATCGCTTGGTCTGCATGACTCAGTCAAGAACCGCCACGGGCGACACCCGCACGTGGCCGGGAATCTCGTTGTGCGACAGCACGCCCACCTGGGGCAGCACCCTCGAGAACAGGCGCCAGAGGTGCGGCCGCAACGCTGGTGTGCACAGAAGCACGGGCTGTGCCACTGCGGTCTCGAGCGCGCGCGCGATGCGCGACGCGATCGACTGCGCCTCGTTGGGGTCGAGCGCGAGCACGGCGCCGTTCTCGGTCCGCACGATGGACTGCAGCAGGCGCTCCTCGAGCGACGGCGCGAAGCTGATGGTGGGCACCTCGCCGCGATCGTTCTGATACACCCGGCAGATCGCCCGGCCCAGCGAGGCGCGCACGGTCTCCACCATCTGGTCCGGGTCCTTCGTCACGAGGGCCGCGTCGGCCACCGCCTCGAGGATGGTCGTCAGGTCGCGGATGGGCACGCGCTCGCGCAGCAACTGTCGAAGCACGCGCTGGATCTCGCCGAGGGAGACCACCTTGGGCACGATCTCTTCCACGAGCTTCGGCGACTGCTGCGCGACGCGGTCCACCATGTCCTTCACCTGCTGGCGGCCGAGCAGGTCCGGCAGGTAGGCGCGGATGCTCTCGGACAGGTGCGTCGAGAGCGCGGTGGTCGGATCGACGACGGTGAAGCCGGCGGTCGTCGCGCGATCGCGCTGCTCGACGGGGATCCACCAGGCGGGCAGGCCGAAGGCGGGCTCCCTGGTGGCGGTGCCTTCGAGCGTGATCGTGCCCGTGCCAGGGTTGATGGCGAGCAGGCGTTCCGGATAGAGCTCGCCCCGCGCCACCTCGACGCCCTTGAGCAGGATCGAGTACACCCGCGGCCCCAGCTGCAGGTTGTCGGCCACGTGCACCGGCGGCACGACCATGCCCGTGTCGCTCGCGATCTGGCGCCTGATGGCGCGAATCCGCGTGAGCAGCGTGCCGCCCTGCTTCTCGTCGACGAGCGCGATGAGGGCGTAGCCGACCTCGACGGCGAGCGCGTCCACCGCCAGGGCCTGGTCGAGGGCGTCGGGCTGCGGGACGACGGCCGGCTCGACCTCGTCGGCCGCCGGCGCGGGCTGGCGGGCCATCAGCGCGGCCGCGCCGAAGATCGCGGCCACCGCCAGGAACGAGAGCTTCGGCAGGCCCGGGACCAGCGCCAGCGCGAAGAGCACGCCGCCGCCCACGGCGAGCGGACGCGCGCGAGAGAGCAGCTGCGTGGCGACCTCGTCGCCGAGGTTCGATTCCGAGGCGGCGCGCGTCGTGATGAGGCCGCCCGACATCGACACGAGGAGGGCCGGGATCGCGGTGACGAGCCCTTCGCCGACCGTCAGGATCGTGTAGGTCCGCGCCGCCGTCGCCAGGTCGAGGCCGTGCTGCAGGACGCCGATGATGAGGCCGGCGACGATGTTCACGCCGGTGATGAGGAGGGCCGCCAGCGCATCGCGCTGCGTGAAGCGGATGGCCCCGTCCATCGCGCCGTAGAAATCGGCCTCGCGCCTGATGCGGTCGCGCCTCGTCCTCGCCTCGCGCTCGTCGATGAGGCCGGCGTTGAGGTCGGCATCGATCGACATCTGCTTGCCGGGCATCGCGTCGAGGGTGAATCGCGCCGTGACCTCCGAGATGCGCACCGCCCCGTGGTTGATGACCACGTACTGAATCGCGATGAGCACCAGGAACACGACCACGCCGACGACGAAGTTGCCGCCGACGACGAATTGACCGAACGCCATGATGACGTGACCCGCCGCGTCGACCCCCTCCTGGCCGTGCAGCAGCACCAGCCGCGTGCTCGCCACGTTCAGCGCGAGCCGCAGCAGCGTGAGCACGAGGAGCAGCGAGGGGAACACCGAGAAGTCCACCGGCTGCCGCACGTAGATGGCCGTGAGCAGCAGCACCACGGCCAGACCGATGTCGATCGACAGCAGCAGATCGAGCAGCAGGGGCGGCAGCGGGATCACCATCAGCCCGACGACCGCGACGATGGCCGCGGGCATGACGAGTGAGCTGAGGCCGGGTCGGGTTCGCGTGGCCATGGTCGGTCTCGGTCAGAGCACGATCTGCTTGAGGCGAATCAGGTACGCCAGGATCTCGGCCACGGCCCCGAACAGGTCGGCCGGGATGGCCTGGTCGATCTCCACGGTCTTGTAGAGCGCCTGCGCGAGCGGCTTGTGCTCGACGATGGGCACGCCGTGCTCGCGGGCGATCTCGCGAATGCGTTGCGCGATGAGGTTCTTGCCCTTGGCGACGACGACCGGCGCGGCCATCGTGCCGCGGTGGTAGGCCAGCGCCACGGCGTAGTGCGTCGGGTTGGTGACGACCACGGTCGCCTTGGGCACGGCGGCCATCATGCGGCGGCGCACCATGTCGCGCTGCAGGCGCCGCAGGCGCGCCCGCACCTCGGGGCTCCCCTCCTGCATGCGCAGCTCGTCCTTCACCTCCTGGCGCGTCATCTTCAGCGTCTTCATCAGCTGCCAGCGCTGGATGCCGTAGTCGAGCGCGGCGAGGGCGGCAATGGCGATGGCCGCCTGGCGCAGGAGCTGCTCGACGAACGTCCACGCCTGGCCGCCCGCGCGGACGGGATCGAGCCGGGCGAAGTACGGCGACCCGTCGATGACGCCGGCGACGATGCGCCAGGCCACCCACGCGACCAGCGTCACGCCGAGCATCGTCTTCAGCAGGTTGAGCCCCGCGCGGCTCGGGGCGAGCCGCTTGAATCCGTTGACGGGGCTCAGCTTGTCCCACTTGGGCGCGAGCGCCTCGGGCGCCACGTTCCATCCGCCCTGCGCCGCCGCGGCGGCGACGGTGGCCACCGCGGCGGCGACGGCGACCGGTCCGGCGAAGGCGACCACCATGAGCGAGCCGTTCACGGCGAGCATCGACACGTCGCCGGGCTCGAGCGTCACGTGGGCGCGCTGGCCCATGCGCTCGAACGCCAGCCGGATCACGTGCGCGAGCCCGCGCAGGATCCACGGCCCGACCCAGCCGAGCGTTACGAGCGCCGCCACGAGCTGCGCCGCCGCCTCGACGTCGCGGCTGCGCGCGAGCTGTCCCTTGCGCCGCGCGTCGCGGAGGCGTTTGCCGGTGGGTTTCTCGGTGCGCTCGCCCGACATTGCCGGTCCTCAGCGGAAGAGCGCCGCGGTCCGCGCGCCGAGCTCGAGCACGCGCGGCACGGCGGCCTCGACGGTCATCGGCACGACCCTGAGGCTCGCCGCGAGGACGAGCAGGCCGACACCGACCCGAATCGGGAACCCTTGCGCCATCAGGTTCAGCATCGGGGCCGCCTTGGCCGCGAGCCCGAGCGCGATCTCGACGATGAAGAGCACGATCATCACGGGCGAGGCGATCTGCAGCGCGAGCAGGAAGACGGCCGCGAGCTGCCGGGCGACGAGTTCGTCGAGACCCGGCGCGAGCCCCATGCCGCCGAGGGGGACGGCGCCATAGCTCAGGGCCAGCGCACGCAGGATGTCGTGGTGCCCGTTGATGCCGAGGAGCACGAGGACGGCCATCATCCCGTAGGCGGTGCCGAGCACGTTGTTGCGCGCGCCGGTCTGCGGGTCGACCAGGCTCGCGTAGCTGAAGCCCACCTGGAAGCCCGCCAGCTGGCCCGCGAACTCCGCGCCGGCCACCAGCACGCGGATGGCGAAGCCCAGGGCAAGGCCGACGACCGCCTCGTGGAACACCACGACGCCCAGGCCGAGCGGGCCGGCGGCCTGCGGGACCGCCACGAGCGGCACCATCGCGAGTCCGAAGAGCACGGTGAGCCCCACCTTGAGCAGCGCGGGGGCGAACGTGCCGCCGAAGGCCGGCGCCGCGAGCACCAGCATCCCGGGCCTCACGAGCAGGACCCCGAGCCGGGTGAAGGGCTCCAGATCGATCACCGGATCAGCTCCGGCAGGCGCTCGAACAGCTGGCGCGAGAACCCCGTCACGAGGCGCAGCATCCACGGGAAGGTGAGCGCGAAGGTGACGAAGATGGCCGCCGCGCGCGGGAGGAACGCGAGCACGCTGTCCTGGATTGAGGTGACCGTCTGGAAGATCGAGACGAGAACCCCGGCCACGAGGCCCGCGAGCAGCATGGGCAGGCTGACGAGAATGGCCAGTTCGATGGCCTGACGCATGGTGCCGACGATGAGCGCCTCGGGCATGGGGTCCTCAGATGAAGCTCCGCACGATGGAGCCGACGATGAGGTTCCAGCCGTCGATCATGACGAAGAGCATGATCTTGAAGGGCAGCGAGATCATGACCGGCGGCAGCTGGAACATGCCCATCGAGAGCAGCGTCGTGGCCACCACGAGATCGATGAGCAGGAACGGGATGAACAGGAAGAAGCCCATCTGGAATCCCGTCTTCAGCTCGGAGATGGCGAAGGCCGGAATCACCACCTGCATGGGCAGGTCGGCGGCCGAGGCCGGGCGGGGCGTGCGGCTCAACTCCACGAACAGCGCGAGGTCCTTCTCGCGCGTCTGCTTCAGCATGAACTCGCGCAGCGCGGGCGCCGCGCGTCCGAGGGCGTCGGTGGCCGAAACGCTGCCCGCGACCGCCGGCTGCAGTGCCTCGGCGTTGATGCGCGCCCCGACGGGCGCCATGATGAAGATGGTCAGGAAGAGCGAGAGGCCGATGAGCACCTGGTTGGGCGGCATCTCCTGCGTGCCCAACGCCTGCCTCAAGAAGTGGAACACGATGACGATTCGTGTGAACGAGGTCATCGTGACGAGCATCGCCGGCACGAACGTGAGGAGCGTGAGCAGGAGCACGATCTGCAGCGGTGCCGAGACGTTGCCCACGCCTTCGACCGTCACGTCGAGATTGGGCGCCTGCTGCGCGTAGACGGGGACGGCGCCGAGCGCGAGCAGCACCAGCACCAGCCAGGCGAGACGCTTCACGGCCGTCCCTCCGGAGGAGCGAGCTGCCCCGAGAGCGCCCGGTCGAAGGCTCCCTGCGAGGGCGCCAGCTCGGTGACGAGCGTGACCTGCACGGGGGTCAGGCCCAGGAGCAGGCGGCGTCCCTCGACGGTGACCACGACGAGCGAGCGGCGCTCGCCGAGCGGCAGCGCGCCCTCGACGGCCAGGCCCGCCGGGCGTTGCCGGCGAGGCGCGCCCCCGAACACCCCGCGGCGCGCGAGCCACACGAACACGCCGAGCAGCGACGCCACCACCACGATCGACACGATCGCCCGCACGACGCTGAAGTCGTCGCCCGAGGGCCACGCCGGAGCGGGCGTCTGCTGGAGCGCGAACCACACCCGCGTCATGCTTGCTCGTCTCCATCGGGTGCGCGCGCGATCTCGGTCAGCCGCAGCGCGGTGCTGTCGTCGATGATGACGACCTCGCCTCGGGCGATCTCGATCCCGCCGACGACCAGCTGCAGGTCCTCGCCCGCCGACTGCGCGAGCCGGATGACGCTGGACCGTCCAAGGCCAAGACAGTCGCGCACCGAGATGCTGCCGGTGCCGAGGACGACGCTCACGCGGCACTTGACGTCGAGGAACCCGGCGAACGCCCGCGGCGCCGGTCCGTCGGACGGCACGGCCGGCACGAGCTCAGAACTGGACGACGAACTCGGTGAAGAGGACATCGCTCACCTGCGGGGTGCCGAGAATCTCGGTGGCGGCGGCGGCAATCTCGGTCTTGAGCGCCTGCTTGCCGTCGGGGGTCGCCAGCACGTCGGCCGTCTTCTGGCTGAGGATCTCGAGGATGGCCGACCGCAGCCGCGCCACCTTGACCGCGTCCTCCTCCACTTCCTTGACCGCCGCGGCGTCGTCGATCACGAGGCGGAGGTCCGCGCGCAGGTAGCGCGCCGCCTCGCTGTCGGCGAGGTTCACGGTGAACGGAGGGAGCGGGAGGATGCCCTGGTCGGCGTGGTGCGCGGGCGCCGGTGCCGCATGGCCCCCGGCGCCGGCCGCCGCGCCGGCCCGCTGGCTGTGCCACCACCACCCTCCGGCACCGGCGGCGCCAAGGGCGATGACGAGCACGAGGAAAATCACCAGCTTCTTGAAGACGCCGCGCTTTCGGGGGCGGGCAGGCACCGGTGCGGTGTCGCCCGACGGGTCGAGGGGAGTCGGAGAGGTGGCCATACGCAATTGGATCCACCGGGAATGTGCCCGGCGATCCGAACGTCGAGAGGGCAAGGCGGGTGCCAAGCGCTCAGGGGCGAGGCACCTTCGAATTGCTAAGAAAATCAGCGTGTTGGCGTCCAGGGCCCGGGGGCGGGGCGGGACCGCGAGACGGGGCGACGGCCGAGTTGACGCTCGGCCGACACCCCTCGCTCAGACGCGCACCTCGAAGAGGCGCTCCTCGGCCGCCGCGCCGGTGTTGCGGCGGACGACCCGTCGAGGCTCCGCCTCGCCGGGTGCTCGACGCCGCCGGTCGTCGGGATCGACCACGACGTCGAGTTCCTCGAGGGTCAGGCCCTGGGCGTCGAGCGCGGCCTTCAAATCGTCGCGATGGCGCGCGATCCACTCCTGCACGGCCGGCGACTCGGCACGCACGACCGCGCGCACCTCGCCATCCGACACCCTGAGCGCGATGTCGACCGCGCCGAGGTGATCGGGCTGGAGATGGATCCGCGCCTCGCCCGCGCCCGTGCGCCACTGCACGCGGAGTCCCTGAAGGATCTGCTGGCCGACCTCGGCGTCGGCGAACTGGCCGGGCGGGGCGAAGTCAGAACGGCCGGCGGGCAACGGACCAGACATCGTGCCGTACACCGTGGCGGAGGCGACGGGGCCGGCCACGTGGACGGTCGTCGGCGCGTCGGGTCCGGCTCCAGGGAGCGGCATCGCTGATCGATCGGCCTCCGCCAGGGCCCCAAGCGTTCGAAGCCACGCCGCCTGGGCCCGCCCCGGCGCCTCGAACGACGGCAGGGCGGCTTCGATGGCCCGCCGCAGCTCGTGTCCGAAGATCTCGAGCCTGGCCGAAGGGTCGCGCACGTCTGGTGCGTCGCCGCGACCGTGCCGCAGCGCGGCGGCCATCGACCGGATTGCCTCGCCCCGCGCGCCGGAGTCGTCGTCGGAAATCGAGGCCACCGGCGAGCGCTGTTGCCCTGCCGCCGTCAGAGCGACGGCCTCCACGTCGAGAGCGCGAACGCCAGCGGCCTCGCCGCCGTTGGCGGTCGCAGCAGCGGGGACCGACGGCGACGAGCCGGGGCCGGGAACACCAGGCGAAGACGAGTCCGGCGGCGCGACGTCGGACGTGGCGCCGGCAGGCGCCCTGACGACGCTCGACGCGTCGGTCGCCGTCGGCGCGGGCGCAGTGCCAACGGGCGCGTGCGCACCGGTCGCCTCGAACGCGACAGCCCCATCGGGACGGATGGCTGCAGTGGCCGCAGGGCGGAGAGCCTGCCCCGCTGTCGCCGCGTCAGTGCTCGACCCGGGAAGCCCTTCGTCACCCGTGAAGCCATCCTGGCTGGGGGCCACCTGCGCCGGCCGGGTCGACGACGCGATGTCCGGGAGGCCTTCCTCGGACGACGACATCGTGACCGCATCGCCAGTCACGATGTCGGCGGCCGTTGTCTCGGCGGGCCCGACGCCGTCTCGACCCAGGCTCGTCGCCGAGGGACCGATCCAGGCCCCCGAGGTATCTGACGCGGCCTCGCTATTGTGGGGCTCGGCATCGGCCGCGGCGTCGCGCTCGTGGGGCTCGGCATCGGCCGTCGTGTCGCGCTGGCCTGGCGGCACGGCCCGATCGCGCCCGGCCGGGTCGGCATCGCGCGCGACTCCGGTCGTGCCGCCATCGCGCGGTGGATCGGGAGTGGTCCTGGCGCCATCCATCGAATCGGCGCGCGCCGCCGGCTCGCCCTTCGCCGCCGGAGGGGGGTGTTGTCGCGACGCACGGCCCCGGCCGGGCCCGGGCCGGTCGTGTCGTGCCACCGCCTCGTCGACGGCGGCATCGAAGCCGCGGCCGCGCGGCTCCGCCGCGCGCCGCGACTCGGCGTCGGCGGCGGCCGCGCCCGCGGGTCCCGCGGGCGCGGCGGCCCCCGCGCCGCCAAGAAGGAGGTCGAAGGCCACGGCTTACCGCTTCAGTTGCAGGGTGTCCACCAGCAGTTCATCGGACACCGTGATGGTCTTCGAGTTCGCCTGATAGCCGCGCTGCGCCAGGATCATCTGCGTGAACTCCTGCGCGATGTCCACGTTGGACTGTTCCAGCGCGCTGCCGATGAGCGTGCCGCGTCCGCCGGTCCCCGCCTCACCGATGTTGGGGATGCCGGCGGCCTGGCTCTCGCCGTACCGGTTCGAGCCGAGCTTCATGAGCCCCTTGGGGTTGTTGAAATTCGCGATCGCGATCTTCCCGACGGCGACCGTCTGCCCGGCGCCGAAGGTGGCCTGGATGGTGCCGTCCGGCAGGATCGAGATGTTGTCGACCATCCCCGCCGCCGACCCGTTCTGGGTCTTCGACGAGGTCGCCGACGCCGCGTCGTAGCCGGTGAGCGCGAGCTTGCCGTCCGCGTCCACGAGATCCCAGTTGAGCGTGCTCGCGGCGGCCCCGTTCGACCAGGCCGGCGTCGTGAACTGGATGTCCTGCGGCGCTCCGGCCACGCCGGCGCTCGTGACGTTGGTCAGCACGCCGTTGGCGTCGAAGGCCACCGACCCCGACCCGATCTGGAACGGCGTGCCCGCCGTCCCGCCCGTGACATCCTCGCCCGGGACGGTCGCCTCGAAATTCCAGGCGCCCGGCCCGGTCTTCGTGTAGGTGATCGTCACGACGTGCGAGGTGCCCAGCGCGTCGTACATCTGGACCGCCGTGGTGAACGTGTCGCCGACGGCGGCTTTCGCGCTCAGGTTGCTGAGCGTCGAGAACTGCGTCGTCGCCACGGGCGGGCGCAGCACACCCGGCGGCACCGTGATGTCGCCGAGCTGTCCCGTGGTCACGATGGCGCCGGTGATCGGATCGGCCTGCGTCCAGCCCTGCACGGCAAGGCCGTCGCTCGTCACGAGCTTGCCCTCGCTGTTGAAGCTGAAGCTGCCGTCGCGCGTGTAGGCGTTGCCGTTGCCCTGGCTGACCACGAAGAACCCGCTGCCCTGCAGGGCGACGTTGGTCGCCTCGCGGGTGCTCTGGGGAGCGCCCTGGCTGAAGACGGGCGAGATCGAGCCGGTCGTGACGCCCAGACCCACCTGCATCGGGTTGGCGCTGCCGCCGCCGACCTGCTGGCTCACGAGATCGACGAAGTTGACGCTGCTCGCCTTGAAGCCGACGGTGTTGATGTTCGCGAGGTTGTTGCCAATGACGCTCAGGTAGGTCGCGTTGGCATTGAGCCCCGAAAGGCCTGCCGAGAATGATCCAACGGCCATTACGCCACTCCTTCCGTGGTGGGCCCGGCGTCCGGGGCCGCGCCCGCGCCGGCGATCGCCGCCGTCAACTGCTTCATCGACGCGGCGATCTCGGTCAGCTTCTCGAGCGAACTGAAGGTCGCCAGCTGTCCGATGAACTCGAGATCGTCCTTGGGCTTGGTCGGGTCCTGGTGCTGCAGCTGCGTGACGAGCAGCTTCAGGAACGCGTCCTGCCCCAGCGTGTTCTGGTTCGGCGCGGCGGCCGCGCCGCTCGTGCTAGCCGCGCCCGTGGTGCTGGCCCCGTTCGTTTCCGTGATTGTCACCGCATGCCTCCCTGCTGCGCGTGAACCGCAGCGTGGCGAGTTCGTCCATCGCCTGCTGCTCCTCGTGGGCGACGGCATCCTGCCACGCCTCGTACGACCGCTCGCGATAGCGTTCGAGCGACTTGCGCTTCCTGCGCGCCTCGAGGGCGCGCGCGGCGCACCGGCGCACCTCCGTGCGCCGCTCCTGCAGCTCGTGCTCGCGACGTGCCAGATCGCGGCGCAAGCCTTCAATCCAATTTCGATACCAGACTTGCCAGGTGAGCGCCCCCGCTTCGCGCTCGCGCGTGGAGGCCTCCGCAATCGTCGCGTCGAGCCGCGCCTGCGCGTCGTCGCGGGCGCGTTCGGCCCGCTGCGCCAGCGTCTCGGCCGCCGCCAGCGCGCGCTGCGCTTCTTCGTCCTGCCGCTTCCGCAGGTCGAGCGCGGCTTCCGCGCTGAAGCGGAACGCCTTCATCGGTGCCTCGCCGACACGCGAATTCGCGCCAAGTGTCGGCTCGCCGGCCGGCTCAACTTCGAGCACGTCATGCCGATGACCGTTACGGGGGCGTCCAGACCAGTCATGAGGACCGCCTAGAGCGAGCCCAGCGCGGCAAGGGCGCCGTCGAACGGCTGCAGGTCGTCGGCCGGCTGCCGCAGGAAGGCCTCGATGACGTCGCGGCGTCCGAGCGCGTCGTCGATGCGCGGGTTGGTGCCGGGCACGTACGCGCCCACGTTCACGAGGTCCTCGGAGTTGCGGATGGTCGCCAGCCAGTCGCGCACCTGCCCGGCCTTGGTCCGGTGTTCCACGCTCGCCACGTCGGGCATCGTGCGGCTCACGCTCTGCAGGACGTCGATGGCCGGATAGTGATTGCGCGCGGCCAGCGCCCTCGACAGCACGATGTGCCCGTCGAGGATGGATCGGACGTGATCGGACACCGGTTCGTTGGTGTCGTCGCCCTCGACGAGCACCGTGTAGAAGCCGGTGATGCTCCCCCGCCCGCGCACGTTCCCCGCGCGCTCGAGCACCGACGGCAGCATGGCGAAGACCGACGGCGGGTAGCCCTTGGCGGTCGGCGGCTCGCCGGCGGCGAGGCCGACCTCGCGCTGGGCCATCGCGAATCGCGTGACCGAGTCCATCATCAGGAGCACGTTCCTGCCCTGGTCGCGGAAATACTCGGCAATGGCCGTCGCGGCCCAGGCCGCCCGCAGGCGCATGAGCGGCGGGTTGTCGGAGGTCGAGACGACGACGACCGACCGGGCCAGGCCCTCGGGACCCAGGTCCTGCTCGAGGAAGGCGCGCACCTCGCGGCCGCGTTCGCCGACCAGCGCGATGATCGACACGTCGGCCGCCGTGCCCCGCGCCATCATCCCGAGCAGCGTGCTCTTGCCGACGCCGCTTCCGCCGAAGAGGCCGAGCCGCTGTCCGCGGCCGCACGTGAGCAGGCCATCGATGGTCCGCACGCCGGTCCCCAGCGGCGCGACGACGGGGTCGCGCTCGAGTGGGTTCATGGGAGGTGGGTGCAACGGATAGTCCGCCGCCGTCTGGAGAGGTCCGAGCCCGTCGAGCGGCCGGCCCAGCGCGTCGACGACGCGGCCGAGCAGCCCCGGCCCAACGCCCACCGACGCGGTGCCGCCGCGCGCGACGATGCGGTCGCCCGGGCGGATGCCCGCGGTCGTGCCAAGGGGGACGGTCTGCAGGAGACCGTCGCGGAATCCGACGACCTCCAGGGCGAGGCGTTTGCCGCCCGCCGCGGGGCGAAGCTCGCACAGCTCGCCGACGTGGGCCCGCGGGCCGCGCGATTCGACGAGTAGCCCCACCGTGCGGACGACCTGCCCGCTCACGGGCAACGGGTCGACGCACCGCGCGCGATCGAGGGAGCGGCCGAGCGTGAACTCACTCACCGGGCAACTCCCCGGGCGCGCCCAAGCCCTCGTGGCGCTCGAGGAGCGCCTCGGTCAGCTCACCGAACTGCGCCTCGACCGACGCGTCGATCTGGCCGAAGTCCGATTCGACGATGCAACCGCCTCGCGCGAGGTTCGGGTCGGCCACCACGCGCACCTGGGTATCACGCCAGGCGTCGGGACGGCTGCCGACGACGACCGCGTGATCCTCGGGATGCAGCCGGATGGTCGCCGGTCCGCTCGGCGCCAGCTTGTCGAGCGCCACATGCGCAATGGCGGCGATGATCTCCGGATCCTGGCTGATCTCGCGCTGCACGACACGCCGCGCGAGGGTCAGCGCGAGCCGCACCAGCTGCTGCTCGGTCTGCCGCATCATCGTCTCGCGCAGGCTCGCGAGCTCGTCGAGGGTGTGCGCCATGCGGCGCAGCATGGCTTCGGCGCGTTTCCCGCCCGCCTCGAGTCCCGCGCGCTCGCCTTGCGCATAGCCCTTCGCGAAGGCATCGCGTTCGAGGGCCGCGAGCCGGGCCTCGACCTCGGCGTCGCTCGGTGGCGGCGGAATCTGGGCGGCGGCCGCCGGGATGGCGGCCGGGTGGCTTCCGGCACCAGCCGCGGCGCCTCCCCCGGCATCGAAGACCACGTAAGGAGCCTCGAAGGGGCCCTCGGACAGCGAGGTCCACGCAAAGCGCTCAACGCCCTCGGCCACCGTGACGCGCGCCGCCCTACACGACATACGGTTCTCCAGCGGCGGCGCCCGTCGTGAGCAGGCCTTCTTCCTCGAGCTTGCGCGCGATGGCGACAATCTCGTGCTGCGCCTTCTCGACTTCGCGCAGGCGTACGGCGCCGAGCACCTCCATCTCCTCGCGGATCATCTCGGCGGCGCGCTTCGACATGTTCGCGAAGAAGCGGTTGCGGATCTCTTCGTTGGCGCCCTTGAGGGCCACGGTGAGGACGCGCTTGTCGGCGCGCTGCACGATCTCGCGGAGCGCCGAGTCCTCGACGCCCTGGAGGTCGTCGAAGACGAACATCAGATTGCGGATCGAGACGGCCAGGTCGGGCGACTGGCCCTCGATGGCCTCGAGCACCGGCTGGCTCACGTTGCGATCGAGCCGGTTCAACAGCTCCGCGACCGCGCGCACGCCACCATAGGACTCGTGGGTGGAGCCGCCGAGGGTCTTCAGCCGCTGCTCGATGACCGACGAGATGCGCGAGATGACTTCGGGTGAAATCTCGTCGAGGCTCGCCATGCGCGTCAGCACCTCGACGCGCAGGTCCTCCGGCAGCGAGTTCAGGAGCTGCGCCGCCTGCCCGGGCTTGAGGTGCGCGAGGATGAGCGCGATCGTCTGCGGGTGCTCGGTCAGGATGAACTTCGAGAGCTGCTGGGGGTCGGCCTTCTCGAGGCTGTTGAAGGCCATCGTGGACTGGAACGACTTCACGACGCGCTCGAGGACGCGGCGCGCCATCTCGGGTCCCAGGGTCTTCACCAGCAGCTTCTGGGCGTACTCGACGCCGCCGCGCGTGAGGTACTCCGCCGCCTGGAACATCGTGAGGAACTCTTCGAGGACCGTCGCCCCCTCGTCGGGGTCGACGCGTCCCAGCGTCGCGACCTCGCGCGCCACCTGCTCGATTTCCTCTTCGCTCAGGTGCTTGAAGATCTCGCCGGCGACCTCCTCGCCGATGAGGAGCGTCACGATGGCGGCCTTCTTCAGCCCGCTCGGGGCCGCCTTCGGCGTGACCACGGCAATGGGCGGCGCGGGGGCCGTCGCGGACTGAGCGCCGGCAGGGGACGCGGGGGCGGGGGCGGCAGCGGCACTCATGACTTGGCCCGGTCCTCGAGGAGCCAGGCGCGCATCAGGCGCGCGGCGCTGTCGGGTTCCTTCTGCGCCATCTGGCCAAGGCGCTTGCTCAGCACGGGCACGCGGCGGCTGGGCATCCGCGCCGCGACCTCGGCGTCGAGCTGGGCCTCGATCTCCCCTTCAAGTTCCTCGATGGTGCGCGGAAGCTGTTCCGGACCGATGTGGCGCACCGACACCTGGGCCGCCACCGCGCGAGGCCGGAGCATCGGACGACCGACGAGCAGGAACGCCAGCACCCCGAGGACGATGACGGCCACCACGCGTCCGACCTCCTTCAGCACGGGCGCCGAGCGCTCGAGCATCGTGGGCGGGGCCACATCGTCGGACACCACTTCCTCGAAGGCCACGTTCTCGACCGTCAGCTGATCGCCGCGCGCCGCGTCGAGGCCGACCGCCGCCGCCACCAGGCCGTGGATCTTCTGCATCTCCGCCGGATCGCGCGGCTTCGTGGTCCGTGCGGTGCTGCCGTCGTCCTTCTTCTGCACGGCGTGCTCGTCGTCGAGGATGACGGCGACCGAGATGCGCTCGACGTCGCCTCGCGGGCGCACGGTGCGGCGCACCACCTTGCCGATCTCGTAGTTGGTCGTCTCGGAACTGCGTCCCGGCACGGCAGCGGCGGCGACCTGGGCCGGCGCGGGCGCCTGCGTCGGCGTCGCGGGCGTGGTGGCTCCCGGCGCGACCGGTCCGGGCAGGTTGGCGCGCGCGCCCGCAATGCCCGCGCTGCCTCCGGCCCCGGGGCCGCCCTCCTGCGTCACGGCCCGACTGCGCACGACGGCGTTCGGGTCCCAGGACTCCTCGACTCGATCCTCGGAGGCCGCGCTCAGCCTGGCGGCGACGTTCACCCGCACGCGGTCTTCACCGACCACCGGTTCGAGCAGCGCCACGACGCGCGTGGCCAGCTCGCGCTCGAACCGCTGCTGCCGCTCGACCTCGGCGCTGCCGAGCGGGGCATCGGCCTCGTCGACCGGCCGTACCAGTGGACGCCCGTAGTTGTCCATCACCACGACGGCCTCGGGCCGCAGGCCCTCGACCGAGGCCGCGACCAGACTCGCAATGCCCTGCACCGTGGCCGGCGCCAGCGTGCGTCCCTGATGCCGGAGCTTCAGGATGACCGAGGCCTTGGCGGGCTGCACGCGGTCGCCGAAGAGCGAGTCCTTGGCCATGGCGATGTGGACCCGGGCGCTGGCGATCTCGGCGATGGTCGAGATCGTGCGGGCGATCTCGCCCTCGAGCGCCCGACGGTAGTTGACCTGTTCGAGGAACTCCGTGGCGCCGAACTGGGTGCGGTCGAAGATCTCGAAGCCGATGCGCCCGGTTTCGGGGAGCCCCCTCGACGAGAAGTCGAGGCGGAGCTGGTCGATCTGGTCGTCGGGAACGCGCACGGTGCGGCCGCCGTCGGCGAGCTCGTAGGGCACGTCCTGCGCGCGTAGCCGATCGACGACTTCGGCGGCGGACTCGGCGTCGAGATCGGAGAAGAGCACGCGATAGGACGGCGTGTTCAGGTACCACGCCGAGCCGACGAGCACGCCGACGACGACAAGGAAGGCGCCGGCCATCGACAGGAGCTGCCCGGGCGAGAAGGTCTCGCCGAGGCGCGCCAGGCGGGTCTTGAGCTGTTCGAGGAGGAGCGGCATCGCCGATCTCGGAAAGTGGCCCGGTTACACGGGCATGCGCATGATTTCCTGGTAGGCCTGCACGAGCTTGTTGCGGACCTGCACGGTGAACTGCAGCGACAGGTCGGCCTTCTGCAGCGCAATCATCGCGTCGTGCACGTCGCCGCGGCCCGCGAGCATGTCGGCCACCGCGGTGTTGGCGCGCGAGTTGGATTCCTCCACCGACTCCACCAGCTTCGAGAGCGACTGCGCGAAGCCCTGGGCCGGACTCCGGGACTCGTCGCCGCGAGGCAGGAGTGGAGGCGTCTGGATACTGCCGGAAATGGACGAAATCGCCATGGATTACCCTCGTCCGAGCTCGAGCGCGCGCTGCACGAGATCGCGAATCAGCTGAATGGCCGTGAGATTGGCCTGGTAGGCCCGGGCGGCACTGAGCATGTCGACCATCTCCTCGGCCGGGTCCACGTTGGGCATCGCGACGAAGCCCTCCGCGTCGGCGTCGGGATGCCCGGGCTCGTAGCGGCGGCGCGGCGCGGCCTCGTCCTGCACGACGGCGGCGACCTCGACCCCGACGGCCCCCGCCTGGCCGAGTGCCGCGTCGAAGCTCTGGACCGGCCGCGACGCCAGCACCACGTCGCGCCGCTTGTAGGGCGTGCCGTCGGGCCCGCGCGTCGACTCGGCGTTGGCGAGATTGCTCACGGCGACCTCGAGCCGGGTGCGCTCGGCGGCCAGCGCGCTGGCACTCGCATCGATGGCGCTCGACAGTGTGGGCATGGCCGTCTCCCGCCTACCGGCTCTCGCTGATGGCGTACCTGACCAGCCGGAACTTGGCAGCCAGGGCGGTCTGCGCGCGGGCGAACTCGCCCGACGCCCGCGTCATCTTCAGCAGCTCGTGGTCGATGTGCACGGTGTTGCCGTCGCGGCGGGCCTGCAGGCCCTCGGCCTCGCGGCTGGCGGCCCCGGCGCCCTCGGCGGGACGCAGGTGCCGGGCGTGGGTGACCGCCACCCCCGTCCCCAGTTCCGCCTCGAGGGCGGCGTCGAAGGCCAGCTCGCGCGCTTTGAACCCGGGGGTGTTCACGTTGGCGAGGTTGCTGGCGGCGACGACCTGCTTGGCCGACGCGACGGTCATGGCCTGCCGCAGGGTCGCCATCAGCTGGGCATCGGAAATCTCGGGCACGGCGTCCTCGCGTTCAAGAAACCTCGGGAGACGCCGATTACCGAGGGCGCCCCCCTTTCGCGATTCCGCTGGCAGCAAGATGGGTGCCCGGCCGACACCCCCGGGCAAATCGGCGGATTTTCCCTACAGCCGGGCCAAGGCGACACCGATACGAGGGTCGGTGACCCGACACCTCAGCCGACCGGGCGACAACACGCGCGTCAGACGCCGCCGCTCAGCGGCCCGGGCGGGAACGTCCCTCGAGCAGGCCCTCGATGCGCGCCAGACGCTGCTCGATGGCCTCGAGGCGCCGGTCCAGGGACACCCGGGCGTCGGGCTCCTGGCGCCCCGCCATCTGCTTCAGGAGGCGGCGATTCTCGGCCTCGAGGGCGGTGCGATCCTGCACGCGCCGCAGCACGACCTCGAGCTGTCCCAGCGAAAAGGGCTTGGTCAGGTAGTCGTAGGCGCCCAGCCGCACCGCCTGAATCGCCGAGTCGAGCGAGGCGTAGCCCGTGATGATCACGACATACGCCGAGGGATTGGCGGCCCTGGCCGCCTCGAGGACGCCGAGGCCGTCCACGCCGGGCAGCTGGAGGTCGGTCACGACGAGCCCGTAGCGCGCCGGGTCGCGCTCGATGGCCGAGACGGCCGCGCGTCCGTCCGACGCGGCCGCGACTTTGAGCCCCCTGTGGGCGAAATACTCCGAGAGCAGCTCGAGGATGTCCGGGTCGTCATCGACGATCAGCACCTCGGTCAAAGGCGGTTCGAATGGGGTCGGCATGGCGGTTATCTGTCGAGAGACCGACGGGGGCTAGTGTCGGATAATCGGCATGGCGTAGAATGACTTGAATTTTCCGGCCGGGTTCAACGACTGGCAAGGGACGACACGATGTCGAATCGCACACAACCGACCGTGCTGGTGGTCGACGACGAAGCCGAACTCAGGGGGATGGTGGCCGAATCGCTGGCCAACGACGGGTTCGTGGCGGCCCAGGCGGCGACCGCCGCGGAGGCGATCGAGAGGGTCAAGGCGTTTGCGTACGACGCCATCGTGATCGACCTCCGCCTGCCCGACGCCGACGGGATGGAGGTGCTCGACGCGGCACTGGACCGGTATCCCGACGTGGTCGCCCTCATGATGACCGGTTTCGGCGGCGTCGCCGACGCCGTGTCGGCGATCAAGCGCGGCGCGGTGGACTTCCTCATCAAGCCGTTTCAGCTCTCGCAGCTCTCCCGGGTCATCGGCGCCGGGCTCGAGCAGCGACGTCTCCGGCAGGAGAACGCCGAGCTGCGTGCCCAGCTGCGCGACCGGTACCGCTTCGACAGCGTCATCGGCCAGAGCGCGCCGATGCAGCAGGTCTTCGCGACGCTGGAACTCGTCGCCCCGATGAACTCGACGGTGCTCATTCACGGCGAGACGGGCACGGGCAAGGAACTCATCGCGCGCACCATCCATCACAATTCCCCCCGCGCCGACCAGCGCTTCGTCGCGTTCAACGCGGCGGCCATCCCCGAGCCGCTCGCCGAAGCCGAGCTCTTCGGCCACGCGAAGGGCGCCTTCACGGGTGCGGTCTCGGCGCGCGTCGGCCGGTTCGAGCTCGCCCACCGCGGCACGTTGTTCATCGACGAGGTCGCGCTCATGCCCATGGCGCTGCAGGCGAAGCTGCTCAGGGCGCTGCAGGAGCGCGAGATCGAACGCGTCGGCGAGTCGCGCCCCATCAAGTTCGACGCCCGCATTGTCGCCGCCACCAACACCGACCTGCGGAAACTCGTGAAGGAGGGCGCGTTTCGCGAGGACCTGTACTACCGGCTCAACGTGATCCCCATCACGCTGCCGCCGCTGCGGGATCGGCGCGAGGACATTCCCTTGCTCGCCCGCCACTTCGTCCAGAAGTCGTGCCGCAACAACAACGTGCCCCCGCGCGTCCTCACCCAGGAGGCCGTCCGCCTCCTGATGAACTACTCGTGGCCGGGAAACATCCGGCAGCTCGAGAATGCCATCGAGCACGCCGTCGCCATGACCGGCGCCGAGAAGGAGATTCCCGTCACGGCCTTCCCGGAAGACGTCGTGCGCCCGGCCTCGTCGAGCTTCTTCCCCGCCGTGGCGATCCCGGACGAGGGGATCAACTTCACCTCGGTGGTGTCGCAGCTCGAGCGCGAGTTGATCCTGAAGTGCCTCGAGAAGACCGGCGGGAACAAGCGTCAGGCGGCTCGGCTGCTGAACCTCAGCCGCACGACGCTCATCGACAAACTGCACCGGCTGAACCTGGCCGATCAGGAGACTGCCGCCTCGTAGCGGCGCGTACGCCCGTCACCCCTGCGCGCGCGGAAGCACGAGGGTCACCACAGTACCCTCGCGTCCACTGGCCACCGACAGGTGCCCGCCATCGGCCTCGACCAGCAGGCGCGCCACGGTCAGGCCCAGGCCCGCGGCGCAGGGCCGCGTGGTGAAGAAGGCCGCGGTGGCACTGTCGGCCACGGCCTCGTCCATGCCACCGCCGTTGTCGGCCACCGTCAGCCTCGCCTCCGTCTCCTTGGCGTCCACCTCGACACGGATGCGTCCGTCGGCGCGCCCCGCGAGCGAGGCCTCGGCGTTCATCACGAGGTTCACGAGCACCTGCTCCAGGTGATGCCCGTCGGCCCGCACGAGGGCCGCGCCCGGAGTCCCGGCGTTCACCTCGACCGCAATGCGCGCGCGCGCGAGATGATACCGGCGAAGCGACAAGGCCCGCTCGATCGTCCTGGCGAGATCGACGTTGCCGACCCCGCCGTACTCGCGCCGGGCAAACGCCACGAGCTCGCGGAGCATGTCGGCGGTGCGGCCCGCCTGCGTGCCGATGCGTCCGATCTTGTCGCGCACGTCGGGCGGCAGTTCGGTCTTGAGCGACAGCATCTCCACCAGGCCGCCCACCACCTGCAGCGCGTTGTTGATCTCGTGCGCGACGTTGGGCAGCACCTGTCCCACGGTCGTCATCCGGTTCAAGTAGGCGAGGTCCTCGAGCGTCAGCGCCCGCCCGGCGGACTCGCTTACGGCGGTGACGGGCGCCGCTGCGACCGTGTCTGCTTGGGGCCCCTGGGGGCGGCGGCTGTCATCGGCCACGCGTGTCTCCCGATCGGTCCCCGCCCCGTGTGCGGAGTGTGTCTCGGCCCTCATGCCCTGACCCGCCGTGCCGATTATCTACCCGGCGGGCGAGAGCCTCGTCCGCCCCAGTTTATCTCCAGCCCCGGAGTTCCGATGCGCGTCCTGGTGGTTGACGACTCTTCGACGATGCGCCGCATCATCATCAACACGCTCGTGAAGCTGGGACATCAGGATTTCGCGGAGGCCGCCAACGGTCTCGAAGGGCTCGAGCGGGCGGCCGAAGGGGTGTTCGATCTGATCATCACCGACTGGAACATGCCGGGAATGAGCGGCCTCGAGTTCATCAGAACGCTCCGCGCCCAGCCGTCCGAACGGCGAATCCCCGTCCTGATGGTCACCACCAACGCCGCGAAGGACGATATCGTCGAGGCGTTGCGCGCCGGCGTCGACAATTACGTCATCAAGCCGTTCACCCCCGACACCATCCGGGAGAAGATCGACGCCGTCACGGGCCGCGCGGCGTGAAGATCGGAGAGCAGGGACCTCGTGGACGCCCAACTGGTGCAGTGCCTGACTGAATCGACCTGCGAGGTCTTCCGCACCATGGTGGCCTGCGATCTCGAACCCGGGACACCCCTGCTCGGCGAAGCCGCCCAGCCGCGCAGCCACGTCGTGGGCACCGTCGGCTTCGGCGGGTCGCGCTTGGGCCTGGTGGCGTTTCATGGCTCGCTCGATGCCGCACGCGAGATCGCGGGAAGGTTGCTGGGCATCAGCGCCGGCGAGGTCCGCGGCGAGATTGCCGACGCCATCGGCGAGGTGACCAACATGATTGCGGGCTCGTTCCGGACGCGCATGGCCGGGCGGGGCGAATCGTGGGCGATCTCGATTCCGACGGTCACCGTGGGCACCGACTTCTCCATCACGCCACGCGGCTACGGCCAGAGGGCGGTACTCCCGTTCCGGATGCCGAACCACGGCGACCTGTTCGTCGAACTGCTCCTGACGTCGCGCTGACCAGGGGACCGAAGAGATGCACGGTGACGCCCGCTTTCCCGCCGCCGCGTCGGTGACCGGCGATCTCGCGCGCTTCGAGTGGCTGTCGGTCGATCGTCTCTCGATGCCGATGCTGCCCACCCTGGCCCAGCAGGTCATCGAGGTGGCGGCCGATCCCGACGTCAGCGTCGCCCGCCTCTCGGCGATCGTCTCGAAGGACCAGGTCCTCGCCGGCCGCGTCCTTGGCCTGGCGAACTCGGCGTACTCGTCGCCGTTGCAGCCCATCAGCACGATTCCCGAAGCCGTCGTGCGTCTGGGCACCAACGCCATCCGGAACGTCGTGGTCACCGTGTGCTACACCTCGCGGATGCAGGATCCCGCGACCTACGGCGCGCGCGGCCACGTGCTCGTCGACCACGCGATTGGCACGGCCTACCTCGCGAGGTTGGTGGCGGAGCGCTGCCACGTGAGTCCGGAAGAAGCCTTTCTGTTCGGGCTGCTGCACGACGTGGGCAAGCTCGTCGTGCTCAAGTCGGCCTTCGACCATCGGCGCAAGACGGGCCGCGCCGTGCCCGACGAGGAGATCGCCGCGGCCATCGACGGACACCATGCCGACCTGGGAGGCGTCGCGCTTCGTCAGTGGCGGCTGCCCGAGACGCTCGAGGAGCCGGTGCGCTTCCACCACCGCTATCTTCACGCCCAGACCTATCCGCGCGAGGCGGCGGTCGCCTACTGCGCCAATCTCCTCAGCCATCGCTACGGCTTCGGCTGCGAAGCCGACGCCGGCGGCGCCGACGACACCGTCTTCACCTTCCTCGAGATCGAGGACTCGTGGATCGACGAGGTCGACGCCCGTGCACCGGGGCTATTCGACGTCGCCCGCCGGTTCCTCTCCTGATCGTCGCCCGCGCATGGACCGCCGCGCCGCGCGCGGGGCGTGGTCCGGGCCTGTCAGTGCCCGGTGTCGTGTCTCGCGTCGAGCGTCTCGCGCACCTTGCGCAGCAGGCTGTCGAGGGTGAACGGCTTCTGGAGAAAGCCGGCGCCAACGGCCAGCATCTGCGGATCTCCAATGGCCTCGTCGGCATAGCCCGACATGAAGATGACGCGCAGGCCCGGGCGCGCCTCGAGCAAGCGCGATGCGAGGGCCGGACCCCCCATCTGGGGCATGACGACATCGGCGACCAGCAGGTCGATGGGCTCGGCGTGGAGGTCGGCCGCGGCGAGCGCTTCGACGCCGTTGGCGGCCGCCACGACCGTGTAGCCGTGGCTCGACATCCACTCGCACATCAGCTCCCTGACACCCTCTTCATCCTCGACGATGAGCAGCGTCTCGTGGCCGCGCGGCGCCGCGGCCACGCTCGGTGCGCGCTTGGGGGCGACCTCGTCGAGCGGTTCCTCGACGCGCGGCAGGTAGATGCGGGCGCGCGTGCCATGGCCGGGCTCGCTGTCGAGCCAGATGTACCCCCGGCTCTGCTTCACGATGCCGTAGACGGTCGAGAGGCCCAACCCCGTCCCGTGTCCCGGCGCCTTGGTCGTGAAGAAGGGGTCGAACGCGCGCGCCCGCGTCTCGGCGTCCATGCCGATGCCGGTGTCGGCCACGGCGAGCAAGACGTACGGGCCTGGCTGGACCGCGAAGGCGTCGCGCTGATCCGATGAGGCGAGCACCACGTTGCGCGTCTCGATGGTCAGCGTGCCACCATCGGGCATCGCGTCGCGGGCGTTCACCGCCAGGTTCATCAGCACCTGCTCGAGCTGCGCCGCGTCGGCACGCACGCGCCCGAGCCGTGACTCGAGCTCGATCTCGAGCTCGATGTCCTCCCCGATGAGCCGGCGCAACAACTGCTCCACGTTGGCGACGACGCCGTTCAGGTCGAGCACACGGGGCTGCAGCACCTGCTGGCGGGAGAAGGCCAGCAGCTGGCGGGTCAGCGCGGCGGCCCGATCGCCGGCCCGCTTGATCTCGACCGCCGGCTTTCGCAGCCCGTCGTCGTCCGGCAGGTACTTCAGGAGCACCTCCGTGTAACCGCCAATGGCCTGCACGAGGTTGTTGAAATCGTGCGCGATGCCTCCGGCCAGGCGCCCGATGGCCTCCATCTTCTGCACGCCCTGCAGGCGCAGCTGACTCTGGAGCAGCCCTTCCTCGGTTCCCTTCCGCTGGATGGCCCAGGAGAAGATGTTGGCGAGCGCCCGCAGGAAATGCTCGTCGTCGTCGTCGAACTGGCGCGCGTCCCGCGCGAGCGCGCAGAGGGTGCCCACGGGCCCGTGCGGTCCTGGCAGCATGACGGCGAGACCCGACACGATGCCGTGTTCGGCAAAGAGCGGGGTCATCTGGGCCGGACTCGCCCCGGACACGTGCACGCTCGTGTGCGACGTGAAGATGGGGCCGAGAAAGGCGTCGCCCCCGTCGTACTCCAGCATCTGGCCGACCGCGCCGGGGCGCCAGCCGACGCCAGCGCGCATGACGAGCAGCGTCGAGCCCGGGACGCGCTCGAAGAGCGCCGCGTGCGACACGCCCAGTGAGTCGACGATGTCGTCGAGCGCTTCCGCGAGCAGATCGAGGAAGCCTTCGGCGACGAACGAGCGCGCCCCGAGCTCGGCGAGGATCTGCTGCCGGCGGCGAAGGCGCCCGGTGCGGACCTCGTCGTCCCGCGTCGCGCGCACGAGCGTGCCGGGCGCGGGACGAGCGGCAGGTTCTGGGCGTGGGGGTGTCATCGGATCAGACGAACGCCGAATTCTACCCCGTGCGCCCCGGCGGCCCAAACCGCTGCGACGCGCCTGTGAGCGGCCGTCATCCGCGGCGCCCGAAGCGATGACGTGACGGAGTCAGTGGTGTGGATGGCCGCCGGACGCCGCCATCGCCGTCACGGGCGCGGTGTCGGCGGCCGGCTCGTACGAACAGAACGGCTCCTCGCCGAGGTAGTCGCCGGTCTCGGCGAACGCCCGGGCGCGGCAGCCCCCGCAGATCCCGGTGTAGCGGCACTCGCCGCACTTTCCCGTGAGCGTGTCGTAGTCGCGCAGGTTGCGAAAGACGCGCGCACCGCGCCAGATCTCGCCAAACGTCTGCTGGCGCACGTTGCCGGCCGACACGGGCAGGTAGCCGCAGGGGTAGATTTCGCCCATGTTCGAAACGAAGCACACCGCCGTCCCCGCCAGGCACCCGCGGGTCATCGTCGAGAGCGGACGGCCTCCGGCGGGATCCGGCGCGGCCTTCAGGCGCGTGCCGTGCGCAATGAACGGCGTGCTTCGGTCGCCCTGCTTCCGCTCCTCGACGATGCGCTGGGCGCGGATACGGAAGTAGTGGGGCGCGCAGGTGGCCTTGAGGTCGATCTCGACCTGCTTCGATTGATCGTAGAACCAGTGCAGGACGCGCTCGTACTCGTCGGTGGGCAGCATCTCGCGCTCGGCGAGCTCCACGCCGCACCCGACGGGCACGAGCATGAAGAGGTGCAGCGCGTCGGCGCCCAGTGAGAGCGCCAGGTCCAGCATGTCGGGCAGCTCGTGCACGTTGTGCCGCGCGATGGTCGAGTTGATCTGCATCGACACGCCGCGCGCGCGGAGCCGCTGGAGCCCGGCGATGGCGGCGGCGTGCGAGCCCGGGATGCCCCGGAACCCGTCGTGCGTCTCGGGCCGCGCCCCGTCGAGGCTGATGGACACCCGCGAGAACCCCGCGTCACGAATCCGCCCCGCCACGTCGTCGTCGACGAGCGTGCCGTTGGTGGCAAGGGCCATACGGAACCCCTTCGAGACGCCGTACCGTCCGATGTCGAAGACGTCCTTCCGGTAGAGGGGTTCGCCGCCCGAGAGAATGAGCACCGGGCGGGCGATGTCGGCAATCTGGTCGATGAGTCCGAACGACTCGCGCGTGTTCAGCTCGCCGGCGGCCAGCTCCGACTCGGGCACGGCCCGGCAGTGCTGGCACTTCAGGTTGCAGGCCTTCGTGAGCTCCCAGAACATCAGCCGCAGCGGCGGGGCGGCTGGCACCAGTTCGTCGGGCGCGGGTCCGGGTCGCAGACTCGAGAGGGGGACGAAGCTCGGGTGTGACATCGGATGGGGGTCCTTGTCGCTCGTGTCAGGGTTCGCGGCGCGCACCGCCGCTCTCCGCCTCTCTTTGCAAGCCTCGCTCCACCGAGCGAAGGCAGGATTCAGGCGCAAATCCTGGCCGATCCCGGTGCCTATCACCGAAAGCTCGTGTCAATCCTTGCGGGAAACCGGCGGTCGGGCCCGCCACCGCCGGCGCTGGGCCGCCTTCGCGCTCTGCGCCCCGGCGCCCAAGGCGCTCGGCCTTGAGCCCGACAAGACCTGATCCGCCGATCCGCTGATCCCCCGATCCGCCGATCCGCTGATCCCCCAAAAGAAAGGGCCCGGCAGCACGACGCTGCCGGGCCCTCGCCTGAGCGCGATTTCGCCGACCTAGAAGAGGTAGATCAGGCGGACGTAGGCGTTCTGGCCCTTGTACGGCCGGTTCATGTATCCGGTCACCAGCGCGCCCAGGTAGTCCATCCTGACCGTGCCGGTGGCCGGGGTGAAGCCGACCGAGCCGTTCGCGTCGATGGTCGCGAAGTCGCTGATGTCGAGCTTCTCGTAGTAGTAGCCCAGCCCAACGCCGACGGCGTTGGTGAAGAAGTACTTCAGGTCGGCCGACAGCCGATGCCAGGTGTTGGTCACGTTCGGCAGCGGGATGAACTGTGCCCCGAGCGCGGGGATGCGCGGCCCGCCGTGGATGAACGAGTTGTCCGAGTCGCTGTAGTCGTACGCGAGCCGGATGTCCGTGTTCTCGACGGCCTTGATGAGATCCACGAACACGTTGAACGTGTTGATCTCCTCGTCGTTGTCGAGCGTCCAGTTCCGGTTCGGGTCGGTCCACGACGCGTCGGGCGGCGGGTTGGCGTTGCGCGACTTCTGCAGCGCGCTGAACTTCTCGCGGCCGTAGTTGGCGCCGAGCGAGATGTGGTCGTTGGCGACATAGGTCGTGCCGACCGTCCAGTTCGTGAAGCTCGCGTCGAGCAGACCGAACTGCTCGCGGCCCGCGGGGATCGACTCGTCACCGAGGAACTCGTCCTTGCCGCCCGCAAACTGCACGTAGAACGACACGACGTCGTTCGGCGTGACGGTCAGCACGACCGAGCCCTTGTTACGATCGCGGTCCGCCTCGTCGTAGTACCGCAGCCCCGGCTGCTCGCCCGCCGGCTGGATCTCGTAGTCCACGCCGGCGAGGACAAAGCCCTCGCCGCGGCGGCGCGAGATGTCCCACCCGGCGCGCACCGAGAACATCTGGAAGCTGATCGCGTCGTACGCCAGCCGGAAGGTGTTCTCGTCGACCTCGCTGAACCCGCGGCCGTGGCGCTCGTACGCCTCGTGGCCGTAGCCCACCTTGATCGAGCCGAAGCCGTTGGTCGAGAACGTGGCGCTGGCGTCGAAGTTCTGCCGCGTCACGTCGTACTGGTGGGTGTGCCCCACGGGCGCAATGTCCTCGGGCACCGCATCGAAGCGCACGTATTGCGTCGCATCGAACTCCGGCGTCGTGATATCGCGATCGTTGTAGCGGTAGCGCGCGTTCACGCTCAGGTAACGGGTGGGCCGGGTCGTGAAGTTGATGAGCGCGTTCACGCCGTCCATGCCGGCTTCGGCCGAATCACGCGGCAGCGATGCCAGATTCGGGAAGCCCTGTCCTGGAGCCGACGCATTGATCACGTTGTTGCTCGTCCACGGGATCAACGCCGCGTCCTGGTCCTGGTTGGTGAACTGCAGCGTGCCGTTCACCGAGGTCGCACGCGCGAAGCGGTAGAGCGCCGTCGCGCTCACCACGTTCTGCGTGCTGCTCGGCCAGAGCGACATGCGGCCCTGCGCGGGCCCGTTGCCGTTGCTGTAGCCACTGTTGTCCCACGGCGTGGCCGTGCCATTGTCGAAATCGGTCGCGCGCAGCGGGTTGTCCCACACGAACGACTCGATGTCGTTGTTGAAGTACGACACGTCCCAGCCGAGGCGGACCATGCCCTTCCGGTTCGCCCACTCGACGTTCGCTCCGAACTCGTTCGTCCGCGTGTCGATCGGGATGGGAAGCTCCTGCGCGTTGTTGAACGCGAAGGCCCCGCCCCACGGCATCATGCCGCTGCGCCGCGTCGTCGTGAACTTCACCTTCGCGTCGATCTCCGGGTTGATGATGTAGCGGAGATCGGCGCCGAAGGTCTCGCGCTTCGAGTCCATGTCGAAGAGGCGGGCCACGTCGTTGTACGCCGACCGGCGCGAGAGCGCGATGGCGGCGTTCGCCGGGTTGTTGCACGTCGTGGCATAGGCGCAGGGCACGCCGTTCACCAGCCGGTTCTGCACCGCCGTCTGCGTCGCGTCGGGCAGCGAGAAGATGTTCCGGCTGATGGTCCACGGCGTGATGGCGCCGTACAGGTAGTTCAATGGAATGGAGTCGAACATGGCCGTCGCCTTGATCCGGCCGTTGTCGAACTCCGCGGCGTAGCTCTGGTCGCGATAGCCGATGTGGTAGGCCGTCGCGTCGAAGAAGAACGCGTCGGTGTCCTTCGTGAACCGGATGTTGGTGAACACGCCGTCGCGCGTGTCGCGATAGCGCTCGTAGCGCGCGCGATCGCCATCCGTGTCGCCGAAGAGGCCGCCGATCTCAATGGATCCCAGGGCCGGCGCGGCCGGGGCCGCCGGGGCCGAGGGAGCGGGCGTGGTCTGTGCCGTCGCAACGGTTGCGGAGGCCAGCACCAGCGCCGCCGTGACGATGCTGTGTCTGATGCGCATGGGTGTCCTCCTTGCCTAGCGCAGGAACGCCTTGCCCGACGGCGCGTTCGACCCGTGAATCTGCTGGTGGCAGTTCAGGCACGACCGGCCGAAGATCTTGTTGGCGTTCTGTGAGTTCTGCAGCGTGTAGCCCTCGTAGACGGTTGGGGGATGCCGCGAGGTCACGTGGCAGCGCTGGCAGAGGAAGGGCTGCTTGGCCACGAGCATGCGGTCGTTGTTCGACCCGTGCGCGTCGTGGCAGGTCGTGCAGCTTTCGGCCACCGGCGCGTGCTCCCACAGGTAGGGGCCGCGCTTCTCGGTGTGGCAGCTGACGCAGCTCTCGTCGATCGTCGTGCCCGCCCGGAGCAGCTTGATGTTCGACGAGCCGTGCACGTTGTGGCACGAGGCGCAGCTCATCTTGCCCTCGCGCACCGGCATGTGGTTGAACCGGTACTGCCGTGTGGCCACCCCACGATGGCAGCTGCTGCACAGCTCCATCTCGGTCTTGGTCTTGATCTCGCTCGGCCCCTGCCCGTTGTGCACGCTGTGGCAGCTCGTGCAGCTCACCTTGCGGTTGTCGTGCTGGCTGCCGGCCCACAGCGCGTGGTCGCCGCGGTTGTGGCACGAGGTGCAGGTCTCGCTCTGCTCCTCGGGTGTCATGTCCTTGTAGGACATGATCTTCGTCTTGTCTCCCCCGGACTCGGCGTGCTCCTGGCCCGGCCCGTGGCAGCTCTCGCAGCCCAGGCCCGCGGCCGGCGTACGAGGGTTGGCCCGACGGGCGTGCGCCGACCCCTTGTACGCCTGGTCTTCATGACAGGTGAGGCAGGTGTCCTCTCCGGCATAGCCGGAGGCGGGCGCCTGCACCGCCTGCTTGGTGGCCGATGCGTTCGCCACCCCGCTGACGCCTGCCCAGGTCAGGGCCAGCCCGACCGCAAGTCCAGCGGTAACTACGTGTTTGTGTAACTGCATGTGGTCGCTCCTCCGCGCCGGCCCCGTCCCCTGGTCACAGACCGGTGACGGAAGTCCGGCAGGATCGGGTCTGCCGCGCCGAAGCACTGCAATCGGAATGCCCAACTGCGTCCGAAGCGCTCACCGCGTCCGTGCGGCCGACGTCTCCTCCCTGAAACCGGTCCCGACCGCGCCCAGCTCGCTCCTCTCCTTCCCCGCGTCCCACGATGCGCCGCGCCCGACGCCCCGGATGGTGCTGAGGCCACGTGTCCCCGCGGCAGCTGTCGTCACTCGAACGTGTGGCACAACTCGCAGTCCTGGCTGATGGTCCGCCCGTCCTTCGACCTGTGTTCCCCGTCGTGGCAGCGAAAGCAACCAGGCGAATCCGTATGGCCCAGGTGGTTCGGATGAGCTCCCCAGGTCAGCCCCATCTTGGGGAAGACGTTCTGCGCGAAGACGCGCTGCGTGCCGGCAATCGCGCGCGCGACGCGGGCTTCGGTCGCCTCGGCCGTCTGACCGTAGAAGGCCTGCAGCCGCTCGGCGATCGCCCGCTCGGCCGCCGGCCGATCGGGATAGCCCTCGCTCAGCACGGCCACCGCCTCGCGGCGCAGGAACGGGAGATCCTGCGGCAGCAACCCGCTCGCAAGCGCCGCGTCGACCGCGCGTTCCGGCGACGGAGCAAACCGGTGCGTCGGCCGGTTGTGGCAGTCGATGCAGTCCATGGTGCGCCGCTCGCCGGCCGCGAGCATCTCGGGCGTCACGCCCTCGACCACGAACTCGGTGACCGCGCCGGTCGCGTCGACCATCCGCACGTAGGGAATCGTCCCGCGTGCGGGATCGGTCGCGATGTACTCCACGAGGATGTTCGACGCCGTGTGCCAGTGGATGCCGTGCGGGCCCCCGCGGCGCCATCCGCCGCCGCCCACCTTCAGGTTGAGCACCTGCGCCTGCTCGGTATTGGCCTCGTCGTCGGCATACGTGCGGAACGTCCGGCGCAGGTCGCCGCTGAAGCGCTCGGGCCAATGGCACTGCTCGCACGTGTCGCGCGCCGGACGCAGGGTGTGCACCGGGCTGGGGATGGGCCGCTGATAGGTATCGAATGTCACCGCCCAGACCTGACGAAGGCCGTCGACCTTTGCCTTGACGAAGAACGGCGCGCCAGGACCGATGTGGCACTCCACGCACTTGACGCGCGAGTGCGGGCCATCCTGATACGCGGCGTACTCCGGCTCCATCACCGTGTGGCACACCTCGCCGCAGAACGGCGTCGAGTCCATGTACTCCACGCCCTTGAAGGCCGCCAGCGAGACAATGACGATGTTGGCGAGCGTGAGCGCGGCGACAACGGCGGCCGTCCTGCGCGTGCGCGCATCGTTCAGGTCGATTCGGGGCCAGTGCCATTCCGTCGGAGCCAGTCCGCGAAGGCGCCGCCGCCGCTCCCGCCAGATGCCGAGCGGGACGAGCAGCAACCCCATCAGGAAGAGGCCAGGCAGGATGAGGAAGAAGAAGATGCCGAAGTACGGGTTGGCGTGAAGACCCAGCAGCTCGAGGAAGAAGAACGTGAGGAACAGGACGGCGGACACCGTCGTCAGAATCGCCCCGATGACCGTGAGGGGATTGAAGACTGGGCGAGAACCCTTCTCAGCCACGGAACCTCCGCGACCCCGGCCGGCGCCGGGAACGAGCCGGCGATGTTGAGCGCCGGAGGGTTGCTAGGACGACGGCGTGACATTTTGGCACGCCGTCGCAGGGCCGTCCAGCAGGCATCGCGGACACCCGGCTTCCCGGCACACAGCGCCGGACCCGACGAGGCCGATCAGGTGAGGACGGCGTAGAAGATCAGAATCACGAGCACGACTCCCACCACCAGACCAAAGGTGCCGATGGCGCGACCGAAGGCGAGCTCGCCGGAGGTCGGCGGGGGCGCCGCGATCTCGTCCAGCTTCCCTTCGGCGGCAAGCCGGGCGCGCTCTGCGCCACGCTCCTCCTCGAACTCGTGTGTCGTCATCCGGCCGGTGAAGATGACGAGATCCATTGGGAACTTCTCGGGCCTGAGGTGCCCGTTGAAGAAGTGCACGGTGAAGATGAACCCCGCGGCGAGCAAGGCTTCCTCGCCGTGGACGAAGAGGGCGATGTTGAAGACCCACCCGGGGATGAAGCGCGCGAAGAAGGTCGGGAACCACAGCATGATGCCCGACCCGCCGATGACGAACATGCCCCAGAACACCGCCCAGTAGTCGAACTTCTCCCAGTACGTGAAGCGGTCGAAGGTCGGCCTGGGCCTCTTGCCGACGAACCAGAGGAAGTTCGCGTACAGGTCCTTGAGGTCCTGGGGCTGCGGCACCATCGATGTCGGGCCCCAGAAGATGCTGTAGTCCTTGTCGACGACGACGCGGCGGACCAGGCGCGCGATGTGCGCGACGAAGACGACGATGAGGACCGTGCCGAAGAAGCGGTGGAGGCTGCCCGCCATCTCGAAGCCGCCGAAGGCGCGCGAGAGGTACCACGCCCAGCGGGCATCCGAAAAGAGAAGCGGCATGCCGGTCGCCGCGAGGCCGAGGAAGCTCAGCATCAAGGCGATGTGGGTGACGCTGTGCACGCGGTCGAACCGCCTGACGTAGCGAGGCTCGCTCACCGCTCGCCTCCCTTCGGCTCCTCGTCGCCGGCGTGCGGCGGCGGCGGCAGCACCGACTCGGCGGGCAGGGTCTGGCGTGGCGTGCGCGACGCCGCGGCCTCGCGCCAGGCGCGCTGGAACCACAACGTCGTGTGCACGCCGAAGAACGTGAACACGCCAATCAGCAGCACGCCCATGAACCTGGCGGTGTAGTAGAGCGGCGCGTTGCGGGATCGATCGTGGAGGTCGGCGTGCGGGTCGTACTGCGCGAAGTTCTCGTTCGCGCCCGCGTGGCACTGCTGGCACATGGCCACGCGGTTGGTGGGGTGCGTCGGCGAGGCCGGGTCGCTCTGCGGCAGGACCGCGTGCGCCCCATGGCAGTCGGCGCACGTGGCCACGCGCGCGAAGCCCAGGTTGGTGACCTGCCCGTGGAAGGTGTCGCGGTAGGTCGTGAGCTTCTCGACGTGACACGTCCCGCACTCGCGGATGACGTCCACGCGCCACTGCGGCGTGTCGGCGGCCTGGATGCCGTGGGCCGAATGGCAGTCGGCGCACACCGGCGCCCTGTCGTCCTGGGCCGCCAGCAGCTGCCCGTGACGGCCCTTGTCGAACTGGTGCTTGATGCCCTCGTGACACGTCCCGCAGGTGGCCACCTGGTTGAACCGGAACACCTTCCCTTCCGGGTCGGTGGAGGCCAGGATGTCGTGCGCACCGTGGCACGCGCTGCACGAGGGCGCCACGATGAGCCCCGCCTTGAGGGCGCGGCCGTGGATGCTGTCGGCGTACTGGCTGGCGACGTTGCCGCCCTGCATGTTGGTGCGGGTGATGAGCGTGTCGTTGCCGTGGCAGCTCCCGCAGGTGTTCGGCAGGTTCAGCGCGTAGGTGCGCGAGGCCGGGTCGCTCGACGGCAGGATGTCGTGCATGCCGTGACAGCTCACGCACGTGGCCGCCTCGCCCTTGCCGTGCTCGCGCGCCTCGAAGTGGATGCTCTTCGCGAAGGCGGCCGACGCGTCCGCATGGCAGGTCGAACAGTCGACGCGCGCGAGCTTCTCCGCATGCGGAAGCTCCGCGGTCGCCACGTCGGCGTGGCAGTCCACGCAGGCCATGCCGAGCTGCCCGTGCACCGAGGCCTCGAACTTCGCGGCATCGACGCCGAGCGAGGTGCCGTCGGCCCGGGTGGTCTCCGGATCCGAATGGCACATCATGCAGTCGTCGTTCGCGTGCGGTGCCGGCGTCGCGGCGGCCTGATCCTGCGCCTCGAGGGCGGCGGGCGCAAGACGGCCGAGACCGACAAGGAGGGAAAGGGCCGCGACGGCGGTCGCGGCCCTGATCACATCACGCATAGGGGGCGGACAACGGTCCTACTTCAGGCTCTTCATGTAGGCGACGAGCGCGTCGACGTCGGCGGCCGGCAGGTTCGCGTAGGCCTTCATCGGCGGCTTCGCCGTCGAGTTGAACTTCTTCTCCGCGGCCTTCGGGTCGACGATCCAGAGCTTCAGGTCGGCCTCGCTCAGCTTCTTGCCGACGCCATCCAGGGGGTACTTCTTGTTGCCGACGCCGGCAATCGAATGGCACATCTGGCACTTCTGTGCGGTGTAGAGCTTCTTGCCGGCCTCGACCTTGGCCGCATCCTGTGCCATGGCCACGGCGGGACCCAACGCGAGCGAAAAGAGCGTCACAGCGAGAATGGCACGCATGGTCAGCGTTCCTCCTGGGGAAGAGAGCTTCGTCATTATGGGCGAGTGAGGTGCCGGCAACAAGGCCGGACCGGGTCGGCATTCGAGCGCGTTCTCTCGGGAGAACAGGTCCGTCGGCCGGTGAGCGACACCCTTGGGGAAACGAACAGGGTGGGGTTCACCGTAGCGGAGCGACGCGAACGGCTGGATGTTGGGCAAGCCGCACGCGGTGGGTCTGATGAGGTCACGTTAATTGCGTGTCTCTCACCGGGCCGACGGACCACATCGAATCCGATGCACCAAAGAGCTGGAGCGCGAGGTCGCCAAGCGTCGATTCCGGCAGGTGCTCGAGCCGGCGGGCCGGCTCGGCCGCGAGGGCCCGCACGACCTGTCCGACAATGGCTTCCACTTCACGCCGCTGGTCTGCGTCGAGGTGCGCGAC
>JAHDVQ010000008.1:1437-5432 GCA_023384595.1 Vicinamibacteraceae bacterium | reverse complement strand
GGCCGCCGGTCCCAGGCGGCCGCCGCCGGTCCGACGTCAGTAAACGCTGCTGCCGAGCGGGGCGTTGAACGCCTCGTCCCAGCCGATCATCCGCGTCTGATGCGCGGCGGCGAAGGCCTTGGCGGCGTTCTCGTCGCGAAACGCGGCACAGCGCTCGACCTTCCGGCGACCTTCCGGCTCGCTGAACCGGACGAAGTGCGCGTCGGCGGCGAGCATCAGGCGGCCCCGGTCGTAGTCCATCACGAAGACCCGGCCCGGGTTCTCGTCGGGATGCGCCCGCACGTACTCGGCGAGGCAGTGGATCGAACTGAACTTGAAGGCGTGGTTGCTGCGGGTGACGACTTCGGCGGCGTAACGCGTGTCGACGATCATCTGCCGACTGTGGAAGCAGACGTCGCCGGCCACAATCGGGACCGGCTTTGTCGACGCGCAGGCACCCGCAAGGAGCGTCAGGACCAGGACGCAACCCAGTCGTCTCATGGCGACCTCCTTTGGCGGCTGGGCCAGCCAGCTGCCTACAGTATGAACGCAAGCTGCGTGCCCCGGGCACGAAATTGGAGGGCCTGCGGCGACGCCTTCGCGACGCCCGCCGCACTGCGGGGGCCGGGTTCACCGCATCGGCGCGGGGCGGAACCGGAACAGACGAAATTGTGTGGTGGCAGGCGTGGACGCCAGGTAACACCCGTCACCGCACGCCTGGCGGAAGTGCGCCAACAGGTCGGGTTCGAGCGCGGTGACGTCTTCCCACTCGTCCTCGAGGCCGACGATGGCGTTGGCGGCGGCGGCGACGTCTTCGGGACGAGCGCCTGGAAACCGCCGGCGTAGCACGGTCACCACTTTCTCGCGGTCGATCATGCGCCTTCGGCCCGCCGGAGCGAACTCTGGCGACCGCCTTCAGGTTGTGGAGGAAACGGGTCCCGAAATAAACCGGGCCCGTCGCAGGGTCCCGAAACTGCCGGCCCCCATTCGGCAGCCCCGTGACGCCTGCGGCGGGCGTCCGGCGAACGCTCCCACCCGTTGCACAGGCGATGCCACTTGGGAAACCGCAAGAAATGCATTGATTTCAAGCGATTCCGCGGCACACCATGGGGCGAGACCCGCCCGACTGGCGAACCTCCGGCAGTTTGTTCCCGGGGCCTCACGGAAAGCTGCCGGAGCTCCGGCAGGCTCCCCCGCTTTGCTGCCGGCCATCCACCGATGACCACCTGCGCCTCGCTCAGTGCCGACCACCTTATGCCCCTCCACGAGGGCGTCATCTACGGGCCGATCGCCTCGCGCCGTCTGGGGACGTCCCTCGGGGTGAACCTGCTGCCGCCTCGTCGCAAGATCTGCACGTTCAACTGCCTGTACTGCCAGTACGGGTGGACGGCTCCGCCGGCCGCGCAGGTCGAGGCCGCCTGGCCCTCGGTGACGGAGGTGATCGAGGCCACGAGCGCCGCGCTGGCGTCGGCCCGCGCGCACGGCACCGTCATCGATCGCATGACCCTCGCCGGCCACGGCGAACCCACGCTGCATCCCGACTTTCCCGAGGTCGTGGCGGCGCTCCGGGAGCTCCGCGATCGCGAGGCGCCGCGCGTCCGCCTTGCGATTCTCTCGAACGCCACCACCATCGACCGCGCGAGAATCCGCCAGGCCCTTCTGGATCTCGATGAACGGTTTCTGAAGCTGGACGGAGGGGACGCCGACACGCTGCGGCACGTGAACGCTGCCGCCGTCGACGTCGAGAGGCTGATTACCAGCCTCTCGTCGCTGCGCCCGATCGTGGTGCAGACGATGCTGGTGCGCGATTGCGAGGGGATCATCGACAACACGACGCCCGCCGCGCGTGCCAGCTACCTCGCAGCCATCGCGCGCATCGCGCCCGCCTCGGTGCACATCTACACGCTCGCGCGCACGCCGGCGCTCGCGCGCCTCGAGCCGGCGCCGGCGGAGGCGCTTCACGCCTGTGCCGACGGCGTTCGTGCCCTTGGCATCGAGGCCAGGGTGTTTGGATGAATTGGGCCTTGGGCCTTGGGCCTTGGGCCTTGGGCCTTGGGCCTTGGGCCTTGGGCCTTGGACCTTGGGCGTTGGGCGTTGGGCGTTGGGCGTTGGGCGTTGGGCCTTAGTGGAAGACTTTCTCGACCCAGCCGCCGGAGCACCCGCCGGCAAGCCGGTAGCCCAGACGCTCGAGGGGTCCCGTCGCTACCACAGCGGCGGGCAGCAGCACGAGCCGCCGGCAGTTGGCCGCCATGCAGGAGAGCTCGAGCGCGTCGAGCAGCTGCCGCGCGATGTCGAAGGCGCTGAAGGCCAGGTCGCCCGCGACCGCCAGCTCGTAGACGCGCACTTCCTCGTCGGATCGTTCGAAGGCCGCGAGGCCGATGACCCGGTCGCCAAGGACCGCGACCACGCGCGGCGACGAGAGCAGGCGCTCACGGCGCTGGCGCGAGAGCGACCGCCCCGCAAAGAGACGTCGCAGCTCGGCGCTGCACGGCTCGGCCGCGTCGGGACCGAGCAGGCGCACGTGCAACCCGCTGGCGCCCGAATCGGTGACCTGGAGTTCGGCAGGCATCGCTGGCCCGAGAGAGAGCAACCACGGTGCCAGCTTCCGGCCCCACCCGGGGCGGCATTCTGTTTAGTTCTTCAACGATTCCCGGCGTGATCGCCGGGCACGGTTGCGAGATCTCGGCGCGCGGCTCCGATGATTCGTCAGTCGGCCACTTCCTCGGCGAGGTGATCGAGACTGAGCTTCTTGATCCGGTCGCCGAGCGTCGAGCGTTTGATCTGCAGCAGTTCGGCGGCCTTCGACTTGTTGCCGCCGCTCACCTTGAGCGCCCAACTGATCAGGTTGGTCTCGACTTCCTTGAGGCGGTCGTCGAGCGAGACCGACGAGGGATGGGCGTGCGTCTCCACGATCGGCTGCTGCTCCTCGGCGTACTTGTGGAACAGCACCGTCGAGGGCACACACCCGATGCGGACCGTCTCGCAGGTGCAGGTCTGCGCGATGCGCTCGCACGCGTTCTCGAGCTCGCGCACGTTCCCGGGCCACGGATAGCGCATGAAGGCCTGGACGACGGCCGGCGAAATGGGGCGCGGATCTTCGCCCCGGCGCTTGAAGTAGCGCTTGATGAAGTGCTCCACGAGCATGGGGATGTCTTCCCTGCGCTCGCGGAGCGGCGGCAGCACGATCGGGATGACGTTCAGCCGGTAGTAGAGATCCTCCCGGAACTTCCCCTCCGCCACCATCTGCCGCAGGTCCTTCTTGCTTCCCGTCACCACGCGCACGTCGATGGCGATCACGCGCGACCCGCCGAGCCGCTCGATGGTGCGGTTCTGCAGCACCCGCAGCAGCTTCACCTGCATCGACAGGGGGACATCGTCGATGTCGTCGAGGAAGATGGTGCCGCCGTGCGCCATCTCGAACCGGCCGGGACGATCCTTGATGGCGCCGGTGAAGGCCCCGCGCTCGTGGCCGAAGAGCTCCGACTCGATGAGGGTTTCGGACAGGATGGCGCAGCTCACGGGCACGAAGGGCTTGTGCCGCCGGGAGCTGGACTGGTGGATCAGGTTGGCGATCATCTCCTTGCCCGTGCCCGTCTCGCCGGTCACGAGCACGCTCGAGTCGCTGTCGCCGATGACACGCACGAAATCGAACACCGCGCGCATGCGCGCGCTGCGCCCGACGACGATCGAGTCGACCGAATAGGTCCCTGTGTCAGCCACGCCCACCTAGAGTTTACCAGACGGTATCCGGGGTTATATCATCGACAAGGGAGGCCCCCTCATTGATGGTCACGCGCGAACGCGTTGAATCCGTGCTCCACCGCATCCGTCCCGCCATCCAGGCCGATGGCGGCGACGTCGAACTCATCGACGTGCAGGACAACAAGGCCCGCATCCGCCTCACGGGAAACTGCGTGGGATGTCCGAGTGCGCAGATCACGCTGCACCTTGGCATCGAGATGGCCCTGCGCGAGGAGATCCCCGAGTTCGACAGCCTCGTCGTGGTGTAGCCGCCC
>JAHDVQ010000008.1:0-1337 GCA_023384595.1 Vicinamibacteraceae bacterium | reverse complement strand
GCCGCCCAGGCAGGACTGCCGTTACGACGGTCCTGCCGCTGCGCCCACCCTCTCGACTTCGCGCCTGGCCTCGGCGGCATACAGCGAATCGGGGAACTCGTCGATCACGCGCCGGTAGGTCTGCACGGCTTCGGCCTGCCTGCCCGCAAGGGTGTAGGCCCGGGCGAGCTGCATCAGAATGGCGTCGACCGGCATGTCGCCCTCGCCTGAGGCCGCCACCTCGCGAAACACCGAGATCGCGGCCTCGGCGTTGCCCGTACGCAGCTGCATCTCGGCGACGCCGAGCCGTGCCATCCGCCCGTAAATCGATCCCCGCCCTGCCGCGTCGGCCACGGCGCTGAACTCGCGCTCGGCCTCGGCGGTCCGGCCCAGGCTCGCCAGCAGTCCCGCCGCCTGATAGCGCGCCGCGATGCCGGCCTCGGTACCCGACCACGCGTTGGCGACCTCGAGCAGCTCGGTCGACGCGGCCTCGGCGCGGGAAGCCTCTGACGAGAAGGTCCCTGGCTGCGGCGGCGGCGATCCCGGCGCCACCGGCACCACCGGCGCCGAGGCAATGGCCATGGCGCCTGCGAGGGCGGCGGCCGCGTGGTCCTCCTGGCGCGAGCGCCAGGTGAGAAAGACCCCAAGGGCCAGAATCAGGACGAGCGCCCCGGCGAGCACCGCGACCAAGGTGCGGCCGCGGCCGGCCAGGGCCTCACGAATCGCCGCAATCGTCTCGGCGACCTCATTGCTCTTCAGTTGATGACGTTCGGTCGTTTTCATCGGTGTCGATGGCCTGCGGCGCCGTCACGCGGCGCACAAAACGCATAAGTGTAACACCACGTCACGAATGGGGGCGCCTTCCCCACTCTCGGATCGTTGGGGCCCGCACGACGGCGGCGCCCGCAGGAGCCGAGAACGCCATGAACCTGCTGCAGTTGTCGATCGCCCGTGTGAGCCTCGTGCTCTCGAGTATCGGTGGGCGTGCGCGCCGCGAGGCGACCATCTCCGACCTCGACGCCCCACGGGGGGCGCGCGCTGGACGAACGCCACGCCCTCACGAAGCCGCGCTGCGCTGGCTCGAGTACTACGGGCTGGCGTCGGGATCGCGCCGCCTCGCCCCCTGACGGGGACCTGCGCCGGCCCTGCGCTCCCACCCCCGAATGGCCGGTCTGCCCGAGTCGTCGACGGACAGGTGGAGATCGCCGCGCACGAGGCGCGGCGCTCGGCGGTGGCGAGCGAGTTTGCTAGACTCTGGGTGGCGCCCGCATGTGCGCGTGTAGCTCAGTTGGATAGAGCGCTCGCCTCCTAAGCGAGAGGTCCCCGGTTCAAATCCGGGCACGCGTACCATTCACGGC
>JAHDVQ010000213.1:3917-5757 GCA_023384595.1 Vicinamibacteraceae bacterium | reverse complement strand
GGCGCCGCTCACCCGATGAAGAGCGGGTCGTCTTCGTCGAAGCCGCGCGCGTGCCGCTGCCGGCGCGCGTCGCGCAGCGTGAGGGCCGCCGCGCGTACGGCGGCCATGAGTGCCGTGGCCTCGCGCGCGGGCCTGGTCATCTTCGACTGCGCCTGCCCGGCGGCGTGATGCAGGCGCTGGCCGAGGTCGCCGACCATGCGATCGAAGCGCTCGGCCTGGCCCGCGGCGAGCGAGGCGACGCGTGCCGCCTCGCCCGAGACGGTAGTGAGCTTGTCGATGATCGGCTGGACGTCGCGCTCGACCCGGCCGACGAGCGCGTTGATGCGCTTCGCGTACACGGCGAGGGCCACGATCACGCCCACCTGAATGAGCGCCATCACGGCCGTCGCCGCGGCGATGATCGCCAGGAACGTCGTGTCCTGTCCGCTCACGCCTGCTCCTCGGCGGGCTTGTCGCCGCGCGCGCGGTGATAGGCTTCCTTGCCCTTCTCGACGGCGTCGTTCAGGTGCTCGCGCTGCCGGTCGAGGAAGTCGCGGCTCTGGCGCGCGGCCGCCGTCGCCTTGTCACGGCCTTCCCGGGCGCGCTCGGTGAGCTGGCGACGGGTGTCTTCACCCGTCTGCGGCGCCATGAGGAGCGCCACCGCGGCGCCGGTAATCGCGCCGAGGATGAACGCCATCACGATCGCTCCGCCACTTCCGTTGTCATTGGCCATGGGTCACCTCACAGACAGGCATCCGGCGTCCGGCGTCCGCAGGCCAACGGCATTGGCCGGAGGCCGGACACGGCCGGATGCCGGATGCCGGATGCCGGATCTCCGGCATCGTCAGAACAAACTGACCTTCACGTTCAGGTACTTCTTCGGGTCGCGGCGGATATCGCCCACGAGCGCCCGCACTTCGTTGACCGTCCCGTTCATATTCTCATAGAGCTGCTTGTCGCGCAGCAGCCTCCCGGCCGTGCCCTCGCCCTCACTGAGCTGGCGTGCCACGGCGTCGAGGCGCGCGCTGAGCGAATCGAGCCGCGTGTAGAGAGCCTCGTCGGTCACGAGCTTGCCGAGGGTGCCCTCGCCGCGCCGGATCTGCGCGGTCACGGCCTCGAGATTGGCGGTGGTGCCCTGCAGCGACTGGGCGAAGGCGGGGTCGGCCATCAGTCGTCCGAGGCTCCCCTCCCCGCGGCTGATGCGCCCGGTGATCTCGCGCATGTGCTCGAGCGACGCCTCGAGCGCGGCTCCGGCCTTGGGATCGTTGATGAGGCGCCCGAGCGTTCCCCGGTTCGAATTCAGGGCAGCCGTCACGTCCTCGGCGGCCGAGACAAACGCGTTGATCTCCCGATAGAGCGCCTCGTCGGTGAAGAGCTTCCCCACCGTGCCCTTGCCCGCGCGGATGTCGGCGACCAGCTTGGTCGCCTCCTCGAGTCCCTGCCGTGCCCCTTCGGCCACGTCCGCGAGCTGACCGGGCGTGCGCCCGCTGGGAATCATCGCGCCATCCTGCAGCGGCGTCCCCGTGGACGCCGGGGAGACGTCGATGACGGGCTCGCCGAGCAGGCTGAGCGACCCGATGGTCGCGCGCGAGTCGGTCGTAATCCGGCCCTGCATCGCCTCGTTGATGACCAAGCCGACCTCGACCTCCGCCCCCGCGAACTCGACGTAGTCGACCTTGCCGACCTGCACGCCAGCCACCCGGACGATGGCGCCCGACTTGAGCCCCATCACGTTGGCAAACCGTGTTTTGAGCCGGTATTGCTGCCAGGGAAATCCCCCCTGTCCGCCCACGAGGAAGATGAGCAGGGCGGCCAGGGCGAGCGCCGCAATGGCGAGCAGCCCGACCTTCAGCTGCGCCCA
>JAHDVQ010000213.1:0-3817 GCA_023384595.1 Vicinamibacteraceae bacterium | reverse complement strand
CCTACGAGAGAAACGCGCGCAGGTAGGGGTCCGGCGAGGCGCGCAGCGCACCGGCGCTCCCCTCGAAACAGATGCGTCCGTCGCGCAGCATGATGAACTCGGCCTCTTCGGCCTTGTCCTCGTCGGCGCGCTCGATGATCACGCGTCCGTCGGCGCGGTGCGCCGCGTGCTCGGCGATGTAATACGCGTCGCGCAGCTGGTGCGTGACAACGATCGAGCTGACGTTCTCGAGGTCGCGCAGCTTGATGATCTCCTCGTTCACCGTGATGGCCGTGATCGGGTCGAGCCCCGTCGTCGGCTCGTCGTAGAGGAGGATGCGCGGCTTGGCCGTCATCGCGCGCGCGATGGCGACGCGCCGGCGCTGCCCGCCCGACAACTCCGACGGCATCTTGTCGATGTGCTCGGCGAGGCCGATGAAGCCGAGCACCTCCTCGACCCGGGCGAAGACCTCGGGGAGCGGCATCTTCGTCTCTTCGAGCAGCTTGAAGCCGACGTTCTCGCGCACCGTGAGCGAGTCGAACAGGGCGCCCTCCTGGAAGACCATGCCCAGGCTGTCGCGCACGTGCAGCAGGTCGCGCTCCGACATGTTGTCGATGCGCTCGCCGTAGACCCAGATGACGCCCGAGTCGGGCTTGAGCAGGCCGAGAATGAGCTTCAGGATCGTCGACTTCCCCGCCCCGCTCGCGCCGAGGAAGATCTTGGTGTGCCCGCGCAGCAGCGTGAAGCTCACCTGCTCGAGGATGACCTTGTCGTCGAAGGCCAGCGACACCTCGTCGAACATCACGACGGGCGCGTTGGGCCCGAAGGCCTCCTCGAGCGTAACAGGCGGAAGAGGATCGGCCACAGGGGACATCGGCTCAGTACATCAGCATGAACAGCAGTTTCGTGACGAAGAAATCCACGGCCAGCACGGCCACCGACCCCGCCACCACCGCGTTGGTCGTCGCGCGGCCGACGCCCTGCGTGCCGCCGCTCGTCCGGAGCCCGACGTGGCAGGCCACCGACACGATGACGAACCCGAGGAAGAACGGCTTGATGAGCCCCATCCAGACGTCCTGGATGTAGAGCGCGTCGACGACCGAGTTCCAGTAGACGCTCGAGGCGACGCGCAGCTGCCCGACGGTGATCGCCCAGCCCCCGAGGATGCCCACCCCGTCGGCGATGACGGTGAGGATGGGCACCATGAACGTGCCCGCGAGCATGCGCGGCACCACGAGCTTCCGCACCGGATCGGTGCCGAGCGCCCGCAGGGCGTGAATCTGGTCGGTCACCATCATCGAGCCGAGTTCGGCCGCGATCCCCGAGCCCACGCGGCCGGCCACCATGAGCGCGGTCAGCACGGGGCCCAGCTCCTTCACCATCGAGGCGCTCACCAGCCTGCCCACCATGGAGCGCGCGCCGAACTGATCGAGCGTGAAGCCCGACTGCAGCGCCAGCACGGCGCCGGTGAAGAACCCCGTCAGGACGACCACGGCGAGCGACCCGATCCCGATCTCTTCGAGCTGCTCGACCACGTCGCGGAAGTAGAAGGGCGAGGAGAAGCAGTAGCGGATGGCGCGCAGCGAGAGCAGGACGTACTCCTGCATCTCGAGCACCGCCGTCTTCAGCCAGTTGTCGGTGGTGACCTTCAGCACGCTATCCTCTCGACTCGGCCAGGCCGATGTCCGCCCGGCGGAGCCTCTTCACCCGGTCTCGCAGCGCGGCGGCCCGCTCGAACTCGAGGTTGGCGGCGGCCCCGCGCATCTCCTGCTCGAGACGGCGCACGAGCGCCGCGCGCTCGCCCTCGGTCCGGTACTCTTCCGTCGTCGCCGGGGCCAGCGGAATCGTGACGTAATCGCGCTCGTAGACGCTCGTGAGGACCTCGTCGATGGCCTTCACGATCGAGGTCGGCGTGATGCCGTGCGTCCGATTGTAGGCTTCCTGCACCTCGCGGCGCCGCGAGGTCTCCGAGAGCGCCCGCCGCATCGACTCGGTCATGGCGTCGGCATAGAGGATGGCCCGGCCGCGCACGTGGCGCGCGGCGCGCCCCACCGTCTGGATGAGCGATCCGCTCGATCGCAGGAAGCCCTCCTTGTCGGCGTCGAGCACCGCCACCAGCGACACCTCGGGGAGGTCGAGCCCCTCGCGCAGCAGGTTGATGCCGATGAGCACGTCGAAGACGCCGCGCCGCAGGTCGCGGAGGATCTCGACCCGCTCGAGCGTCTCGATGTCGGAGTGGAGGTAGCGCACTCTCACCCCCAGCTCCTTGTAGTACTCCGTCAGGTCCTCCGCCATCCGCTTGGTGAGCGTCGTCACGAGCACGCGCTCCCCGCGTCCGGCGCGCTCGCGGATCTCGGCCAGCAGGTCGTCCACCTGCCCCGCGACGGGCCGCACCTCGACCTCGGGGTCGACCAGGCCCGTGGGCCGGATGATCTGCTCGACGACCACGCCGCCCGAGTACTCCAGCTCGTCGGCGCCCGGCGTCGCCGACACGAACACCACCTGCCGGTGATGCGCCGGCACCTCGTCGCGCCCGCCCGCCGCCTCGAGGTCGGCGGCGCGGCCTCGCCGCCGCGTGAGACTGCGCGGCGTGGGCTCGAGGCCGACGCGGCGCTCCCACTCCGAGTAGGTGAGCGGCCGGTTGTCGAGCGCCGACGGCAGCCGGAAGCCGTACTCGACCAGCACCTCCTTGCGCGACCGGTCGCCCTCGAACATCCCGCCTATCTGCGGCACCGTCTGGTGGCTCTCGTCGATGATGACCAGAGCGTCGTCGGGCAGGTAGTCGAGCAGCGTCGGCGGCGGCTGGTTCGCGCGCCTTCCAGTGAGGTGCCGCGAGTAGTTCTCGATGCCGTGGCAGTACCCGATCTCCTGGATCATCTCCATGTCGAACATCGTGCGCTGGTGCAGGCGTTGCGCCTCGAGCAGGCGGCTTTCGCGCTCGAGCACGCCGCGCCGGACCTCGAGCTCCTCGCGGATGCTCGCCACGGCGCGTTTCAGCTGCTCGCGCGGCGTCACGAAGTGCGACTTCGGATAGATGGCCACCCGATCGTGCCGGCGCATCTCGCGTCCCGTGATGGCGTCGACCGTGGCCAGCTCGTCGATCTCGTCGCCGAAGAGCTCGATCCGGACGGCGTGCTCCTCGTACGAGGGATAGACCTCGATGATGTCCCCGCGCACGCGAAACGTCCCGCGGCCGAAGTCGTGGTCGTTCCGCTCGTACTGCACCTCGACGAGCTTGCGCAGGATGTCGTCGCGGCGAATGCGCTGTCCCCGCTCGAGCGACAGCATCAGCCCGTAGTAGGCCTCCGGCGAGCCGAGGCCGTAGATGCACGACACGCTGGCGACGATGATGACGTCGCGCCGCTCGAAGAGGGAGCGGGTGGCGGCCAGGCGCAGCCTGTCGATCTCGTCGTTGATGGTGGCCTCCTTCTCGATGTACGAGTCGGTGGCCGGCACGTAGGCCTCGGGCTGGTAGTAGTCGTAGTAGGAGACGAAGTACTCGACCGCGTTCTCCGGGAAGAAGCGCCGGAACTCCTGGTAGAGCTGCGCGGCGAGCGTCTTGTTGTGCACCATGACGAGCGTCGGGCGGTTCACCCGCGCGATGACCTGCGCCATGGTGAAGGTCTTGCCCGAGCCCGTGACGCCGAGCAGGACCTGCGCGCGGTCGCCCCGCTCGAGCCCTTCGACCAGCTCGCCGATCGCGCGGGGCTGGTCGCCTGTCAGCTCGAAGTCCGAAACCAGGGTGAAACGATCGTACTTGGACGGCATGCGCTGGTGGTCGCCCCAGACCCGGCGGCGAACGCGGACCAGGCGGGAAGGAGCGATCGTACCACAAGGG
>JAHDVQ010000212.1:4374-5824 GCA_023384595.1 Vicinamibacteraceae bacterium | reverse complement strand
CCTCCCGCTCCACCTTCTGCCCCTCCTGCACGCCCGCGGCCGGCGTCCTGGGCCGGATCAGTTCGTAGGGCTGAATCGGCGCCGGCGTGAAGCACGCAATGAACATGAGCAGCGCGAAGCCCGCGACCCACGTGCGGCGTCGGTCGAGCGGCACGTGCTCGTCGAGGGTGGACGGATGCATCGGGCCGAAGACCGCCAGCATCACGACCATGAGGACGGTCCACACGAGCCAGCTCATCGAGTGAAACGTGAGGAGCACTGCCGTGCCGACGGCGCCAATCGTGATCCACATCGAGCGGCGCCCGAACACCGAGTACGAGATGTGGCCGCCGTCGAGCTGCCCGATGGGGAAGAGGTTCAGCGCCGTGGCGAGCAGGCCGAACCACGCCGCAAACGCCATCGGGTGCAGATTCAGCGAGAAGCCGTCCGGAATCGGTCCCCAGATCATGCGGGCCACGAGCTGGAAGAGCAGGGGCTCGCCAAGCTCGAGGCCGACGAAGTTCGGCGGCAGCTTCACCACCCTCGACATCGCGAGGCCCCACACCATGAGCGGCACCGCGACCACGAAGCCGGCGATGGGACCCGCCACGCCGATATCGAACAACACCGGCTTGGTGCGGATGGCGCCACGGATGCGGATGAACGCCCCGAGCGTTCCGGTGAGGCTGAGAAACGGCATGAAGAACGGCGGCGTGCAATCGACGCGGTAATACCGGCACGCGTAGTAGTGGCCCAGTTCGTGTGCGCCGAGAATCGCCAGAATCGACAGGCTGTACCAGAGTCCGCCGCGCACGAGATCCCACGTGGTCGTGAACACGAGCGGCCGCGGCACGAAGTCGAGCACGAAGCCCGCGAAGTGGTTCATCCCGACGAGCGTCGTCGTGACGAAGGTGAGGAAGAAGAGGCCCCAGGCCAGCCACCGGCGGGGCGGCCGCCGAGCCTGCACGGGAGGCGGCGCGGGCGGCGCGCCGTACGCGACCTCCCACCCGGCCTTGGCACCGGGCCAACCGTCAGGACGTGGCGGGAATTGAGGAGACGGCTGAGGGTGAGCCGGATCGGACACCTGGAGGCCCCGCGCGGCGATCAGCCGCCGATGTTCTGCAGCTCTTTGCCGGGCTTGAAGCGGATCGTGCGGCCGGGCGGGATGCGCACTTCCTTGCCCGTACGCGGGTTGCGTCCAATGCCGCGCTTGCGCGGCTTCACCTGGAAGACGCCGAACCCGCGCAGCTCGATCCGGTCGCCTCGCTGCATCGATTCGCGCATCGCGTCGAACACCGCGTCCACAGCCAGCTCGGCTTTGACCTTGGTGATGTCCGCGACTCTCGCCACCTCGTTGACGATGTCGACCTTGATCATGGGGTTAGCGGCTCCACCATTTCGATAAGCAGCATAGATACAGCAACTTACGCTGTCAAGCATGACGCTAAGTGACGGAATCCGCCATCCGGCC
>JAHDVQ010000212.1:0-4274 GCA_023384595.1 Vicinamibacteraceae bacterium | reverse complement strand
GCCGGACGCCGGACGCCGGATGCCGGATAATGTCCCGATGGCCGCCAAGCGTCGCGTGGGTCCGTCGGTCGTCCTCGTCGGGCGGCCCAACGTCGGCAAATCCACGCTCTTCAACCGCATCACCAGCACGCGGCGCTCCATCGTCGCCCCCGTCGCGGGTACCACCCGCGATGTCATCGCCCAGTCGGCCGAATGGCAGGGCTTCCCCTTCACCCTCGTCGACACGGGCGGCATGTTCGGCGCCTCGGCCGATCCGCTGCACGATCTGGTCGTCGAGCACGGGAAGCGCGCCATCGCGACGGCCGATCTCATCGTCTTCATCGTCGACGGACGCGAGGGGCTCGTGCCGGGCGACGAGGAGATTGCCCAGGCCCTTCGAGAGCGAGGCGCGCCGGTCATCCTCGCGGTCAACAAGACCGACGACCGGCGGGCGCGCGGGCGCTCGCTCGAGTTCTACCGGTTCGGGTTCGAGCCGGTCATCGAGATCGCCGCGGAGCACGGCCACTCGGTGGGCGACCTGCTCGACGAGATGGTCCGGCGGCTGCGACTGGCCGGCGTCACCGCTCCGGGCGACGATCAGCGCGAGCGCGAGGCCGAGGTGGCCGTCGCCATCGTCGGCCGGCCGAACGTGGGGAAGTCGTCGCTCGTCAATCGCCTGCTCAAGGAGCAGCGCATGCTGGTGAGCGACATTCCCGGCACCACGCGCGATGCCGTCGACACTGTGCTCCGCTGGCACCGGCGCACGTTCCGCATCGTGGACACGGCGGGCATCAGACGGCCGGGGCGCGTGGCGAAGGCGGGACAGGTCGAAGCGGTGAGCGTGCTCATCGCGCGGCGCGCCATCGAGCAGGCCGACGTGGCCGTGCTCGTGCTCGACGCGGTGGAGGGCGCCACCGACCAGGACGGCGCCATCGCGGGCGAGGCCGAGCGCACCGGCTGCGGCGTCATCATCGCCGCCAACAAGTGGGACCTGATGAAAGGCCGCGGCCCCGACGCGGCGAAGGCGTTCGACGAGGTGACGCGCCGCAACCTGAAGTTCCTCGACTACGCACCGCTGCTGCACATCTCGGCGGCGACCGGCGAGCGGACCCCGAAGCTCCTGGAGATGATCGACCAGGTCGCCGCGGCGCGGACGCAGCGCGTGCCGACGGGCGAACTGAACCGCTTCATCGAGGCCGTCACCGCCGTGCACCCGCCGGCGAGCCCGGGCAAGCACGAGGTGCGCATCCTCTATGCGGCGCAAACCGGCGTCGAGCCGCCCGAGTTCGTCTTCTTCACCAACGTGGCCACGAGCTTCCACTTCTCGTACGAGCGCTTCCTCGTGAACCGCCTCCGCGAGGCCTTCGGCTTCATCGGCTCCCCCATTCGCATCACGGTGCGGAAGCGGGGGAGGGAGAGGGACTGACGTCAGGTCCGAGGCGCGGACCTGTCCGGAAGCCGGTAGCCGGAAGCCGGAGGCCAATCTATACTCAGATCCACCCATGCCCGATCCGGCCGAGCTCATCACGATTCCCGCGCGACAGCTGTTCAAGGCGTCAGAGGTGTGCGAGCTGCTGCGCATCCAGCCGTACGTGCTGCGCTCGTGGGAGAACGAGTTCAAGGATCTCGGCGTCGCCAGGACTGCGGGGGGACCGCGCACGTACCGCCGCGCCGACGTCGAACGCGCCCTGCGCATCCGTCAACTGGTGTTCGTGGACGGGTTGACGCTCGCCGGCGCCCGCCGGCGGATGGAACAGGAGAACTCGCATACGCCCTCGCCCGAGGACGAGAGCCTCGCCGCCGTGGCGGCGGCGCTGGCCGCCGGCGGCACAGCCGTCGGGACAGCCGGGCCGGCCGGGGCGACCGCGGTCACGCCAGCCGCGAGCGCGGCGCTCGATCCGGCCGCGCGCGCCACGATCCAGAAGGCCCGCGCCGAGCTGCGTGCGCTGCTCACGCTGCTCGGGGGCGCACCGGCTTCCTCGGCCCACGGAGCCGGGGCCGACGTCGGTCCGTCCGACTCGGCGGACTTCACGCTGGCCGCGCCGGGCCGCAAGCGCCGCGGCGCGAAGTCCAACTAGCCGCGGAGGCGCCGGGCGAACGCCGCGATGTGCTCCGGCGTGCTCCCGCAGCAGCCGCCGACGATGGCGGCGACCTCGGAGAGCGCCATCAGATCGTCGGCGAACCGATCGGGCGAGCCCGGGTAGCGAATCTCGGTGCCCACCAGCTCCGGCTGCCCCGCGTTGGGCTGCAGCACGAGGGGGAGCGCCGTCGCCGAACGGAGCGCCGCGGCGAGATCGAGAAAGTCGCGCGGCGACACGCGCGTGCCGCAGTTGGCACCCACGACGTGCGCGCCGGCCTCCGTGAGCGCGCGCGCCGCGTCCCCGGGCCCGACGCCCATCATCGTCTTGAAGCCGCCGGTCTTGACCGCGTCGAAGGCCATCGACGCCGCGACGACGGGCGCGCCGCACGCGAGCGCGACCTCCACGGCGAGGAGAGCCTCGTCGAGCGCCGTCATCGTCTCGATGACGATGCCGTCGACGCCTCCGGCGAGCAGGGCCTCGACGACGGTCGTCAACGAGGCCCGGAGGTCGCCGGGCGCGATGTCGCCAAGCGGCTCGAGGAATCCACCGCAGGGTCCGATATCACCGAGCACGAAGACGCCCGGGCCGGCGGCCTCGCGCGCGATTCGCGCGCCGGCCGCGGCGATGTCGGCCTCCCGCTCCGCGAGGTCGTAGCGCGAGAGCACGAAGCGGTTGGTGCCGAAGGTGTTGGTGAGAATCAGCTCGGAACCCGCCTCGACGTACCGGCGCTGGATCGCCTGCACGCGGCCGGGGTGCTCGAGGTTCCACGCATCGCCCGAACCGCCGGGCTCGAGCCCGGCGCGCTGCAGCTCGGTGCCCATGGCGCCGTCGCCGATCACGACGGGGCCAGAGGCGAGGCGCGCGCGCAGGCTGGGCGGATGGGTCATGGGCTCCCGACACTGGACTGCGCTCGTCATCGTCAGTACCGAGCCTGCTCCGCCACCTCCCGGAGCACCATGATGTTCTCGGGCGGCGCCGCGGGCGCCACCGAGCAGGCGGTACTCAGGATGTAACCGCCGCCGGGTGCCCCGATGCGGACACGTTCCCGCGCGGCGGCCCGCACATCGTCGGGTGTGCCCATGAGGAGGGTGTTCACCGGATCGAGATTGCCCTTGATGAAGGCGCGCCCGGCCAGCAGTCGCTTGGCGTCGGCGAGCTCCACCGTGCCGAGCGGCGGCGGGTCGAGCGTGTCGACGCCGTTGGTGCCGCTCTCGAGCATCAGGTCGAGCCGGTCGCCGATGGCGCCGCAGGTGTGGGTGTACACGGGAACGTCGGCGGCCGCCTTGATGCCCTCGATGACCTTGCGCTCGTACGGCAGCACGAACGTCTCGTAGTGCGCGCGCGAGATGAGGCCCGCACCGGCGAACGCCGACGAGATGAGCACCGCGTCGGCGCCAGCCGCCGCCAGCCCGCGGCCGAGGACGATGGCGCCGTCGGCGAGCCGATCGAGGCAGGCGCGCACCTTGCCCTCGTCGTCCATCAGCGCGATGAGGCCGTTCGTGTAGTCGAGCATCTCCATGAACTGCGAGAACGGTGAGAAGACCTCGCCGTGCACCGAGACCTCGCCGCCGACGCGCGCACGCACGGCGCGGATGGTGTCGTACTGCCAGGGCGGGAAGAAGTCGTCGCCCGGTGTCGCCGGCGTGTCGCCGAAGCTCCACGTGTAGGGATAGGTGATGGCCGCGATGTCGTGCGGGTCCATGTAGAAGAGCGCGTCGGGATCGACCTCGTCGAAGCTCGGGAAGTAGCGCGTGCCGTCGGCCTGGTAAACGTGCGGGTTGTCGTCGAACGGCACGGTCGTGTACCAGCCGTTCCTCCAATGGATGATGCGCTCGTCGCCCTGATCCTCGACGCGGTCGACGTGCCGCCGCCACTTCGGGTCGCGGCCCGGCAGGTTCACCAGGATGCCATCGAACCCGTAGCGCCGCTGCAGGCACACCAGCGCTTCGGCAAAGGGCTCGCTGCCGTGCCAGATGTCGATGCCGTCGAGACCCGAGTTGAGGAAGTAGTGGCCGAGCGCCAGCTGGCACATGACGGGCACGCGGTCGGGCGTGCCGAGCTGCATGGCGACCTGGATTCGTTCGCGGCTGGACATGGGAATGGGCTATAGGCTGCAGGCTACGGGCTACGGGCTACAGGGGGCTACGGGCTGCGGGGGCCACTGCAGCTGACCGTCGCCACCGCAGGCGATCGGCTCCGTCCCGCGCGCCGTCC
>JAHDVQ010000211.1 GCA_023384595.1 Vicinamibacteraceae bacterium | reverse complement strand
CTGAGATCGTACTTGCGGGCGTAGTACCGGAAGGAACGGAAGCTCATGCCCAGCAGCTCGGCGGCCTTCATCTTCACGCCGCCGGACTGGCGCAGCGCCTCGGCGAGATACTCACGCTCGATGGCCTGAACGTGACGCTCGAGATCGAACCCGGCGGGCAGCGGCTGCCCCGGCCGGGGCCCCTCGGACGCCCCCAGCGTCTCATCGTCCCGTGCCGGAGTCTGCGTGGCGTCCGGTGACGCCGCCCCTGCCCCATCTCGACTCACCGCGTCGGACGGATCGACTGGCAGCGGCGTCCCCGAGGGGAACACGACGAGCCGGCCGGCGCCCGCGGCCCGTACCGCCTCGGGCAGGCTCTCTGGCAGGATGACCGACGACGCCTCGAGCGCCACGGCCCGCTCCACCGCGTTCTCGAGCTCGCGGATGTTGCCGGGCCACGCGTAGCCCTCGAGGGCCGCACGCGCCTCGCCCGAGAACCCGCTGATGGCCTTCCCCATTCCGCTCGAGAACTTCTCCAGGAAGTGCCGCGCGAGCAGCGCGATGTCCTCGCGCCGTTCGCGAAGCGGCGGCAGGTGCAGCGGAATGACGTTGATGCGGTAGTAGAGGTCCTCGCGGAAGCGTCCCTCGGCCACCTCCTTCTGCAGGTCGCGATGCGTCGCGGCGAGAATGCGGATGTCCGCGTCGATTTCGTCGGTCCCGCCCACGCGCCGGAACTTGCGCTCCTGGAGCACCCGGAGCAGCTTCACCTGCATGCCCGGGCTCATCTCGCCGATCTCGTCGAGGAAGATGGTCCCCTCGTGCGCCACCTCGACGAGCCCCTTCTTGGGTCCGGCCGCCCCCGTGAAGGCGCCCTTGACGTGGCCGAACAGCTCCGACTCGAGCAACGTCTCGGTGAGCGCGCCGCAGTTGAGCGCCACGAAGGGCCGATGACGCCGCAGCGAGTGGTAGTGGATGGCACGCGCCGCGAGTTCCTTGCCGGTGCCCGACTCGCCCGTGATGAGCACCGTCGAGGTCGTCGCCGCGATTGTCTCGATGAGACGGAACACGTTGAGCATCGCGTCGCCGCGGCCAATCATGCCGGCAAAGCGCAGCGGCTCGCCGACCCGCCGCTTGAGCGCCACGTTCTCGCGCCTGAGCGTCCGGCGCTCGAGGGCCTTGCGCACGCGCAGCTTCAGCTCGTCGACGTCGAAGGGCTTCGTCAGGTAGTCGCACGCGCCGAGCCGCAACGCGTCGACGGCGGTCTCGGCCGAGGCGAAGGCGGTGATGAAGATGCCGTCGAAGTCGGGGTCGCTCTGCTTGGCCGCCCTGAGCACGTCCACGCCCGACATGTCGGGCATGCGGATGTCCGAGATCAGCAGGTCGGCGCCACCGGCGGCGATCGCGGCCAGCGCCTGCTGCCCGTTCTCGGCGACGGCGACCTCGTAGCCCTCCCGCGCCAGCACGATCGCGAGCAGTTCCCGCATCGACCGCTCATCGTCGGCGACGACCACGCGGTGCCGGTCGCGCGGCGCTGGCGCCCCGCGCTCGCCGCTCTCGGGCACACGACGCGCCTCGTCGGCGTGCGGGGCGTGCGGGACGTGCGGCATCCCTCGGTCGATGCTGGCCATGCTCACGCTCACGCCACCTGCGCGTGGTCGAGCGCGCCCGCGCCGGCGCCGGTGGCCGCGGGAGCGGCGACGGCCGGCAGCACGACGCGCACGGCGGTCCCGTGGCCGCGCTCCGATTCCACCGACAGTTCGCCGCCGTACTCGGTGACGATCCGGTGGACGATCGCGAGGCCCAGACCCGTGCCGCCGCGGAACCCGCTCTGAAACGGATGGAAGAGGCGATCCAGGACCTCTGGCGCCATGCCCGTCCCTTCGTCGGTGACGGTGAGAACCACCTGCGGCCGCTCGAGATCCACGAGGGCGGTCGACAGGCGGAGCGCGCCGCCCGAAGGCATGGCCCGCAGGGCGTTGGTCGCCAGGTTCCACACGACCTGCCTGAGCTGCGCATCGTTCGCTTCCGTCCACGCCGACGGCGCGCGGTCGACGACGAGACGGTGATCGGGGCGGCACTCGGGGCTGTTGCGGAGGAGCGCGGCGGCCTCCTCGATGATCTGCCCCACGTCGACCGGTGCGGCGTCGCGGCGCTGCGGGCGCGCGTAGGCGAGGAAGTTGCTGATGGTCTCGTTCAGCCGCGCCGACTCGCGCAGCACGATGTCGAGCAGCTGGGCCTGTTCGCTCGTGAGCGCCAGTTCCCCGCGCAGCACCTGGATGGAGCCGGCCATCGACGCCAGCGGGTTCCGGATTTCGTGGGCGATGCCGGCGGCCATCTCACCGACCGCGGCCAGCCGCTTCTGCAGCTCGGCCTCGCGTTCGAGGCGCTTCAACTCCGTGAGGTCCTGGAAGGTGAACAGGTAGCCCGACCGCCCGGTGGGCATGGCGAGCGGCGCCGCCGAGAGGCCCACGTCGATCGCGGTCCTGTCGGGGCGCACGAACCGCAGTTCGAAGCGGTGGCCACGCCCGGGCTCCAGGATGCGATCGAGCGCGTTGGTGAACCCGTCGGGCAGCTGCAGCACGTGCCACACCCGGCGGCCCAGGGCGTCGTCGGCCGCCAGCCCGGTGATGGCCGTCGCGGCCCTGTTGAACGTCAGGACGCGGCCGTCGGCGTCGGTGGTGAGCAGGCCGCCCGTCAGGCTGTCGATGACGTGCTGGTTGTAGGCCTCGAGCGTCGCCAGTCGCGAGGTCGCGCGCTCGAGGGCCGACCCGGACCGCCGCGCCGCCTCGGCCAGGTAGCCCGTGAGCCACCCCACCGCGAGGAAGCCGAGACCGTTGACGCCCACGGTGAAGGCGGCCTCGCCGGGTGCCGGCCTGGGCACGCCCGCGAAGACCTCGGCCCACGCGCTCGCCCCGGCGGGCCCGGCGGTCTGCAGGGCGGCGAGAAACGCCAGGCTCGCCGCCGCGAGGCTCGAGATCAGCACACCGCCCCGGCGGAGCCGCAACGCGCCGCCGGCGACGACCGGCAGCACGAAGAGCGGTGCGAAGTCGCTCTTCAGGCCGCCCGTGAGGCTCACGAGCACCGCGACGAGCACCACGTCGGTGGCCAGCTGCGCGTCGACCAGCCACGGCCGCGCGACGGCGGCACGCAGGAGCGCGGCGGAGACCGCCGTGAGCGCGCAGGTGGCGCCCATCAGCGCGAAGAAGGGATCGACAACGGCCGCGGCCGGCGCCTCGCGCACTTCGGCCAGCACGGCGGCCCCGATGACCGCCGCCACGGTCGCGGCCCTGAGGCCCACGAGCCACAGCAGGCCGCGCCTGAGCCTCGCGCGTTCGTCCACTCCGCCTCCCGACCGGTCCTACGTCAGCTTCGAGATGAGCGTGAAGATCGGCAGGTACATCGAGATGACGATGCCGCCGACGATGACGCCCAGAATGGCGATCATCACGGGCTCGAGCAGCGTCAGCAGACCGGCCACCGCCGTGTCGACCTCTTCCTCGTAGAAGTCGGCGATCTTCGAGAGCATCATGTCGAGGGCGCCCGTCGCCTCGCCGACGCCGATCATCTGCACGACCATCGGCGGGAACACCTTCGTCTTCTCGAGGGGGGCGGCCACGGTCTCGCCGCGCTCGATGCTCTTGCGCGTCTCGAGCAGCGCGTCCTCGACGATGGCGTTGCCGGCGGTCTTGGCCGTGATGTCGAGGCCGTCCAGGATGGGCACGCCCGACGAGATGAGCGTGGCGAGCGTCCGGCAGAAGCGCGCCACCGCCACCTTCCGGAGGATCATTCCCAGGATCGGCGCGTGCAGCATCAGCCTGTCGACCACGCGCCGCCCGCCATGCGTCTTGTAGTACGTGCGCAGCGCGAAGACGAAGGCCACCGCACCGATGACGATGAACGGCAGGTAGGCGACCAGCCCGTTGCTGAGCGCGATGACGATGCGCGTCGGCAGCGGGAGATCGGCGCCGAGGCCCGCGAAGAGCTGCGCGAAGGTCGGAATGACCTTCCAGAGAATGATGAAGACCACCGCGGCCGCGATGAGCAGCACGGCGACCGGGTAGATCATCGCCGACTTCACCTGGCCCTTCAGGCGGACGGCCTTCTCGATGTAGGTCGCCAGCCGCTTCAGGATGGTGTCGAGGATGCCGCCCGCCTCGCCCGCCGCCACCATGTTCGAGTAGAGGGCGTCGAAGGTCCGCGGGTAGCGCCGCATCGCGTCGGCGAGGCCGGCGCCGCCCTCCACGTCCTCGCGCACCTTCAGGATGACCGACGCGAAGGCCTTGTGCGGTTCCTGCTTGCCGAGAATCTCCAGGCACTGCACGAGGGGCAGGCCCGCGTCGATCATCACCGAGAACTGGCGCGTGAAAATCGCCAGGTTCTTCGTCGGCACGCGCTTCCCGCCCAGCAGCTTGTTGCCGTCAGCTGCCTTCGCCTTGACCGGGTTGATGCGCGTCACGAGGATCTGCTCGCGGCGCAGGAGCGACAGGGCCGCATCGACCGAGTCGGCCATCCGCTCGCCCGTCACCGTCTGTCCGCCACGCGTCCGGCCCGAGAATGCAAACGTCGGCATCTGAGCTGCTCCTTAGGCCACCGGCCGCACGCCCACGCCGCGGCCCAGTCCAGCGCCGGGCACGACGCCCGTCCCGCGCTTGACCATCTCCATCAGTTCTTCCTTCAGCGAACTCGCCGCGACTGCCGTCTCGAGCGTGATCTGCCCCGACAGGTACGACGACGCCAGCGACTGGTTCATCGTCTGCATGCCGAGCTTCTCCTGGCCCGCCTGCATCGACGAGTAAATCTGATGGATCTTGTCCTCGCGGATCAGGTTCCGGATGGCGGGCGTCGGAATCATGATCTCGAGGGCCACCAGCCGGCCCTCGCCGCGCGCCTTGCGCAGCAGCGTCTGGCAGACGATGCCCTCGAGCACCATCGACAGCTGCGTGCGGATCTGCGACTGCTGGTGCGAGGGGAAGACGTCGATGATGCGGTTGATCGTCTGTGACGCCGAGTTGGTGTGCAGCGTCGCGAACGTCAGGTGGCCCGTCTCGGCGATGCGGAGCGCCGACTCGATCGTCTCGAGGTCGCGCATCTCGCCGATGAGCACCACGTCGGGATCCTCGCGCAGCGCCGAGCGCAGCGCGGGTCCGAATCCCGTCGTGTCGCTGTGCACCTCGCGCTGGTTCACGATGCAGCCCTTGTGCGGGTGGATGTACTCGATCGGGTCCTCGATGGTGAGGATGTGTTCCGCGCGCTCGGTGTTGATCTTGTCGAGCATCGCCGCCAGCGTCGTGGACTTGCCCGACCCCGTGGGACCGGTGATGAGCACCAGACCGCGGGGCTTCTCGGCGAGCTTGGCGATGACGGGCGGCAGGCCCAGCTCGTGGAAGCCGCGAATGCGATCCGGAATGAGGCGGTAGACCGCCCCGACCGAGCCGCGCTGGTTGAACAGGTTGCAGCGGAAGCGGCCGACGCCGCGCACGCCGAACGAGAAGTCGAGTTCGAGGAACTCCTCGAAGCGCTTCTTCTGGGCGTCGGTGAGCACGCTGTAGGCGAGCTGCTTCGTGTCGGCCGGGGCGAGCGGCGGCAGGTCGAGCCGGTGGATGCGCCCGTGGACCCTGACCGACGGCGGGTTGAGCGTCGTCAGGTGAAGGTCGGAGCCATCGAGCTCGAGCGTCTTCTTCAGGAGGTCGGGCAGTGTTGGCATGGACCGTGGCGCATTCTGTTGGGGGGCGCGCCCGGAGCCTGGCCCCGGGTGCCGGTTTTCGCGTACGACTTACAGTTCATGACGGCCGGACTCCGCCGGCACGGACGTCGCAATGCCGGGAAAGGCCCGTCCCGGGCACCTCTGTAATCGGCGGGGTGCACGGCGGGTTGAGCCCGGCGGGGTGT
>JAHDVQ010000210.1:1550-5886 GCA_023384595.1 Vicinamibacteraceae bacterium | reverse complement strand
GTGCCTCCCCTGTCGGCTCCATGCAACCGGGTACGCTCAAAGCTCTCGAGTTCGACCGCATTGCCGCGGTCGTGCGCACGCTGGCCCTGACACCGCTCGGCGCGGCGCGGCTGGCGAACCTCGCCCCGAGAACCGACCCCCGCCGCGTCGAGACGCTGCTCGCCCAGACCTCCGAGGCCGTCGCCTTCCTCACCGACCACGCCGGGCTGCCGCTCCACGCGCCGGCAGACTTCCAGACGACCCTCACCGCGCTCGCCATCGAGGGACGTCCGCTCGAGCCGCTCCGCCTCACCGGCCTCGCGAGCTTCCTCGAATCGGTCGAGCACACCGGCCTCGCCATCCGCCGCGCGGGCCGCACCGCCTGCCCGCTGCTCTCGGACCTCGTGGCCGGCATCGTCAACTTCGACGAGGAGATCGGCGCCGTCCGGCGCGCCATCGACCCGGCCGGCGACGTCTTCGACCACGCGAGCAACACGCTGCGCGCCGTGCGCGACCGCCTGCGCAAGCAGCGCGCGCGGCTGCGCGGCACCCTCGAGTCGTACCTGCGCGGCAAGGACACGGCGAAGTACCTGCAGGACCAGGTCATCACCGACAGGAACGGCCGCTACGTGCTCGTCGTCCGCGCCGAGCACCGCAGCGCCATCCCGGGCATCGTCCACGGCGCCTCGTCGAGCGGCGCCAGCCTCTACCTCGAGCCGCTCAGCACCGTCGAACTGAACAACGAGATCGTGGCCCTGCGCGAGCAGGAAGCCGAGGAGGTGCGCCGCATCCTGCTCGAGCTGACCGACGCGTTCCGCAGGCGGGACGACGACCTGCAGCGGATGCTGGACATCGCGACCGAACTGGACATCATCCAGGCGCGGGCCCGGTTCTCGCGCATGATCGACGGCATCGCCCCCGCGCTCGCCACCGACGGCCGCCTCGAGCTGCGCGGCGCGCGCCACCCGCTGCTGATTCCCGCCGTCGACGGGCGGCTGCGCGACCTCGACGCCGAAGACGACGAGGACGCGGCGGCCCGGCCCGTGCGCACCGAGGGCCCGGTTCCGATCGACCTGCTGCTCATCCCGCCGGCGACCGTGCTCATCGTGTCGGGGCCGAACACGGGCGGGAAGACCGTGGCGCTGAAGACGGGCGGCCTCCTCACCCTGATGGCGCAGGCGGGGCTGCACGTGCCCGCGGCCGAGGGCACCGCGATCACCGTCTTCCGCACGGTGTTCGCCGACATCGGCGACGACCAGTCGATCGAGGCCAACCTGAGCACCTTCTCGTCGCACGTCACGAACATCGCGGGCATGGTGCGCGACCTCGAGCTGCCCTCGCTCGTGCTGCTCGACGAAATCGGATCGGGCACCGACCCGGTCGAGGGCGGCGCGCTCGGCATGGCGGTCATCGATCACTTCCGCCAGGCCGGCGCCACGCTCGTGGCGACGACCCACTACGACACGCTGAAGACGTACGCGTCGACGACCGACGGCGTGGCGTGCGCGGCGTCGAGCTTCGCGCCCGACACCTTCGAGCCAACCTACCGGCTGGTCTACGGCACACCGGGCAGGAGCCTCGCGCTCGAGATCGCCGCGCGGCTCGGGCTCGACTCCGCCATCATCGGCCGCGCGCGCGAGTACCGCGGGGCGCGCGAGGCGCAGCTTGCCGAGCACCTCGCGAAAATGGATGCCGAGCTGCAGTCGCTCGAGCACGAGCGCCGCCTCGTGGCGCGCGAGCGGTCGCAGATGGGCGAAGACCAGCAGCGGATGCGCGCGCGCGAGGATGCGCTCAAGACGCGCGAGGAGCAGCTGCGCAAGCGCGTCGACGAGAGGCTGGAGGAGAAGCTGCGCGACGCCCGCCGCGAGATCGACACCGTCGTCGACGAGGTGAAGAAGAAGGCGGCCGCGCTCGTGCGCGAGGCCGAGACGCGAGGGCCGCGCCTGGCGCCGCTCTCGACCGGCGAGACGGGCGGGCTGCGCACCGAGGCGCGGCGATCGCTCGAGACGCTCGAGCAGCGCTTCCACGGTACCGGCGGTGATGCGGCCGAACAGCCGCGAGGTCCCGCGGGGACGCCGGCCGGAGCCGCGGTGGCCGGCGCCACCGGGCCGAAGCCGAAGCCGGGCGATCGCGTCGCGGTGGGCCCGCTCGGCCTCGAGGGCATTGTGCAGTCGGTCTTCGGGCACGACGCCGAGGTCAACGTCCGCGGCAAGCGCCTCCGGGCCGCGCTCGACGAACTGCGCGTGCTGGGCCCCGCCCAGGGGGGCGACCGCGCGTCTGGCGACCGCGCGCCGGGCGCCGGGCGCGTGAGCGTCAACATCCAGATTCACGCGCGCGAGACCGGGTTCACCGACCTGAACGTCATCGGCTGCTCGGTCGACGAGGCGCTGGCCAGGACCGACAAGTTCATCGACGAGGCGCTCGTGTCGGAGCTGCGCACCCTGCGTGTCATCCATGGGCACGGCACCGGCCAGCTGCGGCGCGCCATCGGCGCCTACCTGCAGAAGCACCCGCTCGTCGCCCGCGCCATGCCCGCCCCGCCCGAGCAGGGCGGCTCGGGCGTCACCGTGTTCGAGCTGAAGGACTGAACGTCGCGGCCATGGCGCTCTATCCCCAGTCGTTCATCGACGAGGTCAGGACCGCGGCCGACATCGTGCTCGTCGTGCAGGACACCGTGCCGCTCCGGCGCGCGGGCACGACCTACAAGGGGCTCTGCCCGTTTCACGGCGAGAAGACGCCGTCCTTCACGGTGAACCGCGAGCGCGGCTTCTTCCACTGCTTCGGCTGCGGCGTCGGCGGTGACGTCTTCAAGTTCGTCGAACTGCGCGACAAGGTCGGCTTCGGCGAGGCGGTGCGCACCCTGGCGCAGCGCTTCGGTCTCACCGTGCCCGCGCCCGAGGGGCGGCGCGACCCGACGCGCGAGGCCGAGCGCGAGGCGCTGCTGCGCGCGCACGAGATGGCCGCCGCGTGGTTCAAGCAGCACCTGCGCGCCGAGGCCGGCGCACGCGCCGCGGCCATGCTCGCCGCACGCGACATCGCGCCGGACACGGTCGAGGCGCTGGGCCTGGGCTACGCGCCCGCGTCACGCGATGCCCTCGTCCGGCATCTCATCAAGGGGGGAATCGCCCGGCCACTGGTCGTCCGAAGCGGGCTGGGGCTCGAGCGCGAGGGCGGCGAGGTCATCGACCGGTTCCGCAACCGCCTCATGATCCCCATCTGCCGCGAATCGGGCATCGTCGTCGCCTTCGGGGGGCGGGCGATGGCCGACGACCAGCAGCCGAAGTACCTGAACTCGCCCGAGACACCGATATACACGAAGGGGCGCACGCTGTACGGCCTGAACCTCAGCCGCCAGGCGATCAGGGAGCGAAACACGGCGGTCGTCGTCGAAGGCTACTTCGACTTCGCCCAGGCGTGGCAGGGCGGGGTGCGCCACCTCGTGGCCACGTGCGGCACGGCGCTGACACCGGCCCAGGCGCAGACGCTTCGGCGGTTCGCCCGGAACGTCGTGCTGAGCTTCGATGCCGACTCGGCGGGGAGCGGGGCGGCGGCCAAGTCGTCGACCCTGCTCGTGGAGGAGGGGTTCGACGTGGCGGTGGCCGTGCTGCCGGGCGGCGACGATCCGGATACGTTCGTGCGGCGCGAGGGCGGCGACGCCTACGCGAAGGCGGTCGAGGAGGCCATTCCGTACCTCGATTTCCTGCTCGAGCGCACCGCGCGGGAGCACGACTTGGCGAAGCCCGCCGGGCGACGGGCGTTCGTGGAGCAGATGCTGGCCGTCGCGGCGAAGATTCCCGAGGCGACGGCGCGCGACCAGTTCGCCGACCGGCTGGCGCACCGGGCGCGCATCAGTGAAGAGGTGATTCGGCACGAAATCCGGCGTGCGGCGGTGGCAAAGCGGACGAGCCTGCCAGGGCAGGCCCAGCTCGGCCGGTCGCTGCGACCGGCGGAACGCCACCTGCTGGCCGCGCTGCTCAACGCGCCGGCCGACGCGCTCCCGGCGCTGGCCGGCCTCGATGACGAGGATCTCGAGGGCTTGGCATCGGCCCGGGTTTTGAGAGAAGCTCGTGAATTGCCCCTTTCGGCGGCCGACTCGTTGCCAGGAGCGCTCTTCGAGCGTCTAAGCGAAGAGGAGGTGCGGGCGCTGACAGCGCTCGCGGCGGGACAGGAGGTGCCGGCCGCCCCGGCCGAGTGCGCGCGGGCGCTGAGGATTCTGCGGTACCAGCGCGAGCGCGCGGACGTGCAGCGGGCGCTCGACCGGCTGCAGGAACAGCCGTCGGCCGACGCCGTCGAGGTGGACGCGCTGCTCCAGCGGAAGAGCGAGCTGCAGGTGAGGATCGAGGCGCTCAATGCGTAG
>JAHDVQ010000210.1:0-1450 GCA_023384595.1 Vicinamibacteraceae bacterium | reverse complement strand
GCTGCTCCAGCGGAAGAGCGAGCTGCAGGTGAGGATCGAGGCGCTCAATGCGTAGCTTGGAGCCTGGAGCTCGGAGCCTGGAGACTGACGCTCACCTGCCGGCATCGGGGCGGTAGGCGGTAGGCGGTGGGCGGTGGGCGTTGGGCGGTAGGTGGAAGCCGGAAGCCGGAAGCCGGCGGCCGGAAGCCTGACTGATAACTGAGAACTGATAACTACAAGCGTCACAAAAGGCTTATGCGTCAGAACTGGCTCGAATCCCGGGGAGAACGTCCGTTGTCCATCGAAGACAAGTACGACGAAGTGAGGCAGCTCATCTCGATCGGCAAGGAGAAGGGCTATCTGCTCTACGACGAGGTGAGCGAGCTGCTGCCCTCCGACATCACGTCCTCGGCCGACGACCTGGACGATCTCTTCAGCACGTTCGGCAGCGCGGGCATCGAGGTGGTCGACTCCGAGCAGAAGTACCGCGAGGACAAGCTGCTCGACCGTCCGGAGGCCGGCGAGGAGATCGAGCTGGACCTGACGCCGGGGGCGCTCGACAAGACCAACGACCCGGTCCGGATGTACCTGCGGGAGATGGGCACGGTGCCGCTGCTCACGCGCGAGGGCGAGGTGGCGATTGCCAAGCGCATCGAGCGCGGCAAGATGGCGGTCATCAAGTCCATCTCGCGCACGCCGACCGTCGCGCAGGAGATCATCCGCTTCGGCGAGCAGCTGCGCGCCGGGCAGCGCACCATCCGCGAGCTGGTGATCTTCAACGACGAGGAGATCACCGACGAGCGCATCGAGGAGCGCGCTCGCGAGGTGCTGCGCCAGATCGACGCGGTGAAGAAGGCCTTCAACGACTGGAACAAGCGCGAGGAGAAGCTCGCCTCGGTGCCCAAGCGTCCCATCGGGCCCTACCGCAAGGCGCGCGGCAGGGCCATGCGCGCGCGGGTGACGCTCTCGAAGCTCATTCGGCGCATCGAGTTCACCGAGGCCGTCAAGCGCCGCCTCATCGACCAGATCAAGGACTCGGTCGAGCAGGTGCAGCGCATCCAGAAGGAAGCCGACGCCATCGAGAAGCAGCTCACGGCCAAGCCCGCGCGCCGGGGGCCGAAGCTGAAGGAAGAGGAGCGCAAGGCGCTGGCCAGGCGGCAGCGCGAGCTGAAGCAGCTCGTGCGCGAGCGCAGCGAGGCGCTCGACGAGACGCCGGAGCGGCTGCGGCGCACGCTCGAGACAATCCACATTGGCGAGGCGCAGGCCGAGCAGGCGAAGAAGGAGCTCGTCGAGGCCAACCTGCGTCTGGTGGTGTCGATCGCCAAGAAGTACACGAACCGCGGCCTGCAGTTCCTCGACCTCATTCAGGAAGGCAACATCGGCCTGATGAAGGCGGTCGACAAGTTCGAGTACCGCCGCGGCTACAAGTTCTCGACCTACGCGACGTGGTGGATTCGCCAGGCCATCACGC
>JAHDVQ010000209.1 GCA_023384595.1 Vicinamibacteraceae bacterium | reverse complement strand
ACGCGAGGCCGAAAGGCGTAGCGGATGGATATCCGGTCAACATTCCGGAACTACCAGGTCCACGTTATCACGATGGGGGGACGCAGGAGGCTATGCGAGCCGGCGACTGGAAGTGCCGGTTGAGGCATGTAGGGAGATCCGCCAGGCAAATCCGGCGGGTCGCTAATCCTGAGGTGCCGAAGCGAGAGCTCTCGGGCTCACAAAGTCGCAGACGCCACGCTGCCGAGAAAAGCCTCTAAGGAGTGGATCAGGTACCCGTACCGCAAACCGACACAGGTAGGCGAGGAGAAAATCCTCAGGCGCAAGTGAGAACCCTCGTTTAGGAACTCGGCAAACTGGCCCCGTAACTTCGGAAGAAGGGGTGCTCCGTTAGTGTGTAGTGGTTCGCCCACGAAGCATGAGGGAGTTGCAGTAAAGAGGCCCAGGCGACTGTTTACTAAAAACACAGGGCTCTGCGAAGTCGAAAACGACGTATAGGGTCTGACGCCTGCCCGGTGCCGGAAGGTTAAAAGGAGAGGTCAGCCGCAAGGTGAAGCCTTGAATTGAAGCCCCGGTAAACGGCGGCCGTAACTATAACGGTCCTAAGGTAGCGAAATTCCTTGTCGGGTAAGTTCCGACCTGCACGAATGGCGTAACGATCTGGGCGCTGTCTCAACGAGGGGCACTGCGAATTTGTGGTACCGGTGAAGACGCCGGTTACCCGTGGTTAGACGAAAAGACCCCGTGCACCTTTACTACAACTTAGTAGTGAATGCTGACGTGTTATGCGCAGGATAGGTGGGAGACTGTGAACCGAGCCTCTCGGGGTTCGGGGAGTCAACGGTGAGATACCACCCTTAATACTTCGGCGTTCTAACCTCGACCTGTCATCCAGGTCAGGGACACTGCTAGGCGGGTAGTTTGACTGGGGCGGTCGCCTCCCAAATTGTAACGGAGGCGCGCGAAGGTTCGCTCAGGCTGTTTGGAAATCAGCCGTAGAGTGCAAAGGCAGAAGCGAGCTTGACTGCGAGACGTACATGTCGAGCAGGTGGGAAACCAGGCCTTAGTGATCCGGTGGTTCCGCATGGAAGGGCCATCGCTCAACGGATAAAAGGTACGCCGGGGATAACAGGCTGATCTGGGCCAAGAGTTCACATCGACGCCCAGGTTTGGCACCTCGATGTCGGCTCATCGCATCCTGGAGCTGTAGCAGGTTCCAAGGGTCCGGCTGTTCGCCGGTTAAAGCGGTACGTGAGCTGGGTTTAGAACGTCGCGAGACAGTTCGGTCTCTATCTACCATGGGCGCAGGAGATTTGAGTGGGGCTGACCTTAGTACGAGAGGACCGGGTTGGACGCACCTCTAGTGTACCAGTTGTCGTGCCAACGGCAGTGCTGGGTAGCTACGTGCGGAAGGGAGAAACGCTGAAAGCATATAAGCGTGAAACCCTCCACGAGATGAGATCTCCCGAGCCGCAAGGCTCCTGAAGGCTCCTGGAAGACTACCAGGTGATAGGCCAGATGTGTAAGAGTGGCGACACTCTCAGCTTACTGGTACTAATCAGCCGTGAGGCTTGACCACTAACTCCGCACCTCGTGGAATCACGAGCCGGAAGAACTACCGTTTGCAGGGTGTTCAGTTGTCACCGCGTTCCTCAGCGCTCAGTCGTGCGAACCTCCGTCTCACGGATAGCGACTGACCAACTCGTTCGACTGAGTCTGACGGAAACGCGCTCTTTCTCAAGTTCATAGGCCCGGAGACCTGCCCGCACGGGCGGGGACGGGCCACGGTTCCCCGGTGGTCATAGGAGCAGGGTCACACCCGTTCCCATTCCGAACACGGAAGTTAAGCCTGCTACCGCCGATGGTACTGCATCCGCAGGGGTGTGGGAGAGTAGGTCGCTGCCGGGAATATTCAGCGAGAAGGCCCGATGTGGTTCGCCACATCGGGCCTTTGCTTTGTACGCCTGGAGCCTGGAGCCTGGAGCCTGGAGGCCTCAGCCCGTCGTCCTCACATCCCCCAAGAAGGCCGCAATCTGCGCCGACGTCGCATTGCCGACCAAGAAACGGCCGCCCGACTCCAGCACAGGCACGCTGCGAATTCCCTTGGCGCGCACGACATCCGGGCGGAACGTCACCTCGATCTCCTCAACCTCGAGCTGGCCCTGCCGCTGAAGGTCCGCCAGGCGGCGCCTGACAATCGGACAGAACGGACACGCGCTGGCCGTGTAGAAGGTGACCCGCGTCGGCCCCGTCGGCACCATCGCCGCATCCGCGGGCGTGTCGGCCACCGAACCGTAGCCCATCCAGCCCGAGACGTGCCGAAACCAGCGGACGTAGGCCACCTGCGCGACGATCCCGACAATCAGCACACCGAGTCCGGAGAGAACGCCCAGGCGCCACCACACCACCAGGGCGAGCAGCGACAACCCGAGCCACGTCAGCCATACCGCCGCGAGATGACAGCGCTGCTCCATGGGTGGCCTCCCTGCGCGGACCCGGCATGAGTAAACGGCGGCGAGCCCCAGCCCCACAGCGGCCCCGGCAGTAGCCCGCTAACTACCCCGCCTTCACCGCCGCAATCAACTGCACCACCGCGTCCTTCCCGTCCTTGAAGAACATCAGCGTCTTGTCGAGTGCAAACAGCGGGTTCGGGATGCCGGCAAACCCCGGGCTCAGGCTGCGCTTGACGACGACGACGGTCCGCGCCTTGTCCACGTCGAGGATCGGCATCCCCGCAATCGGGCTCGTCGGGTCGGTGCGGGCCAGCGGGTTCACCACGTCGTTGGCGCCAATCACCAGCACGACGTCGGTCTGCTCGAAGCTCGAGTTGATCTCGTCCATCTCCTTGAGCTTGTCGTAGGCGACGTCGGCCTCGGCGAGCAGCACGTTCATGTGCCCGGGCATGCGGCCGGCCACGGGATGGATGGCGAACTCCACCTCGATGCCCTTCGACTCGAGCAGGTTGGCGAGGTCGCTCACCGCGTGCTGCGCCTGCGCCACCGCGAGCCCGTACCCCGGGACGATGACGACCCGGCTGGCCGCGTCGAAGAGCATGGCCACGTCCTCGGCGGACGCCGACTTGATCTTGCCCTTGTACACGTCGTCGGCCTTCAGGCTGCCGGCGGCCTCGGGTCCGATGGCGCCGCTCAGCACGTTGAAGAGCGAGCGGTTCATCGCCCTGCACATGATCTGCGTGAGGATGATGCCCGACGCGCCGACAAGCGAGCCGGCGATGATGAGCACGGAGTTGTTCAGCACGAACCCCGTGGCGGCCGCGGCCAGGCCCGAGTAGGAGTTGAGCAGGGCGATGGCCACCGGCATGTCGGCGCCGCCAATGGGAATCGTGAGCAGCACACCCAGCACCGAGGCGACGGCGACGAGGACCCAATAGGCCCACAGCGTCGAAGGGTCGCGCACGATTACCACCGTGAGCCCCACCGCGACGAGACCCAGCACCACGTTCAACCACTGCTGCGCCGGGAAGTGGATCGGGTGTCCGGGCAGCACCCACTCCTGCAGCTTGTCGAACGCCACCAGGCTGCCCCAGAACGTGACGCCGCCTATGAGTCCAGAGGCGGCCGTCGCCACCGTGAGCTGGAGCGTCGTCGTCTGCGGGTTGGCGTCGGTGAGCGCGGCGCCGGCCACCAGCACAGACGCGATGCCGCCGAAGCCGTTCAGCAGCGCCACCATCTGCGGCATGGCGGTCATGTGCACCTTGATCGCCAGCACCGCCCCCACGAGGCTTCCGACGAGCATGCCGGCCATGATGAAGATCAGTCCCGACATGCCGGCCTCGATGATGTGCCGGTCGAAGAGCGTCGCGATGATGGCGACCAGCATGCCGAGCGCGCCGAGGAAGTTGCCGCGCACGGCGGTGCGCGGGTGCGAGAGGCCCTTCAGGCCGAGGATGAACAGCGCCGACGCCGCCAGGTACGCGAGGTTGATGAGTGCGTCCACGGCGCTAGCCCTTCTTGTCCTTCTTGTGGAACATGCCGAGCATGCGGTGCGTCACGAGGAAGCCGCCCACCACGTTGACCATGGCGAAGACCACGGCGAGGAAGCCGAGGACGGTGGTGAACTCGTTGGGCGTCGCGACCGAGATCATCGCGCCGATGATCGTGATGCCCGAGATCGCGTTCGACCCCGACATGAGCGGCGTGTGCAGCAGCGGCGGCACCTTGGTGATGACCTCGAAGCCGACGAAGATGGCGAGCACGAAGACCGTGAACACCATGACGAACGAGTCCATGCGGCGTGTCCTTCCTGAATGAACGGGCCGGCCGGCCCGGCGACCATTCTACCCGTGAAGTGGGGTAAACTCGCGGCCCATGACCGACCAGATCGCCGCCTGGAACTCCTGGCTGAATGGCTACGTGTGGGGCGTACCGATGATCGTCCTGCTCGTGGGCACGGGCGTGCTGCTGACGGTGCTCACGGGAGCCGCGCAGTTCCGCTATCTCGGGGTCGCCCTCGTCGAGGTGCTCGGGAAGCTGCGGCAGAGGAAGAGCACGGCCGCCGGGAGCGTCTCGCCGTTCCAGGCCGTCGCCACGGCGTTGGCGTCGACGGTCGGCGTCGGCAACATCGCGGGCGTGGCCACCGCCATCTCCATCGGCGGGCCCGGCGCCATGTTCTGGCTCTGGGTCTCCGGCCTGGTCGGCATGTGCACCAAGTACGCCGAGATCATCGTCGCCCTGCACTACCGCGAACCCGACGCCAACGGCGTCATGCGGGGCGGGGCGATGTACGTGCTGCGCAAGGGGCTCGGACTGCCCTGGCTCGGCACCATCTTCGCCGTGCTCGTGCCGCTCGCCGCCTTCGGCATCGGCAACATGGTCCAGGCCAACTCCGTCGCCGCCTCGCTCCAGGCGAGCTTCGGGATTCAGCCGTGGCTCACGGGCGCCGTCCTCATCGTGCTCGTCGCGGCCGTGATTCTGGGCGGCATCCGCCGGATCGGCGAGGTCACCGAGTGGCTCGTGCCCTTCATGGCCATCTTCTATCTGGCCGGCGGGCTCTTCATCCTGGCGCGGTTCGCCTCGGAACTGCCCGCCGCGTTCGCGATGATCTTCGACGGCGCCTTCACGGGTACTGCCGCCACCGGCGGATTCGCGGGCGCGACCGTCGCAATGGCGCTGCGCTACGGTGTTGCGCGCGGCCTCTTCTCGAACGAGGCCGGCCTCGGCAGCGCGCCGATGGTGCACGCCGCCGCCCGCACCGACCACCCGGTGCGCCAGGGGCTGTACGGCATCTTCGAAGTGTTCGTCGACACCATCCTCGTCTGCACGACGACGGGACTCGCCATCCTGGTGACCGGTGTGTGGTCGCAGGGCGCCACGGGTGCGGCGCTCTCCGGTCTGGCGTTCTCGGTCGGCCTTCCCGGCACCGCCGGCAACGTCGTGGTGACGACGAGCCTCATTCTCTTTGCGTTCTCCACGATGATCGGATGGAGCTACTACGGCGAGACGGGCATCGTGTACCTGCTCGGCGCGCGTGCGGCCCTGCCGTACCGGCTGCTGTGGCTGGTCTTCATCTACCTTGGGGCGACCGGGGCGCTGCACCTCGTGTGGGACATCGCCGACACGCTGAACGGCCTCATGGCCATTCCCAACCTCGTCGCCCTGCTCGGCTCGATCCCGCTCATCCTGAGACTGCAGCGCGAGTTCTTCTCGAGGGATCGGCGGATCGGCTGATCGGCGGATCGGGAGGGCCGCCGGAGGCCAGATCGACGCCGCCGGTAGCCGGATGCCGGATGCCGGACCCCTGGCGTGCCGGGCACGTCTCCCCCCGCGCTCAGACATCCCTCGGCGCCGTCGAGGGCTCGGTCGTGTCGGGCCGTCGCCTTCGGGAACTCGCTCGGGCGGCGACATGCCCGTCCCGCCCGACACCTCCAGTGCCGAACGGCGGACGCCGGATCGAC
>JAHDVQ010000208.1 GCA_023384595.1 Vicinamibacteraceae bacterium | reverse complement strand
CCGCCCTGCTGCGGGCGATCGTCGCGTGCGGCTGGTTCGGCATCCAGACCTGGATTGGCGGCCAGGCCATCTACACCATGCTGAAGGTGGCCCTGCCGGCCTGGGAGCCGCCATACGCGTTGGCCCTGGGGTTCGCCCTGTTCTGGGCGATGAACATCTACATCGTGGTGCGCGGGAGCGACGCGATTCGCGCGCTCGAGGCGTGGGCGGCGCCGTTCCTCATCGTCTCGGGTCTCGCCCTGCTCGCGTGGGCCACCGTGAAAGCCGGAGGACCGGGGCCCGTCTTCACGCAACCGAGCCGGTTCGCGACCACCCGAGAATTCCTGGCGTTCTTCGTGCCGTCGCTGACGGCGATGGTCGGGTTCTGGGCGACGCTGGCCCTCAACATCCCCGACCTCTCGCGCTTCGCCCGCAATCAACGCGCGCAGGTCTGGGGCCAGTTCCTCGGACTGCCCACGACGATGACGCTCTTCTCGTTCATCGGCATCGCCGTGACATCGGCCTCGGTGGTCATCTTTGGAGAGGCGATCTGGGACCCGGTGCGGCTGCTCTCGCGGCTCGACAACCCCATCATCGTGCTCGTCGCGCTGCTCGCGTTGCTGGTGGCCACCCTCACCACCAACGTCGCGGCCAACGTCGTGGCGCCCGCCAATGGGTTCGCCAACCTCTGGCCGTCACGCATCGACTTCGCCCGTGGCGGCATCATCACCGGCATCGTCGGCATCGCGATCATGCCGTGGCGCCTGCTCGAGAACGCCGACCGCTACATCGGGTGGATGATCACGTACTCGGCGCTCCTCGGGCCCGTGGCCGGGATCTTCGTGGCCGACTACTGGGTCGTTCGCCGCGCCCGGCTCGCCCTCGCCGAGCTCTACGAGCCCCGCGGAATCTACGGCCGCTGGAACCCGAAGGCCCTCGCGGCCCTCGTGGCAGGTGTCGCCGTAGCCCTCGTGGGCCTGGTCGTCCCTGCCCTGCGGCCGCTCTTCGACTACGCCTGGTTCGTCGGCTTCGCGGTGGCGTTCGGCGTCTACGCGGTGACGATGCGCGGCACGCCTGCGGTCGACCTCGACGCGGTGCCGGTTGAGAATTCGATGCCCACGAGACCCACGAGGTAGCCATGGCTCAGGCCGTCACCACGACTCCGCTCACGGGAGACGAGATCGTCTCCCTTTGTCGCCGTCACACGATCTACGAATGGTCGGCCCAGGCGGCCGTCGACCCCATTCCCATGGCCCGTGCCGAGGGCGTCTACTTCTGGACGCCCGACGGCAAGCGGTACCTCGACTTCAACAGCCAGTTGATGTGCACCAACATCGGGCACGGACACCCGAAGGTGGTGCGCGCCATCCAGGAGCAGGCCGCGTCGCTGGCGTACGCCAACCCGTTCATGGCCACCGAGCCGAGGGCGCGGCTCGGCGCGAAGCTCGCCGAGGTGACGCCCGGAGACATCGACACGTTCTTCTTCACCAACGGCGGGGCCGAAGCCAACGAGAACGCGATCCGGATCGCCCGCGTGGTGACGGGGCGGCACAAGATCCTCGCGCGCTACCGTTCGTACCACGGCGGCACGGCGGGCGCCATCTCCCTGACGGGCGATCCGCGGCGCTGGCCGTCCGAGCCGGGGATGGCGGGCGTCGTGCGCGCGCCCGACTTCCACAAGTGGGGCCGCCGGGATCCGGAACCCGTCGACTCGGCGCTTCGGGAACTCGAGGACGTCATCCGCTACGAGGGCGCCGGGAACATCGCCGCCTTCATCGTGGAGACCGTCGTCGGCACCAACGGCATCCTCGTGCCGCCGGATGGCTACATGCAGGGTGTCCGGGAGATCTGCACGAAGCACGGCATCCTGCTCATCGCCGACGAGGTGATGTCGGGCTTCGGCCGCACCGGTCGATGGTTTGCTGTCGATCACTGGGGCGTCGTGCCCGACATCATCACCATGGCAAAGGGGCTCACGTCGGCCTACGTGCCGCTGGGTGCGGTGGGCTTCGGCCCGAAGATCGCGCGTGCCTTCGCAGATCGGATGTTTCCGGGTGGCCTCACGTACAACAGCCACCCGCTCGGGTGCGCCACGGCGTTGGCGACGATAGCGGTGTACGAGGACGAGCGACTGATCGAACGGGCCGCGACGATGGGAGCGCTGATGCGGGAGCGCCTGCTCGATCTCGAGCGCCGGCACCCGTCGGTGGGCGCCACACGGTCGATTGGGCTCTTCGGCATCGTCGAACTGGTGCGCGACCGCGCGAGCCATGAGCCGATGGCCCCGTACGGCGGAAGTTCAGAGGAGATGGCGGCCCTCGGCCGGTTCTTCAGGGAACAGGGCCTCTATACGTTCGTCCGGTGGAACACGTTCTTCACGAACCCGCCGCTGGTGGTGGACGAACGACAACTGGACGAGGGGTTCGCGACGATCGATCGCGGCCTCGAGATCACCGACCGCGCCTGTCGCGGCTGAACGAAAATGGGGTCGGGAGTATTTTCAGTTTCTGCGTACCTCCAGGAAGCGGTCGGGGAGCCGACTCCTTCAACTCAGTGCGCAGGAACTGAAAATACTCCCGACCCCTGAACAGGTGGTTCACATGGCGACGCACACAGCGGCGGCAGCAATCGGGTCTGGCGTGGTGACGCACTGGATCGATGGCCAGGCGTGGAACGGGCCGGTGGAGCGCTGGGGCGATGTCTTCGACCCGGCGACCGGCGCGGTGCGGTCGCGCGTCGCCTTCGCCGGCGCGGCGGAAGTGGATGCCGCGGTCACCGCCGCAGCGCGTGCCGCCGCGGCGTGGGGCCACAGTTCGCTCGCCGCGCGCTCGCGCGTGATGTTCGCGTTCCGCGATATCGTGGAGCGCCACCGGCAGGACCTCGCCGCCCTGCTGACCGCCGAGCACGGGAAGGTGCTCTCCGACGCGCTCGGCGAGGTGACGCGCGGCCTCGAGGTCGTGGAGTTCGCCTGCGGGCTCCCGCAGTTGCTGAAGGGCGAGTTCTCCGAGAACGTCTCGACCGAGGTCGACAGCTACTCCATGCGCCAGCCGCTGGGGGTGGTGGCCGGCATCACGCCGTTCAACTTCCCGGCGATGGTGCCCATGTGGATGTTCCCGCTGGCCATCGCCTGCGGCAACGCGTTCGTGCTGAAGCCGTCCGAGAAGGACCCGTCCGCCGCGGTGTTCTGCGCGCGGCTCCTGGCCGAGGCCGGCCTGCCTGCCGGGGTCTTCAACGTCGTACACGGAGACCGCGCGGCGGTCGACGCCATCCTGGCGCACCCGGGCATTGCGGCCGTCAGCTTCGTGGGCTCGACTCCCGTCGCGCGGCACGTCTACGAGACGGGCACCCGCGCTGGCAAGCGCGTCCAGGCGCTCGGCGGCGCGAAGAACCACATGGTGGTGCTTCCCGATGCCGACTTCGAGCTTGCGGCCGACGCGGCCGTCAGCGCCGGGTACGGGTCGAGCGGTCAGCGCTGCATGGCGATCTCGGTGGTGGTGGCGGTGGGAGACGCCGGCGATCGTCTCGTGCCGCGCGTGCGCGAGCGGGTACGTCGCCTCAAGGTCGGCGCGGGAACGGACCCCGCCGCGGAGATGGGTCCGGTGGTGACGGGCGACCATCGTGCGCGCGTGGCCGGCTACGTCGATCGCGGCGAGGCCGCCGGGGCCGAACTCGTCGAGGATGGCCGGGGCCTGACGGTGCCCGGCCATGAGGGCGGCTTCTTCATCGGCCCGTGCCTCTTCGATCGGGTGACGCCCGACATGGAGATCTACCGCGACGAGATCTTCGGCCCCGTGCTGGGCATTGTCCGGGTCGCCAGCTACCAGGAGGCGCTGGCGCTCGTGAACGACAGCCCCTATGCGAACGGCGTCGCCATCTTCACCAACGACGGCGGGGCCGCCCGTCGCTTCCAGCACGAGGTGCAGGTGGGCATGGTGGGGATCAACGTGCCGATCCCGGTCCCCATGGCCTACTACTCGTTCGGCGGCTGGAAGCAGTCGCTCTTTGGCGACGCGCACGTGCATGGCCGCGAGGGGATTCAGTTCTACACGCGCGGGAAGGTCGTGACGGCGCGCTGGCCGGACCCGCAGCACCGCGGGGTGAGCCTCGGCTTTCCGCAGATGCGGTAGGAGGCGGCGTCCGATCGCCGCCAGCCGACGGGCCTGATCGACCTCGCTGACGACTTGTGCTTCTCCAGAGTTGCGACGTCCAGCAGGTCCTGAGCCGGCCCGGCCGCGCGCTTGTTCGCGACGAGATCGTCGCGACCGATGACCCAGATGGTCTGATCTTCATAACGCGACGAAACCCGGTTCGGCCAGGCCTCGTCGTGGAAGGCGACCGCATGGGCGCCCACGACGAGATACTCAACGCCCGCACCATGCGGAAGCGGCCCGGCGCCCAGAACCGCCGCCGTGGGGCGTCACCTCGCCGGTGACGCGTCAGATGTCGTCGTCGTCCGGTCCGTACCAGTCTTCGTGCCGCGACCACATGCCGCAGGCCAGGCACGCGGTCCAGCGCCACGCGTGGTCGCAGCCCGGGCAGCAACCGCGCGTCTCGAACGTGTTCCAGGCCGTGCCGCAGCCGTGCGCGTAGTACTCGGGCGCGTCGGTCGGCACGCAGGTCCAGCGGCTGTCCGCGCCCGGTTGCCATCCGCACGTCGGGCACCGGATGCGATGGCGGCTGGCCGTCTCCTTCATCCGGTCGAGAAGGTCGGCGATGCCGGCTGGCCGCTCGCCGCGCTTCAACTCGAAGTGCAGGTCCATGAGATCGCTTATAGCGCGGAACTCGCGGTGACGCCAGCGGTTCCCATGTTCCCTCCGTGTCGCCGGGGCCTGGCGGCGGGGGCCGACGGCCGTGGCTCGCGCGCTACCGGCGGGCCAATGGTCTTCGTCTGACCCGGTTCGCCTGGGTTCTTCAACACGCGCACGGCCTGCTCACCTTGCGAGGCTGCAGGCCCCGGGTAGAATCCACTCAGGCGCACGCCCTCGGCCGGGCAGTGAGCGCGGCTGTGACCGAGACATTGGGGGGACGAGCATGAAGATCCATCCCTACCTCAACTTCGATAACAAGACCGAGGAGGCATTCCGCTTCTACGAGAAGGCCCTTGGTGGAACGCTGACGGAGATCCATCGGTTCGGCTCGATGCCGTTGCAGGACGGCTTCGAGCTCACCGCCGAGCAGAAGGCACTCGTGTTGCATGTCGGCCTCGAGCTGCCGGACGGCCAGATGATCATGGCAAGCGACATGATCGCGGGCATGGGTCCCGCGCGCGTCGAGGGCAACAACATCTCCATCTCCCTCCACCCCGACAGCAGGCAGGAAGCCGACCGCGTCTTCGACGCGCTCTCGCAGGGCGGCACGATCACCATGCCCATCGCGGACCAGTTCTGGGGCGACTACTTCGGCAGCCTGACAGACCGCTTCGGAATCAACTGGATGGTGAACTACTCGGCCCCTGCGAATCGGCAGCCGTGATGGGACGACCCGAAGGCGGCGGGCTCGCCTGAGCGACTGTCGTGATGCCCGCGTCCTGGATGAAACAGGCGGCGGCGCTTGGGGGGAAGAAGCGATGAGCCGGCGGCTGAGCAGGGAAGTGGATCCTGAGCACGTTGGCGCCGGCGTCAGTTACAATATCGGCCGCTGGCGCCGATCCCGCCCTCGGGAGGCTCCAGAGTCGCCGCGAGGACAATCTCAGGGACAATCGGGCCAAAACGCCGGTCCGAGCCAAGACGCTGAGATCCACAAGTCCTTGTGCGACAATAGTTAGCTCGATGCGGTGAGGTGGCCGAGAGGCTGAAGGCGGCGGTTTGCTAAACCGTTGTAGGGCCTAAAAGCTCTACCCAGGGTTCGAATCCCTGCCTCACCGCCAGCCTTCGCTCGGTCCATTCCGGAGACATGGGTAAGGTGAATTCAATCGGTCAACGCAACACCATA
>JAHDVQ010000207.1 GCA_023384595.1 Vicinamibacteraceae bacterium | reverse complement strand
GGCCCTGGAGAAGCTCAGGCGTCGATCCCGTAGCGGCGAAGCCGCACGTAGAGCTGCGCCCGCGTCAGGCCGAGCCGCCGCGCCGCCCGCGACTTGTTGAAGCGCGCCTCGGCGAGAGCCTGCTCCACCATCCGGCGCTCGAGGGCCTCGAGCGCACCGGCCGAACCCGGGACGCCGTCTTCGGCCTCCACTGCGCGTCCCCCGATCGCAGCCTCGGGCCGACGACGGGCCGATGCGGGAGTGGCGACGGGGGAAAGCGGCACGAGGTGCTCGCGCGTGATGAGTCCTCCGTCGGCGAGAATCGATGCCCGCTCGAGCACGTTGCGCAGCTCGCGCACGTTGCCGGGCCAGGCGTAGTCGAGGAGCAGCGGGCGCGCATCGCGCGACAGTCCCGCCGCCGGCCGCCCGATCGCGCGGCCGATGTCCTCGAGCAGCGCGTCGCAGAGCGGGAGGATGTCCTCGCGCCGTTCGCGCAGCGGCGGCAGGCGAATCTCGAAGACGTTCAAGCGATAGTACAAGTCCTCCCGGAACTCCCCGCGCTCCACCATGTGGTGAAGGTCACGGTTGGTCGCGGCAATCACGCGGATGTCGGCGCGGCGCGTGCGCGTATCTCCGAGCCGCTGGAACTCGCGCTCCTGCAGGAGCCGCAGGAACTTCGCCTGCACCCCGGGGCTCATCTCGCCCACCTCGTCGAGGAACAGCACGCCGCCGGCAGCCTGCTCGACGCGGCCGGCGCGATCCTGCACCGCTCCGGTGAAGGCGCCGCGCGCATGGCCGAACAACTCCGACTCGAGCAGCGCCTCGGGCAGCGCCGCACAGTTGATGGCGACAAACGGCCCGTCGCGTCGCTTCGATCCCCGGTGGAGATACCGCGCGAGCACCTCCTTGCCGGTTCCGGATGCTCCAGAAAGCAGCACGGTCGTCTCGGTCTCGGCCACGCGCATGGCCTGGCCAACGGCGTGTCGCCACGCCGGCGAGTCACCCACCAGCCGGGGCGTTCCGCCGCCGAGCGAGGCGAGTTCGGCGCTCAACTGCGATACCCGCTGCTCGAGCCTCGCCGCCCGCTCGCGCGCCTCGGCCGCGCGCGCCGCGTCCTCGGCCATCGACTGGTGCGACAGCGCGAGCAGCACGTAATCGGCGACGCGCCGCGCCACGGGCGCGTCATCGCTGGTGTAGCGGCCGGGGGTGAACGAGAGGAATCCGAGCGCGCCGATGAGCCCCTCGCCGGTTCGCAGGGGCACGCGCAGCATCGCGCGAAAGCCGGCCTTGACGGGCGGGCGATCGGCCCATGCCGCAATCGCCTGCACGTCGTCGATGATGTCGAACTCCCAGGGCGTGTGCACCCACACGCGCTCCTCGTCGGTCATCCGCAGAACGTCGGGACGCGCGAAGTCGACCTCCAGCGACACCGCGTATACCCTGGCCGTGGCTCGATCGGCGTCGAGCAGCACGATGGCCATCCCGTCGTGGTCGAGCACCTGTCGGGTGATGTTCGCCAGCCGCCCGAACACCTCGCGAACATCGAGCGCGCCCGCGAGCGCGGGAAGCAGGTCTGCCAGGCGGTCGAGCCGCCTCAGTCGGGCGAGTTCGTCGTGGGCGGCATCGGTCATCCGCGCGGGGCCCCGGAGTGGCGGGAACGCGGGTAGAGTGTACCGCAATGAAGATCGTCACGTGGAACGTCAACGGCATCCGGGCCCGCGCGGCCCAGGTGCAGGAGCTCGTCGATCGCGAGCATCCCGACGTCGTCTGCCTGCAGGAGCTGAAGGCCACGCGCGACCAGATTCCGGAGCTGCTCGTGTCGCTGGCCGACTACGAGTCGTACTGGCACGGGTACCGCGCTTACTCCGGCGTGTCGATTCATGTGCACCGCGGCCGGGCCCGGCAGCCCTTCGGGTGCGTGCACCCGCCCTTCGACCAGGAATCGCGGATTGTCTGCACCACGCTCGACGTCGACGGGATCGGCGCGCTCACCGTGGCCTCGGTCTACGTGCCGAACGGCGGCAAGGACCTCGACGCGAAGCTGCGGTTCCTCGACGCGCTCGATGCGTGGGCCGGGGAGGCCGCGTCGGCACCCGGCGCGCTCGTCATCTGCGGCGACCTGAACGTGGCGCACACCGATCTCGACGTCCATCCAAAGGAACGAAAGCCCCGGGCCGTCGGCCAGCTCCCCGAAGAGCGCGAGCGGTTCTCGCGGCTGCTTGCGCGAGGCCTCGTCGACATCGGGCGCCACTGCTACCCCGACGATGCGGAGCAGTTCACGTGGTGGGCGCCGTGGCGGAACCTCCGCCAGCGCAACATCGGATGGCGCATCGACTACGTCCTCGCCTCGCGGGCGCTCGCCTCGCGCGCCCGGCGCTACGCCTCGCTGCGCGAGTTCGGGACGAGCGATCACGGACCGGTGGTCGTCGAGTTCGACCCGGCTCAGTGAGGTCGGGGCCCAAGCCCAGGGCGCCAGGGCGGGAGTGGCGCCCGGGACCGCCGTGGCATATCTTTAGGCGGTCGCAGGAGTGCGGCCGAGGAGTGCACGCCATGTCCCGTCGTCCCCTTCTCTTGACACTCGTCCTGCTCTTCGTCGCCGGCACGTACGGCGCCGGCGATTTCGGTACGCTCGCCGCAGGAGCTGGCGTGTCGCCGCCCGAGCCTACCCCCGCTGTGGTCACGGCCGACGCCGGCGAGACACAGGCGCGCGGCTATCAGCGCCTGGTGTGCGAATCGCGGAACGACCGCGATCGGCGCTGTCCCGCCAACATCCAGGGCGACGTGCGCATCGTCAGGGAGTTGAGCAGTACGCGGTGCCGCGAGGGCCGCAACTGGGAGTGGAACCGCGATGGCATCCGCGTGTGGGACGGCTGCCGGGCCGAGTTCGAGTACCGCGCGCGCTCCGGCTGGTGGGGCGGAAGCGGCGGCAGCTGGGGCGGCGGGTCGGGCAACTTCCGCTGGGAGCGGGTCACCTGTCAGTCGCGCAACAACCGCGAGGACTTCTGCCCGGCGAACATCGGCGGCGACGTGCGCGTGGCACGGCAACTGAGCGACACCGAGTGCCGCGAGGGCCGCAACTACTCGTGGAACCGGCAGGGCGTCCGCGTGTGGGGCGGCTGCCGCGCCGAGTTCGAGTACCGCCCCCGCCGGCCCGGCGACGATGGGTTCACGGGCCGGTATCAGCGCGTGACCTGTCAGTCGCGCGACGGGCGGGAGTCGTTCTGTCCTGCCAACATTGGCGGCGACGTGCGCGTGCTGCGTCAGCTCAGCGACACACCGTGCCGTGAGGGCATGAACTGGACCTGGTCGCGCGATGGCGTGCGCGTGCGCGGCGGCTGCCGCGCCGAGTTCGAGTACCGGCCCCGATAACGCCCCCTCCGAGGAGTCGTCGATGTCGTCACGCGTCGCCTTCCTGGCCCGCACTGCGCTGTGCGCGGCCCTGCTCACGGTACCCGCCGCGCTCGCCGCGCAGCCCGCTCCACCACAGGCGCCCGCGCCCGATCTCGCCTCGGAACTGCGGCGCATCGTCCGCGGGCAGAGCGCGACCGATCACGAGCTGGACGTGCTCCTCAAGCGCATCGACGATGTGCTGTGGCACCTGCAGCTGGGCGACATCGCACGCATCGACAAGGTCCGCATCACGAGCCTGCCGGCGCGCACCTCGAACCCGACGGGGCAGGGCGCCGGCAACCCGCTCATCATCCCCGCCTACACGTTCGTGCCACGGTCGCTCCAGGGCAAGGCTCCCCTCCTCGTCTTCGTCCACGGCGGCGTCCACGGCGACTTCAACACGGGCAACGCCCACATCGTGCGCGAGCTGCTCGAGCAGGGCTACGTCATCGTCGCGCCCGAGTATCGGGGCAGCGTCGGGTACGGCCGGTTCTTCTACGACCAGATCGACTACGGCGGCGCCGAGATCGACGATACCTACGCGGCGCGAAACTGGGCGGTCGAGCACCTGCCGGTCGACCCGGGGCGCGTCGGGATCATCGGGTGGAGCCACGGCGGCTACCACGCGCTGTTCAATGTGTTCCGCTGGCCCACGGCGTACCGGGTGGCGTACGCCGGCGTCCCGGTGAGCGATCTCGTCCAGCGTATGGGGTACAAGAACCAGGCCTACCGCGACATCTTCGCGGGCTTCATCGGCAAGGAGGCCGTCGACGACCCGATGGAGTACCGCCGGCGCTCGCCGGTCTACCATGCGGGCAAGCTGCAGACGCCGCTGCTCATCCACACGAACAGCAACGACGAAGACGTGAACGTGATGGAGGTCGAGCACCTCGCGGCCGCGCTCAAGGCGGCGGGCAAGTCGTTCGAGTACAAGGTCTACGATGCGGCGCCAGGCGGGCACGCCTTCAACCGTCTCGACACGGCGCTCGCGAAGGAGTCGCGGCGCGAGATCTACGCGTTCCTCGCGCGGAATTTGAAGAAATAGGCTATAGGCTACAGGCTACAGGCTGCAGGCCAGGCAAGGAGAGGGGATTGACCGCGCGCGAACCCGCGACCGCGCCGCTCGGGCCGCGGCTCGCGCCGTTTTCGAAGGGCGTCCTGGTGGTCGCGGGCCTCGTGACGCTCGCGCACCTCGCCGTGGCCGGCCAGTACGGCATCTTCCGCGACGAGCTGTATTACCTGGCGTGCGCGAAGCGGCTCGCGTGGGGCTACGTGGACCACCCGCCGGCCGTCGCGGTGCTCGCCTGGCTCGGCGCCACGCTCTTCGGCGAGAGCGCCGCCGGACTGCGAATCATCCCGATCCTCATCGGCGGCGCGGCCGTCGTCGTCACCGGCGACCTGGCGCGCCGGCTCGGGGGCGGCACGTTCGCCCAGGTGCTCGCGGCCCTGGCGACGGGACTCGCGACCGGACTGCTGTTCCTGTTCCACATCCTCTCGATGAACGGGCTCGAGATCCTGCTGTGGACGGTGGCGGCGTGGCTGCTCGTCGCGCGCCTGCGCCACCACGCGCCGGCGTCGGCCTGGATCTGGTTCGGCGTCGTGTGCGGCCTGGGCCTGCTCACCAAGCACAGCATGGCCATCTTCGGAGCGGGTGTGGCGGCGGGCCTCGTGCTCACCCGGGTGCGGCGCGAGCTGGCGGTGCCCCACCTGTGGGTGGGTCTGCTCATCGCCGTGGCGATGGCGTCGCCGCACCTCTGGTGGCAGGTCGCGCACGGCTGGCCCATCGTGGAGTTCACACAGAACGCCCAGGCGTTCAAGATCACGCCGCTCTCGCCGCTCGCGTTCCTCGGGGAGGTGCTGCTCCATGCCGGGCCGGGACCGGCGCTGCTCCTCGTCGCCGGGTTCGGGGCGCTCGTCGCGGGCCGGAGCTTCCGCGACGTCCGCGCGCTCGGTGTGGCGGTGGGGGTCGTGCTCCTCGTCCTGCTCTCGACGCGGGCCAAGGCGTACTACTTCGGCGCGGCGTTCCCGCTGCTGTTCGCCGCCGGCGCCACGTGGGTCGAAGCGCGGCTCGCCGCGCGCCGCAGCTGGCGCTGGGGCTTCGCGACGGCCCTCGTCGCGACCGCCCTCGCCCTGGCGCCGATGGCGCTGCCGGTGATGCCCATCGAGCAGTTCGTCGCCTATGCGCGGCGCCTCGGGGTCACGCCCGCGTCTGGCGAGCGCCATGCCATGGGCGAGCTGCCGCAGCACTTTGCCGACATGTTCGGGTGGGAGTCGATGGCGGCCACCGTGTCGCGCGTCTACCAGGCGCTCCCCGAGGCCGAGCGCGCCGCGGCGCGAGTCTATGCCCAGAACTACGGCGAGGCCGGAGCCATGGAGTACTTCGCCACGCGGTACCCGCTGCCGCCAGCCATCTCGGGCCACAACACCTATCACCTGTGGGGCCCCGGCGAGGGCGAGATCTCCACCCTGATCATCCTCGGGGGACGGGTCGAGAGCCACGAGCGCGTCTTCGCGCGTGTCGACGAGGTGGCCCGCACCTCCTGCGACTACTGCATGCCCTACGAGCGCGATCTCCCCGTGTACGTCGCCCGCGAGCCCCGAGTCGCGCTGGCGGACGTCTGGCCGGCGGTGAAGCACTTCAACTGA
>JAHDVQ010000206.1:3845-6036 GCA_023384595.1 Vicinamibacteraceae bacterium | reverse complement strand
GCGATGCGGCCCGTGTAGCCGTTGACGACGACCTGGAAGGCCCGCCGCCCGTAGTCATAGGTGAGCAGCCACACCGGCAGGAGGATGTGCTTGAAGGTCTCGCCCGACCACTCCGGGTAGATCTGCAGGTTGCGCGACGTGTCGCCCGGAATCTGCCGTTCGCACAAATCCCGCAGCGACGCCGTCATCGCATCGCGCGACTGTTTGGCCGCGTCCACCAGCACGACCTGGTAGTGCTCGACGACGTGGCCCGACAGATACCCGGTGTCGTAGGGCACGAGCTCGTGGGTCGGGAAGGGCTCGATCTGCGCCAGCAGGTGCCTGGCGACGCCCTGCGAGCCCGGCACCGGGAGGTCGTCGAAGAAGTGGGTCACGACGCCCGCGGCCGGCTCCCAGCGCACGTGCCGCACCTGCCGGGTCTGCCGGCGGCCGTTGCTGTCGCGGTAGGTCTCGGTCGTGTAGTAGTAGTGGCCCGCCTCGGCGCGCCATGGGCACCGCACGTGCGCGTCGAAGGTCCAGTAGGGCAGATAGACCGAGTGGACGCGATCGACGAGCGCCTTCTTCGAGAAGGCGCTCGGCGCGAGCCATTTGCTCGCGTACCACGAGCGGATGGTCTCGCGCACCGCCGACTGGCTGACGCGGAAGGGGAGGACGCTCTGCGGGCGGATCGGCGCCTTGAGCGCGCCGTAGTCGACCAGGGCCGGCGAGCCGCAGAACTCGCAGTTCTGGCCCACGCGCTCGGGGTCGAAGACCATGACGGCCCGGCAGCTCTGACACTGCACGGTCCGCTTGTCGGCCTTCCATCCGCGCAGCTCCTCGGGCATCTCGCGCAGCGTTCGCACGAGGTCGATCTCGGCAATCTCTCCCGTGGCCGGCGAGAAGGCGTACGGCGACTCGGTCCCGCAGAACGGGCACACGAGCTTCTGCTTGCCTGGGTTCCACTCGGCCTGCGCTCCGCACGCCGGGCAGGCGTGCTTCTCGAGCGCGACGATGTCCGCCATGGTGCGACGCCGGTCCCGCCTCGTCAGCCGGCGAGGTACTCGTCTACGGCGGACCGCTTCACCCGCCAGGTCGAGCCGATCTTCCGTCCCTTCAGCTCGCCCGACTCGAGCACCGCGAGCACGTCAGCCTCCGAGACGCCCAGCAGACCCGCGACCTCGCCCGGACCGAGCAGGTCGAGCGTTGCCGCTGCCGGCGCTGCCGCGCCTGCGCCCGTGACCGCGGCACCCGCCGCCGCACCTGCCGCCGCGCCGATGCCGCCGGCGACGGGCTTGATCCCGCCCACGCCGCCTTGCTGCTGCATGATCTGCTGCGCGATCGCGAAGCCCACGGCCAGCTCGCTCGCCGTGCCCGCTGCGCCGCCACCCCCACCCGTTTCCATGCCCTTCGCCATCTGGTACTTGACGAAGTCGTTGAGGTTGCCCACCGCCGCCATGCTCGAGCGCTTGTCGATGGCCTGCTCGACCTCGGGCGGCACCGACACGTTCTCGATGATGAAACTCGCGACGTGCAGGCCGTACTTCGCGCCGACCACCGGGTTGATGAGCGGCAGGAGCGCTTCGCCGAGCTCCGTGTAGCGCGTGGCGACGTCGAGCACCGGCACCTTCGCCGACGCCAGCGCGTCGCTGAACACCGAGACGATGCGCGAACGCATGGTGTCGGCGAACTCGTCGAGCCGGAAATTGTGGTCGGACCCGGCGACTTCCTTCAGGAAGATCTTCGGGTCGACGATCTTGAAGTCGAAGGTCCCGAAGGCCCGCGCGCGCACGATGCCGAAGTCGTCATCGCGCAGCATGACCGGGTTGGCCGTTCCCCACTTGTTGCCGGTGAAGAGCCGTGTCGTGACGTAGTAGACATCCGCCTTGAAGGGCGAGTTGAAGCCGTACTTCCACGACTTCAGCCGCGTCAGGATGGGGATGTTGTCGGTCGTCAGCGTGTGCTTGCCGGGAGCGAAGGTGTCCCCGAACTCCCCGAGGTAGACGAACTGCACCACCTGCGATTCGCGCACGATGAGCTGCGCGCCGTTCTTGATGGCCTTGTCCTCGTCAGGGAAGCGAAACGACAACGTGTCACGCGAGTCATCGGTCCACTCGATGATCTCGATGAGTTCGCCCTTCAGGAAGTTCATGATGCTCATCGGCTCAGCTCCTCCGGGGGATTTTACAGGAAAAGGCTACAGGCTACGGGCTAC
>JAHDVQ010000206.1:0-3745 GCA_023384595.1 Vicinamibacteraceae bacterium | reverse complement strand
GCCCTTGTAGCCCTTGTCGCCTTTGTAGCCTAATGGGGGTATGCCCAGGGCCATCTGGAAGGGATCCGTCACCTTCGGTCTCGTCAACATCCCGGTGGAGCTGCACACCGCCGTGCGCGACGCGCGGCCGCGCTTCCGCCTGCTGCATGCCCCGGACAAGTCGCCTGTCTCCTACCAGCGCGTCTGCCAGCGCGACGGGAAGCCCGTGGCCTGGGAGGACCTCGTCAAGGGCTACGAGTACGAGAAAGGGCAGTTCGTCACGCTGACGAAGGACGACTTCGCGACCGCCGCGCTCGAGAAGACCCGCACGGTCGACATCCTCGACTTCGTCGAGGCCGCGACCATCGACGACCGCTACTACGAGCAGCCGTACTACCTGCTGCCCGCCAAGGGCGCCGAGCGTCCGTACGCGCTCCTGCGGGAAGCTCTTCGCAAGACGGGACGGGCCGGAATCGCGAAGTTCATCATGCGCGAAGTCCAGCACCTCACGTCCATCCAGGCCGTCGACGATGCCCTCGTGTTGACGACCATGCGGTTCAGCGAGGAACTCGTGGACTCCTCGGCGTGGAGCTTCCCGGCCGGCAAGCTCGCCCAGGGCCGCGAGCTCGATCTCGCCGTGAAGCTCGTCGAGAGTCTGGCCGCCGAGTGGACGCCCGAGCGCTACAAGGACGAGTACAACGAGAACCTGATGCGCATCATTCAGGGCAAGCTGAAGAAGAAGAAGGTGACGCTCACCGACGAGGAGATCCGGCCGCACGCCGAGGTCATCGATCTCATGAGCCGTCTGCAGGCAAGCCTCGAGAAGCGCGGCGTGAAGACGGGCCCGGCCTCGGTCACGCGCATGAAGGTCGACAAGCCGGCAAAGGGCCGCAAGACCACGACCGCCCGCACGAAGAAGACCGTGGAGGTGGCCGCCGAGAAGAAGCCGGCGCGGGCCCGGGGCCGGAAGCGCACGGCGAAGTCGCGGCGAGGGTCGAAGGTCGCCTGAGTCACGACCCGGTTGGCGCGTCAATCGGCACGATGGAGATGCCGCCGCTCACCTCGAGCACCGCGTACTTCACCTGTTCGAGCCGCTGGAGCCCGTGCTTCTCGCGCGCGGCGGCCATGACGTCCCACTCGTCGACGCCCTCCTGCTCCATGCGATCCTTCAAGGGCCGGCCGTGATCCACGATGAGCAGAGGAACGCCGTCGAGCACCTGCTCGGCGCGGCGGCTGTGCTGCTTCAGGCGTGAGAACGCCAGGTCGAGCCCGGTGAGCGTCGCGATGACGATGGCCGCGTTGGTCACCGAGAAATCGTCGCCGAGCAACGCCTGTTGCGTGGCCTCGCCAATCAGGAGCAGCAGCACGAGATCGAACGTCGTGATTTCGGCGAGCGTGCGTTTGCCGCTGATGCGGACGACCAGCAGCACCAGCACGTAGACGGCGGCGGCGCGGACGACGGGCTCCATCTCCCCTCCTTGGCCCCAGCGCTCGACCGAGCTCGGGCTCAGAACCAGACCCACTGCCACAGCGACACGCGGACACGGTCGTCGAGCACGAGGTCGCAGTCGAGGCGTCCCGCGCGGCTCGGCCAGATGTCGAGCTCGACGGCGCCGGCCCCCTCCAGCTCGAAGACGAGCTCCGTTCCCTCGGGCGTGAGGGCCACCTCGCCCGGCGCGGGCGTGATTTGACGCACCTCCACGGCTTCGACGTACCCCCTGGAGATCCGGACGCTGTGCGGCCCTTCGGCGGGCGCCGCGAGATCGATCCGCAACCGGGTGCGCGCACCGCGCCTGGCGAAGCGGTCGTAGGTCACCGAGAGCACGCCATCGGGCGAGATGGCACGCACCGGCCCGAGGAGCCCTTCTCCGAAGACCCCGACGATGCCGAGGGCCACGACGAGCGCCAGCAGAGCCTGTCCCACGCGTTGGGCCTGCCACTCCCTGCGCTGGAACGCGAGGTCGCCGTGCAGCTCGAGCGTGCTCACGCGACGGGGCTCTTCCTCGTCTCCCTTCGTCTCGCGAGCCTTCGATCTCGCCATGTCGCCACCTCACCCCTGCTGTACGAAATGCCATCGGATGCGTCGCGTTCCGCGACAGAGATCCGCGCGTGCGCCATCCCGCTCGCGCCGCTCGGCAGGGTGTCCGCGCGCGCCACGATATGGCCGTTGCAGGTGTTCGCGGCTCGCCCCAGTCGGCCGCTGCAAGGGAAGTACCGCGCTGGCACACGCCTTGAAGCTCCCGTCCATGCGAATGTCATCCGTGCGCGACCTTGTCTGACCCGCCGGTTGCCACGACGCGAAGGAGTCTGCCGTGCCGAAGCGCTCGAAATCGAAGGCCTCTTCCGGCCGTATCCGGTATGCCGTGGTCGGTCTGGGCCACATCGCCCAGGTGGCCGTGCTGCCTGCCTTTCGTCACCTCGGCAACGCCGAGCTGACGGCGCTCGTGAGCGACGATGCGGAGAAGCGCGAGACCCTCGGGTCGCGCTATGACGTGCCGCACGTGTTCGACTACGACGAGTACGACCGCGCCCTGGAACAGGTCGATGCCGTCTACATCGCCTTGCCGAACTCGCTGCACGCGGAGTACACGGTCAGGGCGGCCGAGGCCGGCGTGCACGTGCTCTGCGAGAAGCCGCTCGCCGTCACCGCCGCCGAATGCGAGCGGATGATCGGCGCCTGCCGCGAACACGGCGTGAAGCTGATGACGGCCTATCGTCTGCACTTCGAGCGGATCAACCTCGAGGTCATCGATCTGGTCCGCCGCGGCGTCATCGGCGATCCCAAGTTCTTCGCCGCCACCTTCTCGATGCCCGTCAAGGAAGACGACATCAGGGCCGACCGTGAGCTTGGCGGTGGTTCGGTCTACGACATCGGCATCTACTGCATCAACGCGGCGCGCTACGTGTTCGGCGCCGAACCGAAGGAAGTGATGGCCTTCGCGCTCAACGGTGTTCCGGATCGTCTGCCGGAAATCGACGAGCACACGGGCGCGCTCCTGAGGTTCGAGGGCGAGCGCATCGCCTCGTTCATCTCGTCGTTCACTGCCGCCGACACCTCTCAGTACCGCATCGTCGGGACGAAGGGCGACATCCACGTGGAGCCTGCCTTCGAGCACCGCGAGGCGTTGAAGTACTGGGTCACCGCCGACGGGAAGACGCGCGAGGTCGAGGGGAAGGTCACCGATCAGTTCGGTCCCGAGCTCGAGTACTTCGCGCAGTGCGTCCTCGACGAGGAGCCCGGGCCGAACGGGGAGGAGGGCCTGCAGGACGTGCGCATCATCGAAGCCATCTACGCTTCGGCCGATGCCGGCCGCGCGATGCCCATCCCGCCCTTCGAGCCGCATCGCCGGCCGTCGCTCGATCAGCAGATCACGAAGCCTGCCCTGGGGGAGGTGGATCTGGTGAACACGGAGTCGCCCAGCAAGTAGGCGGATCGGCGGATCAGCGGATCAGGGCAGAGCGGCGGATCGGGGCGTCCGCCTCGCGCGGCTCGCGGCGCAGGAGGAACGAGAATGAGAGCGTTGATACTGGCGGGCGTGCTGCTGGCGTTGGCGGGCCTTGGCCTGGCGGGATACAGCTTCACGCGTTCGATGAGCGACGTGGCCGTCGAGGCGCCAGCTCGAGGCGAGGCCGCCGTCGCCGGGGACGATCGCAGAGGAAGTCCACTGTGGATCCCGGTGGCTGCCGGCCTCGCGCTGGCCGGCGGCGCGGCGCTCATTGGGGTCGGCATGGGACGCTGGCGGCGCCCTCGCCCGCGCGGCGAGCC
>JAHDVQ010000205.1 GCA_023384595.1 Vicinamibacteraceae bacterium | reverse complement strand
CGCACGGCGCGGCGTCGGCCCAGCGCCCAGCGCCGAGCGCCCAGCGCCGCACGGCGGCGAGCGAGACGACCTGGCGAGCCGCCGTGCTAAGATCGGCCCTGACGGGATGTAGCGCAGCCTGGTAGCGCACCTGAATGGGGTTCAGGGGGTCGCTGGTTCGAATCCAGTCATCCCGACCAGACCTGAGACGGCCGCGAGTCCACGACTTGCGGCCGTTCGTGTGTACTCGGCCCCTATCCGGCCAGCGCGAGGCGGCGCAGCACCGCGGCCACGAGGCGATCGCATCGGGCGCCGCCGAATGTGAAGGCGGTCGAGGCGGCCGCGCCCGCTCGGTCGAGCAGGTCGCGCCGCAGCGCGCCGCGCGCCCGCGAGAATCGCGTCCTGACCGCCTCCTCGGTCAGGCCGAGCACGAGAGCCGTATCGGCGGTGCTCAGCTCTTCGATCTGTCGCAGCACGAAGACCTCCCGGTAGCCGTCGCCGAGTCTGTCGACAGCCGATTCGATGAGCGCGCCGAGCTCGCGGGCGAAGGCCTGGTGTTCGGGATCCGGCGACGAGTCGGTCGGCATGCGGGGCTCCATCGAGGCGTCGTCCAGCGGCTGCCAGCGGCCCCGCCGTCGCAGGCGCGCGAAGGCCTCGTGCACCGCGATCTTCACCAGCCACGTCGAGAACTGCGCCCGCCGGTCGAACTGGACGAGGTGGGCGTACGCCTTGACGTACGCCTCCTGCATGACGTCTTCGGCTTCGCGATCGTCGCGAAGGATCGCGCGCGCCGCGCGATACAGCCTCGTGTTGTGCCGGCGCATCAGCACCTCGAAGAGGGCGGATTCGCCCCCGAGGATGCGCGACACGATCTCCTCGTCGGCAAGGCACATCGCGGGTCGGGCCGTGTCCGTGTGTGGGGCTGGCATGGGACGCCTCTCAGTGTACAGAGTCGCCAGGCGCGAAAACGTGTCACGCGCCGTGCGCTGTCACGTTTCGGGCGGCCACCGCTCCGTAGGAGTGGAGGCAGATTTCATGGAAGCACGACAGCACGTTCCCGTTCGACCGCTGCAGTTCGCCCTCGGGCTGACCGCGACCCTGGCTGGCGCGGACAAGTTCTTCAATCTCCTGGCCGAGTGGGGCACCTACGTCAGTCCCCTGGCCGCTTCGGTCCTGCCCGTGTCCGTCACGACGTTCATGGCCGTCGTCGGGATTGTCGAGGTCGCCGTCGGAGGCGCCATCCTGTTCGCGGCGCCGCGCCTCGGCGCCTACGCCGCCTCGGCCTGGCTGCTCCTCGTCGCCCTGAACCTCGCCACGGCGGGGTACTTCGACGTGGCGGTGCGCGACGTGGTCATGTCGGTCGCGGCCTTCACGCTGGCGCGGGCTCTCGAGGTCGCGGCGCCTTCCACGGTCCGGTCCGCCGAACCAGCCGTCGCGCGGCCATCCGGGAGGCCGGCCGCACGCGTGGCTGGCCTGGACGGAGAGACCGCCCGGACTCGCCCGTAGCGTCCAGCCCATCGGTCCCGTTTCGTCGCACTACCCTGTAGCGGTCTGGACGAAGAACAGGCCGCACAGGGGAGTGCGATGCCCAATACCCGATCGGTGTTCGTTCTGGCGACTGCAATGGCCGTGTGCGCGCTGGTTCCGGTCCAGGTCTCGGCGGCCCTCGTCACGTGGACCTTCTCGGGCGAAGTGACGAACGCCGAGAGCCCCAACGGCATCGGCGTCGGCGCCGGTGACCCCATCACGGGAACGGCGACCTTCGATGACGCCCTGGTACCGGCGGCCGGCGCGTTCTACCTCGAGGTCGACAGCGATCCGGTCTTCGACCTCACCTTCGATCTGGGGGCGTTCAGCTTCAGCGCCGCCGACGACCAGGGGTTCGGACTTGGCTATCCTCTGCTGGTCTTCGATGCGGGCCAGTTGACCGGGTTCGAATTCCTGGCCTCCTTCCCCTCGCCCCACGACACGCTGGCCTTCGACGTGGTCGCGGCCTCGGTGCTCGTCACCGACGATGCCGACGGGTTTCGGGAGGTTGCCGCAGGGGTGATCACCGCATTCACCCCGCCGACGGCCCCTCCGCCACCGCCGACCCACGTGCCGGAACCGGCGACGACGGCGGCTCTCGGCATCGGGGCGGCGTGGGCGCTCACGTACGCGAGGCGCCGGCGGGGGCGAGGCGAGTAGACGGTCTGCCGGGCGGCGACCGCCGCCCGGAGTTTCATGTCAGAAAGAGAGTGTGCGATGCGGGTCTCGATGAACGTTCGTCTGTCGTTGGGGTGTGCTGCGGTGTGGCTCGTTGGAATGATGCCGGCTCCGGCCGCGGCGCAGGGCGTGCCGATCCGGCTCCTCACATGTCCGGCAGGTCAGATCGCGGTGTCGGTTGGAAACGGGTGGGTCTGCGGCGATCTGCCGGCGGGCCAGTCGAGCGGGGACCGGATCATCTTCGTCAGCAGCCAGACCTACACCGGCCACCTCGGGGGCATTGCCGGCGCCGACGCGAAGTGCCAGGGTCTGGCGGCGGCAGCAGGGTTGCCGGGGACGTTCAAGGCGTGGCTGTCGTCACCCACCCGGGAGCCCGACAGCGGCTTCACCCCTCATGCGGGAGCGTGGCGGCTGGTTGACGGCACGCTGGTCGCCAACGATTGGGTGGACCTGACCACCGAGAAGCAGGTGCCGACGGAGTTCTTCGTGCGGACGCCCGTGCTCCTGAACGAGTACGGCGTCAACGTGTCCGGCGAGACCCGCGTCTGGACCGCCACGACGGTGACGGGCACGGCCGGGACCGAACGCTGCGCGTCGCCCTCGGGGGCATGGCGATCGTCTTCGCCTGCGGTGATCGGGCAGCACGGGCTGGCGACGTCCACGAGCTTCAGCTGGACCGAGATCACGACGGCGCCCTGCAACACCTCGCTGAGGATCTATTGCGTGCAGCAGTGAGGAGGCAGGGGCCGGTCACCGGCCGGCCCCTGCCCACCTTCCTGGTCCGGATCGGTCCGGACTTCAGCCCTCTCTCGTCAGCGCGTTCGCGCCGCGCACCGTTGCACGGCGCCCTTCTGGGCCCCGGTGATGAGCCCCGAGGCCACCGCCGCGTTGGTGGCGTGAGCCACGCAGCTCACGAACGCGCCATGGTTCCTGGCGCCCGCCGCGCAGTCGCGATACCACACACGCGCCATGTCGTCGAGCGTCGCGCCGTTTGAAAGGGTCGTGTTCGGCTGGTTGGTCGTGCACGTGCCGAACGTGAACGTCTCGTCGGGTGTGCCGTCGAGGTTGCCGTCGACGAACCACCCGATGTCGCGCATCAGGGCGAGCGACAGGTCGTAGGGCGGAATCAGCTCGTGCGTGAGGTCCGAGTTGATCGCGGGCTCCATCAGGAGATTCCTGAACGCGATGTTGTCGTAGTGGGAGATCGACGAGCCGCTCTGCACCGGGTTGGTCGCATAGAGTTGCGCGAATCCCGAGGGGTCGGCCCCGGCGAGTTGTGTGAGATCGATGCCGATGTTGGCGGCCACGGTTTCGGCGGCGGCCAGCTGCGCCTTCATGGCTGCCCCGAGCGCCTGAGCGATGCGCACCGACGGGATCGTGATGGTGGGATCGGTTCCCCCGAGGCCCGCGGGCGGGTCGCCGGCCACGTTGTCGGCCACGAGGACGGCGATGGCGCCGGCGTCCTGTGCGTTCTTCACCTTGATGACGAAGGCGCACGTGCCGCGGTCGACCAGCGCGATGCGGCCGGCGACGGCCGCCGCATTGGTGAGCGGGCTGCACGCGTCGGTCGTCGAGGGACCGGACGCGTCGGCGGGATCGAGCCCCATCACCACGTCGCCGGACACGCCGGGCGACCCCAGGGCCGGACCGAAGGATGCCGTGCCGACCCGGGCCGAGCCCGCGATGGCCGCCGGCGAGTACACGTTGATCTCGGGTCGCCCGAACGAGAGCACGTGCGGCACGGCGGCGGTGACGGTCGCTCCGTTCCAGACGATCTTGTCCACGCGCAGGGCCGAGGCCGCGCGCAGCGCGTTGCCCGACGCGTCGGGCACGATCTCGGCCCAGCGCGTCCCGGTCGTCGTGTCGAGCGTGAACTGCGAGTAGATGTCGGTCCCGCCCGACTGGTTCGACCCGGTCACCTCGTTCACGAAGTTGGCGAATCCCAGCCCGTGACCGAGCTCGTGCAGCACCACCGTCACGAGATCCACCTGCGCCCCGTGGTTCCCGTCGAGACCCAGGTAGAAGTCGAAGTTGCTGCTGAAGTTCGCGTTGATGTCGGGATCCCCCGCAGGCCCGCCGAACACCTGACGCATGTCCGTCCCGGCCCGCTTGTCGGCCAGCGCCGAGTGGTACCAGGTGGCGGGATACTCGGCGCCAGGAAAGCCGGGCTCACCGGTGAAGTTGCGGTAGATGAACGTGGCACCGGCCGAGCCGAGCACGTTGGCGCCGAGCGGCACGAACTGCGCACGGACGTAGATGTCGACGTTGCTGTCGAGCATCAGGCCCCAGAGCGACGCCGCGTACTGGAACGCGATCAGGCGCTGCTCGCCCTTCGTCGTGCCGGGATTGCCTCCCACCGGCGCGGCGGGCGTCGGATCGTTGAAGCCGATGCCGGGCGCGTTGTTGTTGATGATGTGGATGCGCGCGCCGGCCGAAGCGGGCGCCGTGAAGAGGAGCGTCACGGCGCCGGCCAGCACAGCGGCGCCCAGGTGGTGTGCACGAAGACGCGGCATCACATCACCTCCAGGGGCTCTTCCGCGAGGAAGTCGGCCGCTTCATCGGCGCTGGCGACACACCGGACCGAGACCGAGCCGTCCGGGTTGTAGCGCGAGATGACCACGTGGTCGGCGTGATCGCCAATGGCCATCATCTCGGCGCCACCCGTGACGGCGGCGGCGGGCTCCCCGGCCGGCCGGCTGGTGAGGGCGGTGATGGTGGCGATGAGATCGCGGGCTTCCTCGACCGTGATGGCGCGGACCTGGCCGGTGGCGCGGTCCTTGTGGATCCGCTTCCCGGCGATCTTCGCGACGAGATCCTCGCGGACACGCGGCCCGGATGCCGCATCCTGTGCGGAGACCGGACCGGGCGCCATCACGAGCGCAACGAGGGCCAGCGCTGCGCCGAATCCCAGCGTGCCCAGGGCACGCCGCGCGCGCGCGGCCAGCGAACGGGGAACAGACTGCTGCATACGCCCATCCTCCTCAGTCGTGCAACGGACCATCCCCGGAGCCAATCGCCAGCGTCGACACGACGAGGGCGCCACACCCGGGGGCGGTGCATGTTGAGATGAGGGCGGATTATACAGGGATCGGCGGATCGGGGGAGCAGAGACCCGGCATCAGAGCGCGTGCTAGGCTTCCTGCATGTCCAGCCCGGCTGCCGTCTCGCCTCGCATCGCCGACCCGACGCCCATCGGGCTCATCTGCCTCGCGATCGGATGCGCGGCGCTCGTGCCCATCGCCTTCGGGTACAGCCTGACGCCGGCCGGGCTTCAGACCGCGGCCGTCTTCTGTCTGCTCTTCGGCGCCGGCGGTCAACTCGTGGCGGGCCTGGGCAGTCTCCTCAACCACAACGTCTATGGGGGGACGCTGTTCACCTCGTTCGCCTTCAACTGGGTCGTCAACTGGTGGGCGCTCGACAGCCTCGCGCGCGGCGTCGTACCCGATGCCGGCATCGTCGTCGCGGTCGACGTCTGCTTCCTCGTGATCTTCCTCGCCTTCACGTACGGCTTCGGCTTCTTCTCGAAGCTGCTGATGCTGTTCCTCCTCGACATCGATCTGCTGTATCTCGCGCGCATCGCCCGGCACTTCGGGGGAGGCGACTGGCTCGGCGTCGTGATCGGCCTGTGCACGGTGGCGCTGGCCGCCATCTCGCTCTGGATCGCGTTCGCCCTCCTGATCAATCCGGTCGCGGGCCGCGCGATCTTCGCGTTCCCGGGCCCGGCGTTCACGCCACGGGCACGGGGGTGATCGGACACAGGCGTTGGGCGCTGGGCGTTGGGCGGTGGGCGGTGGGCGCTGTACACCCGGCACTGGGCACTGGGCACTGGGCACTGGGCACTGGGCACTGGGCACTGGGCA
>JAHDVQ010000204.1:2905-6047 GCA_023384595.1 Vicinamibacteraceae bacterium | reverse complement strand
ACGGTCGGGCTCGGGGGAAGTATACCGGCATCCGGCATCCGGCATCCGGCATCCGACATCCGGCGACTGGCGGAGTCGAACAGGCATCCGGCGTCCGGGGCCTCCGACCCAGGCCGTGAGCCAGACACCGCCGGTAGCCGGTAGCCGGAAGCCAGGTACCGTAAGATGTCTCTTGCGCGCGCCCGTAGCTCAGCTGGATAGAGCGTCGGCCTTCGAAGCCGCAGGTCGGGGGTTCGAGTCCCTCCGGGCGCGCCAGATCTACTCGATCGCCTGCGGACCCCGCCGCGGCGGGCACGCGTCGAGCCACGCGCGCTCGCGCTCGTCGAAGACGCGCGACCGCGTGAGAAACCGCACGCCGAGGGGCGCCTCGAGCGAGAACCCTCCGCCCCGCCCGGGCACCACGTCGATGAGCAGCTGGGTGTGCTGCCAGGCCTCGAACTGCTGCCCGCCCATGTAGAACGGCGTCCCGCCGATCTCCCCGAGCAGCACGTCGCGCTGCCCGATCCGGAAGTCGCCGCGCGGGTAGCACATCGGGGAGCTGCCGTCGCAGCAGCCCCCCGACTGGTGGAACACGAGGGGCCCGTGCTCCGCCTCGAGCCGGCGGAGCACGGCCTCGGCCTCCGGCGTGATCGCGACGCGCGCGATCGGCGGTTCGCCGGGCGCCACGTCAGAAGAACCCGAGCTTCTTCGGGCTGTAGCTGACCAGCAGGTTCTTCGTCTGCTGGTAGTGGTCCAGCATCATCCGGTGGTTCTCGCGGCCGATGCCCGATTGCTTGTACCCGCCGAAGGCGGCGTGCGCCGGGTAGGCGTGGTAGCAGTTGGTCCACACGCGGCCGGCCTTGATGCCCCGGCCCATGCGGTAGCACGTGTTGGCGTCGCGGCTCCACACCCCCGCGCCGAGCCCGTACAGCGTGTCGTTGGCGATGGCCAGGGCCTCGTCGAAGTCCTTGAACCGCGTCACGGACACCACCGGGCCGAAGATCTCCTCCTGGAAGATCCGCATCCGGTTGTGACCCTCGAAAATGGTCGGCTGCACGTAGTAGCCGTCCTTCAGCTCTCCCGGGTGGATGCGCCGCTCGCCGCCGGTGAGCACTTTGGCGCCCTCCTGTCTGCCGATGTCGAGGTAGCTGAGGATCTTCTCGAGCTGATCGTTGGAGGCCTGCGCGCCGATCATCGTGGCCGCGTCGAGCGGGTTGCCCTCGACGATGGCCCTGGTCCGCGCGACGGCGCGCTCCATGAACCGATCGTAGATGGCGTCCTGCACGAGGGCGCGCGACGGGCAGGTGCACACCTCACCCTGGTTCAGGGCGAACATCGCGAAGCCCTCGAGCGCCTTGTCGAAGAAGTCGTCGTCGGCCGCGGCGACGTCAGCAAAGAAGATGTTCGGCGACTTGCCTCCCAGCTCCAGCGTCACGGGAATGAGGTTCTCCGAGGCGTACTGCATGATGAGCCGCCCGGTCGTCGTCTCGCCGGTGAAGGCGATCTTCGCGATGCGCGGGCTCGACGCGAGCGGCTTGCCCGCCTCGACGCCAAAGCCCTGCACGACGTTCACCACGCCCGGCGGGAGCAGGTCGGCCACCAGCTCCATGAAGGCCATGATCGAGACCGGCGTCTGCTCGGCGGGCTTGAGCACCACGCAGTTGCCCGCCGCCAGCGCCGGGGCGAGCTTCCACACGGCCATGAGCAGCGGGAAGTTCCACGGGATGATCTGCCCGACCACGCCGAGCGGCTCGTGGAAGTGGTACGCGATGGTGTCGTGGTCGATCTCGGAGATGCCGCCCTCCTGGGCCCGCAGCGCCCCGGCGAAGTACCGGAAGTGATCGACGGCCAGCGGCATGTCCGCGTGCGTGGTTTCGCGGATCGGCTTGCCGTTGTCGAGGGTCTCGATGAACGCAAGCGTGTCGAGGTTAGCCTCGATCCGGTCGGCGACCCGGTTGAGGATCACGGCGCGCTCGGCGGGCGAGGTGATGTTCCACGTCGCGGCGGCGGCGTGCGCCGCGTCGAGCGCCTTCTCCACGTCCTCGTGCGTGGACCGCGCGACCTCACAGAGCGGCTGGCCGGTGATCGGCGTCGGGTTGGTGAAGTACTGGCCGCGCACGGGCGCGGCGTACTCGCCGGCGATCCAGTTGTCGTAGCGACTCCGGATGGGAATGGCCGTGGTGAAGCCGGCAGCCAGCGCCGGCAGCGCGGCGGGGGGAGCTGGCGCGACAGAAGAACCCATGTCGTTGGCCTCCTTGAAAGGACGCGAGACACTCGCGCGGCCCGCGGCGCGGCGGTACGGCCGCAGGAACTTCGGGGAAGTCCTGAGTATCCGTCTGTCCCCGCGGAAGCGCAAGGACTTCCCTTCTCTCGCGTGATGCCCCTACACTCCGGGAGACGGTGCGCCGGCAGGGCCGAGGAGGCGCGATGCGCCAGGCGAAAGTGCGTGCCCACGCGCTCGGGGCGATGGTGACCATGCTGGGCGTGGTGTCGTGCGGGGGTACCCCCGCGGCGCCAACGGCACCCGGTGGCCGCGGCGCGAACACGGGCTCCGACCTGGTGGCCCTTCTCCTCTCGTGCCCGGCCTCGCTGCTGGTTGGCGAGAAGGCTCCCTGCATCGCGGTGGCGCAGCTCCGCTCCGGCCAGGCGCCCATCGTCTCGTTCGACGCGGCCTGGTCGTCGGCCCGTCCCGACGTGGTGGCCGTAGACTCGCTCGGCGTCGCCCAGGGCCGTTCCGCCGGGCAGGCACTCATCACGGCCACGTACGGCGGCCGCGAGGCCACGGCGACCGTCGCCGTCACCGAAGCGGACGCGCTGCGCCTCAACGGGCAGGCGCACCAGGGCGACCTCACGCCGGGGAGCCAGGTGACGCTGTGGCTGCAGGTGTTCTACTCGGTCGCCTCCGCGGAGAGCGGACGCCTGCGCCTGAGGATCACCGATCAGCAGGGCACCGTGGCGGAGACACCCCCCATGACCGTGCCGAAGGGCGGAGACCTCGTCATGTTGTCGATCACGGTCGTCGTGCCTTCCGAGAGCGTGGAACTCTGCCGGGCGGCGATTCTCGAGGTGGGAGGGGTGACGCTCGCGGAGCCGTCGCCGGATGCGTCCAAGCTGTGGTGCGTTCCCATCAGGCGGTGACCGTCATCCTGGAGCACGCCGCGCA
>JAHDVQ010000204.1:0-2805 GCA_023384595.1 Vicinamibacteraceae bacterium | reverse complement strand
AAGCTGTGGTGCGTTCCCATCAGGCGGTGACCGTCATCCTGGAGCACGCCGCGCATGCCCGAGCCGAAGAACCCCGACTACGAACGCGTCGTCCGCGCCAGCTTCGCGGCGCAACCCGCGATGGCGACAATCGGAGCACGGCTGACGCGGGTCGTGCCCGGCGAGACCGAGGTCCGCATACCGTTTCGCCCGGACCTGACGCAGCAGCACGGGTTTCTGCACGCGGGCGTGGTGGCGACGGCGCTCGACAGCGCCTGCGGCTACGCGGCGTTCAGCCTGATGCCTGAGGGCGCTGGTGTCCTCACGATTGAGTTCAAGACGAACCTCCTGGCTCCGGCGAAGGGCGAGGCCTTGATCGCGCGCGCCCGCGTGGTGCGCGCCGGCCGGACCATCACCGTCTGCCAGGGCGAGGCGGTGATGGTGCGCGAGGGCGCCGAAACGGCGGTGGCAACCATGATGGCCACGATCATGACCGTCCGCGATCGTCCGGACGTCGTCGGGTGAGCGCGCCCCCCGATCCCCCGATCCGCTGATCCCCCGGTACACGCTTTTCCTGCCACCATGTCTCTCATGGGCATGGAGGACGACCTCGCGCGCGTCGTGCGCGAGGCACAGGCCGGCAGCACCGACGCGTTCGGCCTCGCCACGACACAGTGCTGGAACGGCCTCGTGCGGTTCGCCCGCTCGGTGGTGGGCGAAGCCGACGCCGAGGACGCCGTGCAGGACGCGCTCCTCTCTGCGTGGCGCGGGCTCGGGTCGCTCGACGATGCCGCGAAGTTCCCGCAGTGGATGACGACGATCGTCTTCCACCGCTGCCTGCGGATGCGGCGATTCTGGCGCCTGCAGGTGGCGCTCGACGGCGTCGGCGAGCGTGGCGCCAGCCAGGACCCCGCGCCCGATCTCGACGTGGCCGCCCTGCTGGCCCGGCTCCCCCCACGGCAACGCGCCGTGCTGCACCTCACCCTCGTCGAGGGGATGACGGACACCGAGATCGGCCGCGTCCTGCAGATGGCGCCCGGTTCGGTGCGCGCCCAGCGGCGGCGCGCGCGCGCACGGCTCGCCCGCGTCCTGGAGAAGCGACGATGACCGACCGCCCGGATCTGGACCACGTCGAAGACCGCATCCGCCAGTGGGGTCTGCGGCCGCCCGCGACGTCGCCGGCCGCGGCGGCGCGACAAACGGTCGCGCGGATCGCCAACCAGGGTCCGGCCCCGCGATGGCCGCGCCGTCTTGCTTTCGCCTCGGCCGCGTTCCTCGCGGCGCTCGCGCTCTGGCTGGTGCTCGCCCAACGGCCCCGCCCGATCCAGGAGTCGGCGTCGGTCGACCTGCCGCCGACGCTCCCGGAGAACGTCGTCCTGTTCTGGCTCGATGCCCACACGCCCGTGTACTTCGTGACCGGTCCCGCCGACGCGGTCACTGGAGGCCTGCCATGAAGCGACTACCTTCGACGCTCCTTCTCAGCCTCGTCGCGGCGCTGATGCCCCCGCTCTCCCTCGTGCCGTCGACCGACCTCGCCGCGACGGCCGGCCAGGGCGGCGATCACGAGAAGATCACCACCTTCTACCGGCTGCTCGTCGGGCGGCCCGATCCCACCCCCGGCGCCGGCTCCGTCATCGTCGTCCCCGGCACCGTGGTCGTGCCCGGCTCGTCCGCCGCGGCCGCCAACGACGACGCGCTGCGGGTGATTGATCAACTGCTCGACGCCTACCGTCTGTCGGTCATCGAGCCTGCGCAGACCGCGGTGCATGCCCACATGCCCGGCGATGCCGCGAAGGACGTGCCCTCGGTGGCGGGCGGCCCGCGCATCCAGTCGACGCTCGTCGCCTTCGACGCGAAGAGCGCGACCTACCGGATCACGCTCACCGAAGGCGACAAGCTCCTCGCCGAACCCGTCGTTCGCATCAACCGCGGCGGCCGCGCGATTGTCGGCAGCCGGAACGGCGAAGCGGCGCCCTACCTGTTCCTGCTCGTCGAGCCGTTTCCACCGATTCCCAGTGGCGCGCGGAGCACTGACGGGACCGGCGAGGTCACGCAGCCGGTCGTCGTGAAGCGGGTCAACCCCGTGTATCCGGAAGAGGCGAGGAAGGCCCGGCTCGAGGGAGTCGTGCTCCTGCGGGCGCGCGTGGGGACCGACGGCCACACGAAGGACGTGAAGGTGCTGCGCCACGAGCCGATGGGACTCTCCGAGGCGGCGGTTGCCGCTGTGCAGCAGTGGGAGTGGAAGCCGGCGCAGAACGGGAAGGGCGACCCGGTCGAAGTCGAGTGGACGATGACGATTCGGTTCGCGCTCAGGTAGGGGGCCGGCGGATCAAGGGATCGGCGGATCGGCAGGCGCCAAGGCTCACCGGCTGCGTTCGAGCTCCGCGATGAGCGCCTTCATCTCGGCGATCTCCCTGCGCTGCGATTCGATGATCTCGTCGGCGAGCTTCCGTACGCGCGGGTCCGCGATTCGCGCGCGCTCGCTCGTCATGATCGCGATCGAGTGGTGAGGAATCATGGCCTTCATGTAGGCCACGTCCTCGACCGTCTGCTGACTCCGCACGAGCCATAGCGCCCCCGCGAAGACCACCAGGCTCCCGGCAAGGATCGCGACGTTGGCTGTCCGGTTCGTGTACATCTTCAGCATGTAGGCCAGCATGATGAAGGCCATGGCCGCCCCCATCACCAGGGCCATGTAGGCCCGGGTCTCGCTGAAGAACACGTGATCGAGCTGATAGGTATTGAGATACATCAGCCCGAACATGACGAGCGTCGAGGTTGCGATCATCAAGGCGAACTTCAGGTAGTGATTCACGCGTGCCGAGA
>JAHDVQ010000203.1 GCA_023384595.1 Vicinamibacteraceae bacterium | reverse complement strand
GCCGATTCGCCCATCCACCCGGTCAGACGCTGGGCGATGGGATTCATGAAGGAGACGCGGCCCTCGACGTCGGTCGTGATGACGGCATCGCCGATGCTCTCGAGGGTGACGCGCAGTGATTCCCGCTCGAACTCGACGCGGCGCCGGGCCGCCCACATCGCCTCGCCGAGAAACGCGATGGCCAGGCTGGCGACGACGAACACCTCGATGCCGACGAGGTCGGGCCAGTCGCGTGCCACGAAGGTGAGGCGCGGCGGGACGAACAGATAGACCGCCAGCGGCACGCTCGCCGCGACGGCGAGCAGGGCTGGTCCGAGGCCTCCGGCGGCCGCCGCCACCACGACGGCGACGAAGTAGGTGGCGTACGGCACGTTGTCACCGACGTACTCGTCGATGGCGATACGCACGCCGCTGGCGATGATGACCGCGGCCATCGCGGTGATGTAGGCGGCGGCGTGATGACGGTTGACGCGCATGCCTGGTGCTGGTGTCGGGCGCGGCCCTGCCGGAGGCGCGAGCCCGCGACGGGTCGCATCTGCAGGGTGTCCTCTACAATACCCCATCGTGCCGCGAGGATGACGTAAGCTGTCCCGGTGACCGGCCCCGAACCCAAGCCTCCCGGCGCGCTCACGAGCCTGGCGCTGGCGATGCGCTCGTGGCGCACGGCGGCCGTCGCGCTCCTGTCCTTCTCGTCCGGTCTGCCGCTGGGTCTGGTCTGGTACTCCATCCCCGACTGGATGCGCGACATCGGCGTCGACATCCGCCTGGTCGGCCTCTTCACGCTGGCGCAGGCGCCCTGGGCCTTCAAGGTCGTCTGGTCGCCGCTCATGGACCGCTACGTGCCGCCGTTCTGGGGACGCCGGCGCGGGTGGATGGCGGTCACGCAACTGGCGCTCGCCGTGCTGGGGCTGATGCTGGCCGGTGTCGGCGGACATCCGGACGCGATCTGGGTGGTGGGTGCCATCGCGCTGGCGACGGCGCTCGCCTCGGCCACCCAGGACATTGCCGTCGACGCCTACGCGGTGGAGGTGCTGAGGAACGAAGAGCAGGGCGCGGCCGTGGGCGCGCGCATCGCGCTCTACCGCGCGGCGATGGTGGTGTCGGGCGGCCTCGCGATCACGCTCGCCGGACGCTTCGGCTGGCCGACGGTGAACGTCCTGCTCGCGCTCGTCTACATGCCGATGCTCCTCCTCACGTGGAAGGCGCCCGAGCCCGAGGAGCAGCAGCCGCCGCCACGCACGCTGCGCGACGCCGTGTGGCTGCCGTTTCTCGGGTTCCTCGCGCGGCACCGGGCCCTCGAGATCCTCGCCTTCGTGCTGCTCTACAAGTTCGCCGATCAGCTCGCGCAGGCGCTCACACGGCCCTTCCTGATCGACATGGGCTACAGCTCCGACCACCGGGGCATCGCGCTGGCCACCGTCGGCATGGTGGCGACCATCGCCGGCGCGTTCGTCGGCGGGTGGGTGACGACGCTGGCGGGGCTCGGCCACTCGCTGTGGATCTTCGGGTTCCTGCAGATCTTCTCGAACGTCGGCTATTACCTGCTGTCGGTGGCGGGCGGGGCGAATCTCCCGCTGATGTATGCGGCCACCAGCTTCGAGCTGCTCACGTCGGGGATGGGCACCGGGGCCTTCTCGGTGCTGCTGCTGCGCATGACGCAGAAGCGGTTCTCGGCCACGCAGTATGCGCTCTTCTCGAGCCTCTTCGCGCTGCCGCGGCTGTTGGCCGGGCCGGTCACCGGCTTCGCCGTGGACGCCATCGGGTGGCCCACCTTCTTCCTGTCGACCATCGCCATGGGCATTCCCGGTCTGGTGATGCTGCAGCGGTTCGTGCCGCTCGGCACGCGCGAACCGGTGTTCACGGTGAAGGAGGTCGAAGCGAAGGCGCCGCTCTCGGCCGGGGCGCTCGCGTGGCGGGGCGTTGCCGGCGCGCTGCTGCTCGGCGCGGGGAGCTTCCTGCTCGTGGCCGTGCTGGCCGCGCTGAAGGCGATGCGGGAGGGCGGGGCCGAGGGGGCGGGGTTCGACCTGTGGACGGCCTCCTGGCAGGTGGCGCATCCGGCCGGGATCGCGGACTGGGTGCAACTGGTCGGCGTCGCGATCTTCGCCGTGATTGGCGGCCTGTTCGTCGCGGCCGTGGCGGCGGCCCGGCGCCATTGATGCGGGGTCAGGTCTGCGATCGCCATGCTGGGGGTCAGGTCTGCGTCAGCACATCGGAGTGGTTTCGGTAAGCAATTTCAGGCCGATGTGCAGCCGCAGACCTGACCCCACCCCTTGTGCTATCGCAGACCTGACCCCACGCACCGACACGCACCGACCGTCGGCGATCGCAGACCTGACCCAACCCCCGCCCCGAGTGCGGTAGAATCCCTGCGGGCGTCGCGGCGCGCCCCCGTCCCCCTCCCCGCCGCGTGCCAGCCCCCCGTCTCGCACTCGTTCTCCCGACGTCACGTCGAAGGGGGATTTTGCATGGCGCCGAGCCTCACGCACGACGTCCTCATTCTCGGTGCAGGGCTGGCCGGTCTCCGCGCCGCCGTCGAGTTGTCACACCGCACGCAGGGCCGCGTCAACATCGGCATCGTCTCGAAGGTCCAGTTGATGCGCGCGCACTCGGTCTGCGCCGAGGGGGGGACGGCGGCCGTCCTCCGCGAGGACGAGGGCGACTCGATCGCGCTGCACGCGTGGGACAGCGTGAAGGGCTCCGACTTCCTCGCCGATCAGGACGTCGTGTGGCGCTTCTGCCGCGCGATGCCTCGCGAGATCCGGCTGCTCGATCACTGGGGCGTGCCGTGGACGCGCGACGAACACGGCCGCATCGCGCAGCGCCCCTTCGGCGGTCATTCGTACCCGCGCGCCACGCTGGCCGCCGACAAGACCGGCTTCTTCGAGATGCAGGCGCTCTACGACCAGCTGCTGCGCTATCGCACCTTCCGTCGCTACGACGAACTGTTCGTCACCGACATCCTCGTCGAGGACGGGCGCTTCGTGGCGCTCGCCGGCATCGATGCGCTGAGCGGCGAGACGGTGGCGCTGCAGGCGCGGGCACTGCTCATCGCGTCGGGAGGCGCGGGCACGCTCTACGGCTTCACGACCTACTCCGAGACGGTGACCGGCGACGGCCTCGCGATGGCGTTCCGCGCCGGGCTGCCGCTCGAGGACATGGAGTTCCTGCAGTTCCACCCGACGGGCCTCGTGCCCTCGGGCATCCTCATGACGGAGGCGTGCCGCGGCGAGGGCGGGCATCTCAAGAACAACACCGGCGAGCGCTTCATGCAGCGCTATGCGGCCAGCAAGATGGAGCTGGCGCCGCGCGACATGGTGTCGCGCGCCGAGATGACGGAGATCCTCGAGGGCCGCGGCTTTCCCGGGCCCGACGGGAAGGACTACCTGCACCTCGACCTCACGCACCTCGGCGCCGAGCGCATCAACACGCGGCTGCCGCTCATCCGCGAGGTCTGCATGAAGTTCATCGGCCTCGACCCGATCGAGCAGCCGATTCCCATCCGTCCGGTGGCCCACTACTCGATGGGCGGCATCCAGGCGGACATCAACGGCCGCACGCCCGTGCCGAACGTCTGGGCGGCGGGCGAAGCGGCGTGCCTGTCGCTGCACGGGGCCAACCGCCTCGGCTCGAACTCGACGGCCGAGTGCCTCGTGTGGGGCGGCGTCTGCGGCGGCGACATCGCACGGGCCCTGCCGACGCTGGACCCGCCGGCGCCGCTCTCGGCGAAGGCCTGGTCGATGCATCAGGCTCACCTCCGCCGCATCGTGGAGCGCCGGGGGCCGGAGAATCTGTACGCGCTCCGGCGCGAGCTGCGGACGCTCATGGACAACCGCGCGGGCGTCTTTCGCACGCGCGAGGACCTCGCGTGGGCCCTCGACGCGATCCGCGACCTCCGCCGGCGCGCGAGCCACGCCCCGGTCGCTGACACGAGCACCGTCTACAACTCGAACCTCTTCCAGGCCTTCGAGCTCGAGAACCTCGTCGACCTGGCCGAGGTGACGGTGATGGGCGCGCTCGCCCGCGAGGAATCACGCGGCGCGCACGCCCGGCGCGATTTTCCGGTGCGCGACGACGAGCAGTGGTTGAAGCACACGCTGGCGCGGTCGGTCGAGGGCGGAGCGCCGGTGCTCGACTACGCACCGGTCACCATCGACACCTGGCTGCCGGTGGAACGGAAGTACTGAGGGAGGGACGCATGCTCGACACGAAGGGCTATCCCAATCGCCTGGGCCTCCGGGGATGGGTGGGCGGCGGCCGCTGGGGACTCGAGCGGTATCTGTACACGCTGCACCGCCTCACGGGTCTGGGGCTGCTCGTGTACTTCCTGCTCCACATCATCGTCACGTCGGCGCGCGCGTTCGGCGCGGCAGCGTGGGACGCGTCGATGGCGCGCGTGACGGGGCCGGTGTTCGTCGCGGGCGAATACCTCGTCTTCGCGGCGTTCGTGTTCCACGCGGCCAACGGCGTCCGTCTGGCGCTCGTGGAGCTCGGGTGGGCGATTGGGCGCCCCATCGAACCCGTTTACCCGTACCGCACGTCGGTCGACGAGCAGCGTCCGCTGGCCGTGGGCGTGCTCATCGTCGCCGCGCTGCTGGCGGTGGTCGGCGGCCTCGATTTCTTCGTGCTGCACTGAGGAGGAGCCCGTGCGCGATCAACGCTTGTGGACCTGGCACGTGGCCGCGGGCCTGGTGGTGCTCGTCACCCTCGCCCTGCACATGGCCATCATGCACCTCGACGCGCTGCTCGGCCTCTTCAACCCGGCCGGCGGGCATCCGATCGATTGGGCCAACGTCGCGGCGCGCAGCCGGCAGGGGTTCTTCCTCGTGAGCTACGTGGTGCTGCTCGGGGCCGCGCTCTTCCACGGTCTCTACGGCCTGCGCACCATCCTGCACGAGCTCGGGCCGGGACCCGCGCTGCGCCGCGGGGTCGACGTGACGCTCCTGGCGGGCGGCGGCGTCCTGTTCGTCTTCGGCGCCTGGGCGGCGTGGGCCGCCTTTGCGCTGGCTCGCACGGTCTAGGCGAGAAGGGGAGACACCATGAATGCGCCCGCGCGCGTGACGTTCAGGATTCGGCGCTTCGACCCGGTGCGGCAGTCGCCGCCGTCATGGGAGGACTTCGAGATCCCGGCCGTGGCGGGGATGACGGTGCTCGACGGGCTGCGCACCATCAAGGAGACGCTCGCGCCAACGCTGGCCTGGCGATCGTCGTGCCGGATGGGGGTCTGCGGGTCGTGCGGCATGTTCATCAACGGGCATCCGCGCCTGGCGTGCAACACGCAGATTGCGGAGCTCGGCTCCGGCCCGGTGACGGTGGCGCCGTTGCCGAACTTCGACACCATCCGGGACCTCGTGCCCGACCTGCGGCCGATGTTCGACAAGCACGCCGCGCTCTCGCCCTACATCATCCGCGACGACCACGACGAGATGTACGAGCCGACCGGCGAGTACGGCCAGACGCCCGAGGAGCTGGAGGAGTTCCTGCAGTTCACCTACTGCATCAAGTGCGGGTGCTGCATGGCGGCCTGTCCGACATGCGCCACCGATCCCGTCTACTCGGGACCGATGCCGCTCGGGCAGGCGCACCGGTACAACGCCGACAGCCGCGACGGCGGGTTCACCACGAGGAAGACCGCGCTGGCCGGCGACCAGGGCCCGTGGAGGTGTCACTACGCGGGCGAGTGCTCGCGGGCGTGCCCGAAGGGCGTGGATCCGGCGCGAGCCATCCAGCTGATGAAGCGTCAGCTCGTGTTCGACTACCTGAGGCTGTACTCGCAGCCGTGTCCGGCCGGCGTCGTGACGCCAGCCCCGGCCAGCGCCAGGCGCCCGGACGTACCCGAGGCGCCGGCGCCGACGGTCGACGTCAGTCGAGCACGAACGTCACCATCATGTTGACCTGATACTCGGCCGGCGCGCCGTCCTTCACGCGGACGTGCTGCTCCTTGATCCAGACGCTACGGACGTTGCGCAGCGTCTCGTTGGCCCGATGAATGCCCTGCTTGATGGCATCCTCGAAGCTGACGGTGGAGGTGGCGCTGATTTCGGTCACCTTGGCAATCGACAT
>JAHDVQ010000202.1 GCA_023384595.1 Vicinamibacteraceae bacterium | reverse complement strand
TGATACTCGCTCAGCGTCGGGAGCCAGGGCGCCCGCACGCCGCGCGTGCCGCTCGGCGCATCCGACGCGCCGCGCTCGCGGTTCACCGACGCCTGGCGCTCGATGCACTGCGCGAACGCCTTGCCTTCGCCGCGCAGCTCGCCGACGAAGCGGGCCAGCTCATCGAAGGCCTCGCGGAGGTCGTCGCCCACGTGCGCGCTGTAGGCCGTCGCATCGTCGCGGTACTTGCGCTGGAGCGCCTCCGCGTCGCGGAGAAACTTGAGCGCCTTGGGCTGCACGTCGCGTTCGAGCACCGCGAGCGCGTCGAGCGTGGGTTCGTTGTCAAGGCGCGCCCGCTGGTCGCGGACGAACGCCCGGATCTGGTCTGTGATACTCATCGTGCCCTCACCGTTCCGCACGACAGGCGTCGTGCAGGGAAACCATCGGCCGCGGAGATCGCGCGGTCGGTTGTCTGGGTTTCCGTCTCCGGCCGCATCCCGCAGGCCGAGAGTCGGTGAGCGGCAAGCATCCCGCAGGCCACTCGCACGGCGCCGGGCGTCGAAGTCCGCGTCACTGCCGCATCCCGCAGGCAGCCAGCTCGCTCGACGGCGCGCCGTGATCTCACCCTCGATTGTAGCACCATTGCGTCGAATCACGTAATGCGTTACGTCGATCCGCGTACCTCAGTGAAACGTCGGCTCGCGCCGCTCATCGGGGCTCGGGGCCGGTACGACGATCCCGCCGAAGGTCTCACGCCGGGCGGCCAGGTCCGCATCGATCCGCGTAATCTCGACGACGTGATCCGCATCAAGGCGCCGCGTGAGCAGGATCTGGCCGTGCGTGCCGCTGTAGGTGCATTCGATCCGGCCAGGGCCAACCACCGGCAGGCCGATCGCGGCGGCCCGCTCGGTCACCTCGATGATGGTGGCCAGGAATTTCGCGGCCACGTCCGCGAAGGGATGCTGGCCGTCAGCGCGGAACGTGGTTCCGCCTTCAGGATCGTCTACGGCGTGCGTCGTGTTCTCGCTCATTAAGGTCACGGCCTTTCCCGGCGCACGGCGGCGCCGAAGTGTTCGATCTGATCAGGGTCCGCGGCAATGCGAACCAACTCGCGCGTCGTGCGATCCGGTCGGCGCCGCACCACCACGATCTGGCGACGCGCCGGCCGCACCAGCACCTCGATCGGCCCGCGGCCGTCGTCGGCGCCCGGCGTCTGCCGATCCACCAGCGCGTCGATCACTTCCGCCACACCGGCCAAGAGCAGCCGACAGCCGTCACGGTAGGGCACCGGATCGTCGAGCGTCATGCCTCACCCTTCCCGGCTCGCTGATCGTGCAGGGCCGCCAACACCTCCCACCCGCGCACGCGGGCGTCGCTGGGCGACGAACGGGCGGCCTGTCGATACACACCGGCCGCGCGGCTGTGCGCCGTTCTCCGGGCCGCACAGGCGCCACAGAGGCGTCTAGCGCCGCGACGGGCGGCCCGGTTCAGCGGGCGGCCGCAGGTGGCACAGGTCGCGTTATGCGTTTTCGTCATCGGATCGATCCTCCCTGTCGCGGAATCGGGCCATGCCGGTCGAGCGCGTTGGCGCGCGCCAGCCAGGCAGAGACGCGGGGATCGTCCGGCCGCTCTGACGCCCACTGGCGAAGTCGTAGGGCCGTGCGTCGCCGTTGCCAGAGCAGCGTCCGGCAGCGCGGGCTACACGTCACCCGAGGCCGGCCAAGGCCAGCGGTCGGCGGAAGTGGGCGGCCGCAGTGGGCGCAGCTCATTTCGTCCTCCCGGCGCGCGTCCGAAACGCTTTCATGCCTTCCCACCACCAGCACGGTTCTGGCCCCTACATTCCCAGAGATTTCACCCGCCCTCCCGGCGCCCTCGGTCAGTCGAGTAGGTGAAGTCAGTGATCGTGTACTGCACCTACCCTGTGCTCCCCTTCCCTCCCTGACGCTTTGCAAAGCGCGCACGTGAGGGAGGGAGGAGGTGCAATGGGGGATCACTGACTTCGCTGACTTCATCGACGGGCTCACAGGTCCTGGGCCGCGATCAGACGGTCCCGAAGGGACATGTCGTGCCGGCCGTAGACGACTTGCCGGCGGTTCTGGATCTTCCATAAGCCATCCTTCGCGGTCGGGTTCCGCACGGGCACGTAGCCAGCGGTCTCCATGCGGTGCGGGATCTGGCGGGCGTTCTTGCGGTCACGCAGCCAGTCGGCCAGGGCACAGGGCACCGGGCCAGCCAGGTCATCGAGGGTGACGACGGCCGGCGTGCCGAGCCGGTCGAGTGCATCGGCCAGTTCGGCATCTTCGGGCGCGCGGTCGGCGTCCACCAGATCCCAGAAGGCTGGCGTCTTGCGCGGCGGCGCCTTCGGGTTGAAGGTGCTCAAGTCGAACGCCCGCAGGTAGGCGGCGACATGCTGGCGGCCACCGTGGTCGTACCAGGCGTAGAGCCGGCTCCAGTAGTCCGCGCTGAAGTCGTCGCGGGTGATGTCGGTCCAGGCCACGTAGTGGCGGCGATCGTCAGCGGGCAGGTAGAGGCCGCCGATGCGATGGTTCGTGGTCAGCACGACGCCGCAAACGTTGAACACGGCGTACTCACGCAGGTGCTTCTCGTCGCACCTGAGCACGTCGGGCGGGGCCGCGGTGTAGACCTTCAGGTGGTCGTACATCGCGTAGCGGTCCACGTCGCCGAGATCCCGCGCTTCACTCACGCGGAGGATCACCGCCTTCACGAAGCCGTTGAAGCGGCCGAGCAGGTGGGTAGGTGACACCTCGGCGAAGTTCCACGGGCCGACGGCGTACTTGACGGGCTCGAGGATCGTGTCCTTCCCGATGCCTTGCTGGCCCCCGAGCACGAGCGCGTGGTTGATTTTCTCGCCGGGCCGCTGCACTCGATGGGCGAACCACGCGAGCAGGTGATCCACGTCATCGGGATACACACGATGCAGATGATCGAGCCACGGGCCGGCTTGGCTGGCGGTGCCCATGCCGGTCGAAACCGGCGGGCGATACAGGTTAAACGAGGTGCAGCCGGGTCGGTCGATCCAGCCGCCGTCGGACACCAGGCGGTCGCGGATCAACGTAGGCAGGCCCGGCATCCATGTCAGTTGCTCGACGGGGTGCTCCTGATCGAGCCACGCGGTGGCCTTCGGCCCCAGCCGGGCGTTGACGCTGGCGGCCGGCCACAGCTCGCCGGTGGGGGTGAAGATGTAGGCGTGCATCGGCATGACGGCGTAGAAGTCGGCGAGCGACACGCCGGCGTCGTTTGGGATGTCTGTCGGCGGCGCGGCCTCAGAGACGGGCGGCGGGGTCTCGCGGGCCGTGAGATGTCCGACCAACGCGGCGGTGAGGGTGCTCATGCGGCCTCCGCGGGCCGCACTTGGACGGCCGTGTAGCGCCGCAGCTCGTCGCGCATCCGCGCGTGCAGGGTGCGCGCGAGGCACAGCCGCTGCTCGAGGTCGTGCAGACGCTCGATCGCCGCGCACGCCACCGTGCGGTAGGCCTCAGCATCGGCGAGTGCCGCGGCGAGAGCCTCAGCCAGCGCGGCCTCATCGTCGGCCAGGTGCTCGACGGCCAACGAGACGGCGCGGGCGGGGTGCCGTCCTGTGGTATTCTGTGGGTGACTACACATGTCGTCTCTATTCCGCGTACCCCCGGAGTGGATCTTGACGCCCGCCGAGCCCCAGATTTGGCGGGCGTTGTCGTCTCACGCCTCGGCGTCAGCCAACTGCTGCGCGAGCACCCGCCGCAGCGCATCCACCGGCACGAGACGCCGGCCGCCGAACTTCACGGTCGGCAGTTCACCGCGCGTCGCCATTGCATAGCCTTGGGCACGGCTAATCCCGAGACTGGCGCTCGCTTCCGCGATCGTCAGCGCCAACCGCTGCCCATCCTTGAACTCAGTTCCCGCCTGTTCGCTCTGGTCCATTGAACTCTCCTTGGGAACATGGTAGATTCAGATCACACGCTAACCAATCACGTTAGCGTTAGCGTGAGAAGGCGTTAGGTATGGGGCGAACCCGGAAGCGAGTTCATCAGGCGGTCACCCACACGCAGCTGGTGGATTGGGCGCCGCTTTGGTGGCGCGGTGCGGCGACGATACGTGACGGTCAGGTGGCGCTCGACATCCGCAGCGCGAAGCAGTACAACCCGCAGGCGATCGACGCGAGTACGGGTGACGCCTACACTGCGCGGCTCGCGCCCTCGCTGGCGAACATCGATCACGATCAGCCCGCGATCCGCCACGAACGCATCGAACGATTTGTCGCCGAGTACGGACCACTCGTCACGGCACCGGGCGCCGATGCCGTCGTCGAGCCGGTCGCCCTCTACGTGCAGCACGCGCGCCAAGTCCGGCTCGTGTTCTGCGCGATGCGCGATCTCCACCTAGGCTCTCGCCTGGGCGCACCGCGGCGTCAGGGGTGGCGTCCTATCCTTGAATCCTCCAACCTCCCGCCCTTCAGGTCGCTTAAGGAGCTGCGCCAACAACTGACGGCCTACGTGGCCAAGATACTCACGGATCACATCTCGCAGTGCCGCATGGTGGCGTTGCCAGATCTGAGGCGACACGAGGTCCAGTTAGGTCCGCTCGCGCCGACGCTCCTGTACCTTGCCTACTTTCGATTGGCACAGCACTGCGCGGCCGAGCCGTTGCGGCTCTGCGACGATCCTCAGTGCGGCAACGTCTTTGAACCGACAGACCAACGCATGAAGTTCTGTTCGCCAGCGTGCAGCAACCGCGTCCGCCAGCGTCGGGCGTATGCGCGTAGAAAGGGAGTGTGAGCGATGGCCAAGCGTCGAGCCAATGGCGAGGGCACGATCGGGCAGCGCAAGGATGGGATCTGGGTCGGCCGAGTGGCCGTCGTCGAGAGCGGGCGCCTGCGTCGCAAGGCGTTCTATGGCCGCACGAAGGCAGACGTGCTCACCGCCCTGCGACAGGCGACCCACCAACTCGGGCAAGGCGCCACGCTGAGCACGCGCGACCAGACGCTAGCGACATTCCTTCACTCGTGGCTGATCGCGGTCGCCGAGCGCGTTCGGCCGACGACGCTGCGATCGTACGAGCAGATCTCCAGGCTCTATCTCGTGCCGCATCTCGGGCGCGTGCGCCTGTCGCGCCTCACGCCGCAATTGGTGGAGACGTGGCTGGCGTCGCCGTGGTCTGCACCGCTCCGGCCGCACGAGAAGAAGGCGCGTGAGGTCACCGGGGCCACGAAACGGATCGTGCGCGTCGTGCTCCGCGTCGCTCTGCACGATGCAATGCGGTGGGGGCTACTAACTGTCAACGCCGCTGCTGACGCACGGCCACCGCGGCGAGAGACGCCGCCAACCGTGCGCGTGCTCGCTCCGGTTGAGGCCGTCGCGGTCCTTGATCAGTGCGAGAGCCACCGGCTCGGCGCATTTGTCGCGGTCGCGCTGGCCGTTGGACTCCGAGAAGGCGAAGCCCTGGCGTTGCGGTGGGCCGACGTCGATCTGAGCACGGGCGACGTCACGATCACACGCACGGCGTACCGGCTGCCCAAGGGCAAGATTGCCTACGGGGAGCCCAAGTCGGCCACCAGCCGCCGCACGGTGCGCCTGCCGGCTGTCGTCCTCGATCGCCTTAAGGCACACCGGCGCACCCAACTGGAGTCACGGCTCCTAGCCGGGGCGACGTGGGAGGATCACGATCTCGTATTCACGACGCGCCGCGGACGCCCGCTCCATGCCCGCTCCGTACTGCGCGACGTGCAACCGCTGCTTCGCAAGGCCGGTGTCGGGAAGATGCGCCTGCACGATCTTCGGCACTCCTGCGCGACGCTGCTCCTCGCGCAAGGCGTCGATGAGAAGGCCGTCGCGGAGTTATTGGGGCACGCCGACGTGCGCCTGACACGGGCCGTCTACCAGCACGTGCTCGCTTCGCAACGCGATCAGGTGCCGAACGCAATGGAGGCCATCCTCTCGGGCGGACGGTAACGCAATTGGCGTACAATTGGCGTACTTCGGGCCTTCCCGCGCACCACACCGCAGGCGAAAGTCGCTGAATTGCTCGGTAAAATTGGAGCCGGCGGTCGGACTCGAACCGACGACCTGCTGATTACGAATCAGCTGC
>JAHDVQ010000201.1 GCA_023384595.1 Vicinamibacteraceae bacterium | reverse complement strand
AGCGCACGGCGGTCGCCGCTCGCGGGATCGACCTCGGCGGGGACGAAGCCGCGTGACGAGGTCACGCGAAGCGGCAGACCGGCGGCGCCGGCCGGCAGGGTCAGCGACAGCTCGACCACGGCGCCGGGCGCCAGGTGCCGCACGTCGTGCCAGGTGCCCGACTCGAGCCTGACCTCGTTCTCGGTCGCGCCGTTCTGCAGCACGAGCGGCACCGTACGACGCCCGCCGGCGGGCGTGATGACCACCTCGGCCGACCGCTCAGCCCTCACCCACCAGCCCTCGGGCTCGACAAAGGCCCCCTCGTCCAGAAAGAACACCGCGGCGGCCCCGTACCGGCCCGCCGTGCGCGCGCGTCCCGCAACGCCCTCGCCCGGCGGCACGAGCGACAGCGGCGCGAGCCGCACGGCGTCGAGCGGCGTCCCTGGCGGCGCGTCAGCCCGCCACCGCAACGAGTGCACGCCTACGGGCAGCACCACACGCACCCGTCGTCTGCCGGCCTCGTCCTGGCTCGACACGAGCAGGCCCTCGTCGCGGCCGATGCCAAGCCGCCAGCGCTCGACGCCCGCAGGCACCGCCAGCTCGTATACGCCCGCCGGCAACTCGGGCCAGACGAGCGGACGATCGGCCGCAATCGCACCCCGCGTGAGCGGACCGAGGGCGAGGCGCGACGCCACGGCATCGGTCGACACCCAACGCGGCCGGCCGCTGCCGGCGTCGAGCCACACCGCACTGACCGCTGGCGCCGCCAGCCGCTGCAGTACACGATGCTGTCCTTGTGACGATGCCGCTCCCGTCACGCCCTCGATGCGCCATCCCACGACCATGGCAATCGCCACGGCAGCGAGACCGATGGCGGGAATCGCTCCCGGCACCACCGTCCGCCACGGCACGCCCCGCGACTCGATGTCTCGCGGCTCGCTCCCTCGCGACTCGAGCCCCCGGGTCTCGAGCACACGCGCCAGCACCCACACCACGAGAAGCGCACACGCCCAGGGCAGGGCCATGACCCACGCGACGCTTACCGAGTGGCGATGCAGGCTGGGCAGGGCCGCCGCAAGATCGACGGCGGGCGCCAGCCACGCGAGCCAGAGCGCGTAGCCGTCGCGCACGTTGAAGGCCAGCCGCCCCTGCGCCGCGCTGGCCAGCACCACCGTCGTCGCGACGCTGAGCGCGGCCAGCACGACGCCGACCAGGCGCGACGACCCGCACCGGCTGTGCGCCCACCAGTACGCGGCCGGAATCCCGAGTGCGAGCGTGACCGGCGCCAGGAACCTCGCCGGGCTGCTCGCGCCGCCCCACCACATCGCGTAGGCCGCGCTCAACACCGCATAGGGCACGATGGTGCCCACCAGCGTAAGCCCCACCGCCCGCGACGACGCCATGGCGACGCCCGGCGATGCCATCGCGACGCGCCGCGCATCGTCCAGGGGCGCGCGCCGCGACACGCACATCCATGCGAGGCCCGCGAGCGCCAGCACCAGCGCCGGCGCGTAGGCGAGCAGGCCGAATTGCTGATCGATGAGCAATCCCGAGATGCCCCTCGGGATGTATCGTGCCGCCGTCTGCGTGTAAGTGCCATACGGCGCTCGTGGATCTGGCGTCCCGTAGATGGCGTGGAATTGCCAGAACCACCCCGCCGCCGCGAGGATGGGCATCGCGGCAAACGCCAGCAGCCCGCGCATGCGCGCCGCGCGCCACGCCGCCGGCACGACGCCCAGCGCGAGCGCCGCCGCCAGCACGGCGTAGCGCGTGTGCAACCACGGCAGCGCGCCAAGCGCCACGCCCGCGCCCGCCCACCACCATGGGCCGGGCGACGCCCGCACGATCACCGCGAGGACGCCGACGACGAGGACAGCGGCGGGACCGTCGGGGAACACGGTGAACGACTGGAAGAACGCGGTCGTCGAGAGGGCCGCCACGCTCCAGCCGAACCACGCCGCGTCCGCCGAGCCCGTCAGCCGCCACGCCGTCGTCCACAGCCACCACGATCCCAGTGCCGAGAACACGGCGAGCCAGACGACGACGCCAGGGTAGCCGGCGAGCGCGAAGGCGGGGAGCACGAAGGCCGACACGCCGGGCGCGTGCACCGAGTAGATGCGGCCATCGATGCCGCGCTTCAGGAAATCGGGCCGCAGCGTGCCGTCGAAGTAGGCGGCGTAGTCACGGCGCTCGTGGTTGTCGTCAATCGCGAGGTCGCCGTCGTAGAGGAGGCTTTGCGTGATGACCAGGTAGTGCGGTTCGTCGCCGCCGGGCAGGATGGGCGAGAGGTTCCAGGCCGTCGCCGTCGCAGCGACCGCCACGATGAGCGCGGCGACGGCGGCGGAAACGCGTGGCATCCTCGACGCCGCAGGTGTGTGCGCAGCCGTTGACGTCGCGGGCGCCACCGGTGTGGGCGCGTTCACCGCCGGCCGCCGTCGCGTCCACAGGGCCACCGCGACGACCATCGCCGCCACGAGCAGCAGCACGGGCCCCGACCAGGCGACGAGCACCGGGGCCGCCGGACCCGGAAGCCACGGCAGCATGGCGGCCGCAACCAGCGCCCAGGCCGGCCCCAGGCGCTGCGCCTTCGCCGCGCGCAGCACGATCCAGGCGATCACGATGAAGACGGGAAGCGTCAGGGGCGAGAGGAGCGCCCCCGCGCGCGCGTACTCCGAGACTGTCGCGCCGGCTCCCGACGTCAGCGCGCCCGCTTCCGACGTGAGCGCACCGGGCACCAGCGCGAGCGCGCCCGTGCCGAGCCACGCCGCCACTCCAAGGGCCGCGGCACGCGCCCAGCCAGCCACCGACGCCATCGGGGCGGCATGCTACCATACCCGCGCATGTCGACTCGCCGCGCCATCGCGGCCGCCCGCTTCGCGCTCGTGGCGGCGGTGCTGGCCGTCGTCATGACGTGGCCCCTCGCTCCGGGGCTCGGCACCCGCGGCCGCATCGACACCTACGACGGCTACTTCAGTCTCTGGAACATCGCCTGGGTGGCGCACGCGCTGACGAGCGCGCCCACACGCCTCTACGACGCCAACATCTTCTACCCGCATCGCACGACGCTCGCCTTCTCCGAGGCGAACCTCGGCGCGGGCGCCGCCGCCATCCCGGTGTGGCTCGCCACGGGCAATCCGCTCGCCGCGCACAACTCCGTGGTGTTCCTTTCCTTCCTGCTCTCGCTCATCGGCGCCTACCTCCTCGCACGCTATCTCGGGGCCCCGCGTCTCGTCGCCACGGCCGCCGGCGTCGCGTTCGCGTACTGCCCGTTCATCTTCGCGCGCTTTCCTCACATCCAGCTGCTCCTCACGGCAGGACTCCCCTTCAGCCTGCTCGCGATGCACGCGCTCGTCGACAGGCCGACGCCGTGGCGCGCCATCCTGCTCGGCCTGACGCTCTTCCTCCAGGGCATCTCGTGCGCCTACTACGGGGTGTCGATCGGGTTGACGGTCGGCGTGGGCGCGCTCTACTACGCAGTGGCGCGGGGCGCCTGGACGTCGGGGCGGTACTGGCTGCTCACCGCGCTCGCGGCCTTCGTGGCGCTCGGGCTCATCCTGCCCTTCTTCCTGCCGTACCTGCGGATTCAGGAGGACACCGGATTCACGCGCTCGCTTCGTGACGCGTCGATGTACTCCGCCAACTGGCAGGCGTGGCTGGCCTCGGCGTCGTGGGTCCACCGCCAGTGGCTGGGCGCCATCGCCGGGTTCAGCGAGGTGCTGTTCCCCGGCATCCTCACCACCATGGGCGGCATCGCCGGCGCGGTGTACCTGTGGACGGGTGGCCGGGGCAGCGCGGAGCGTGCGCCGGCCAGGGCCGGCGTCGACCGCCCGCGCGAGACGGCCGGCTTCTATGGGCTGGTGGCGCTGCTCGCCTTCTGGGCCTCGCTCGGCCCGAAGGCAGGGCTCTACACGCTGCTCTTCTACACGGTGCCGGTGTTCTCGCTCCTGCGCGCGCCCGCGCGCTTCGGCATCCTCGTCGTCCTCGCCCTCGTGATGCTGGCCGCCGTCGCCCTCGGCCGCTGGCTCCAGACGCGGTCGCCCGCCGCCAGCCGGCGCGTGCCGCTCGTCGTGCTCGCGCTCCTCGTCGCCGAGCTGTTCAGGGCCCCGGTGGGGCTCCCCGAAGTGCCTCCCATGAACGGCGCGTTCCGGCTGCTCGGACGGATGCCGCGCGGCGTCGTCGTCGAGCTGCCGTTCTTCTGGATCCGAAGCGACTTCCCGCGGCACGCGGAGTACATGTTCTACTCGACGGCCCACTGGCAGCCGCTCGTGAACGGCTACAGCGATCACATCCCCGCCGAGTTCCGGAGCCTGGCCGGCCCCATCAACACCTTCCCGAGCGAGCACGCCTTCTCGCTGCTCAAGGGCCTGCGCGCCCGCTACGTCGTGTTCCACCTGAACTACTACGACCGCCGCAGCCGCGAGAAGCTCATGGCCGGCATCGAGCGCTTCGGCGACTCCCTGCGTCCGCTCCATCAGGAAGGCGACGTGTGGCTCTACGAAATCGTGGCCTGGCCGCGCTAGCCTTCTTCGCGGCGCTCGCCGTGGTCCACACGTGGCCGCTCGCCGCCGACCCCGGCGGCTACTGCCGCAACGACAACGCCGACACGGTGCTCAACGAGTGGATTCTCGCGTGGGTGGCGCACGCGCTGCCGTCGCAGCCGCTCCGGCTCTTCGACGCGAACATCTTCTACCCGGAGTCCAACACGCTCGCCTTCTCGGAGCACCTGCTCGTGCCCGCGCTCCTCGTGGCGCCGCTCGCGTGGCTCGGCGCCTCGCCGGTGCTCGCGCACAACGTCGCGGTGCTGCTGGGGCTGGTGCTGACGGCGGCCTCGACCGCCTGGGTCGTGACGCGGTGGACCGGGCGCACAGATGCCGGCCTGCTGGCGGGCACGGTCGCGGCCTTCAACGTCAACCTGCTCACGCGGCTGGCTCACGTGCAGGCCGTGCACGCCGAGTTCCTTCCACTGGCGCTCTTCGCCCTCGACAGGCTGCTGAGCGCGCCGCGCGCGCGACACGCGATCGCGCTCGCAGGGGCGTTCGTGCTCCAGTCGCTCGTCTCGGGCTATCTCCTGGTGGCCACGCTGCTGTCGCTTTCGGCTGCCGCCCTCGTGCGCTGGCGCGAGTGGACCCGCCCGCGCGCCCGTCGCACCGCGTGGCGGCTGGCCGCGGCCGGCGGCCTCGCCATCGTCATGCTCGCGCCCTTTCTCGCGCCCTACATCGACGTGCGCGCCTCGCACGCGCTCGTGCGCAGCGTCGACGAGGTGCTGCGGTATTCCGCCGGCTGGCGCAACTGGCTCGGCGCCCCCTCGCATCTCCACGCGTGGTGGAACGGCGCGCTGGGTGTCGAGGCCGACTACCTCTTCCCGGGCGTCGTCGCGCTCGCGCTCGCCGTGCTGGCACTGTGGCGCCGCCGCGCGTGGACCGACGCGAGAACGCGCATGCTGGCCGCCGTCGCCCTGGTGGGGTTCGTCGCGTCGTTCGGTCCGGCGTTTCCGCCCTATCGCTGGGCCTACGAGGCGTTGCCGCTCTTGCAGGGCATTCGCGGCGCCGCACGCCTCGGCTACCTGACGATTCTCGCCACCGGGATGCTCGCGGGCTTCGGGCTCGCCCGCCTCGCCGAGACGCTCGCTCGGCGCGGACGCGCGTCGTGGGTCGCGCCGGTGGCGGTGCTCCTCATCGGGCTCGCCAACCTCGAGGCGTGGCGGGCGCCCGTCGGCTACGTGCGCTACGACGGCCTCTCGCCGGCCTACTCGGTGCTCGCCGGCGAACCGGGCGCCGTGGTCGCCGAGTTCCCGTTCCCCGGCCCCATTGCCATCGCGGAAAACGCGCCCTACATGCTCGCCTCGACACGGCACTGGCGTCCGCTCGTGAACGGCTACAGCGGGTTCATGCCGGCCAGTTACGTCGGGCACTCGCGCGCGCTCGTCACGTTCCCGTCGGACGAGGCCTTCGCCATGCTCGAGGCGCTCGGCGTCACGCACATCGTGGTGCACGAGGCACGACTCCCCGACGCGCGAGCGGTGCTCGCACGCGACCCACGCGTGCGCCTGATTGCCAGGATCGACGGCGTCGCGGTGTATCGGCGGCGCCCAGCGCCCAGCGCCCAACGCCCAGCGCCCA
>JAHDVQ010000200.1 GCA_023384595.1 Vicinamibacteraceae bacterium | reverse complement strand
GTGGTGGGCGCCGGGCGAGCGCGAGATCGTGGGCGCCGACGGCACGCTGGCCGTCACGCAGTTCGGGCCCGGCAGCGATGGCCGCATTGTCGAGGAGTCGGGCGCGACGCGCGGGTCCTCGCTGTTCTCGGCGCGCGTCGTCCGGCCCGGCGGCGGCGAGCGCAGGGCGGAGCGGGCGCAAGGGTGGGTCGACGTACGCGACGGGACGCGCGGCGTCGCCATCGGGGTGCGGCACTTCCTCGAGGAGTACCCGAAGCAGATCGCCTTCGATGCGGCGACGGGAACGCTCACCGGCTACTTCTGGTCGCCCGAGGCGGCGCCCGCGAGCTTCGCGCGTGCCTCGTCGAAGCCCGGCGCCGAAGGCTCGGTCGAGAACTGGGCGCAGGGCCTGGCGAAGACCAGCGAGGCGATCCTCTACTTCCACGACGGACGGGCGCCGGTCGAGCGCGTTGGCGGCGTGATGGAGGCGCTGCTCCAACCCCCGGTGGCGCACGTCGCGCCGGCCTGGTACGGCGAGAGCGGGGTCTACGGGCACTTCCTCGACGCCGCGCGCGCTCCCGCGGCCCTCGAGCGCTCGCTCGCCTACCGGTTCGAGTGGGTCGCCTTCAACAAGCAGTGGGCGCCGTGGTACGGCGTGTTCGACCACGGCGACGTCAAGCAGCGCTTTCTCGATGGCCGCTGGGACATGTGGGGCCACAACGAGCCCGCGCAGGACTTCCAGTGGTGGGTCCAGTTCATGCGCACGGGCGACCCGCGCTGGTTCGACGCGGCGCAGGCGCTCTCGCGGCACACGATGGACGTGGACAACACGCACTGGCCGGCGGGTCCGGTGTACCGCGGCGACTCGAACCAGTCGATCGACTACTTTCGGGCGAAGGCCGGACCGCCCGCCAGCAAGTGGCTCGGCATCGGCCGCCGCCATGCCGCGCAGCACTGGATGCACGTGCTGAGCGCGCACGTCTGGGTGCAGGGCTGGCTGGCCGACTACTACCTCGCGGCCGACCACCGCGCGCTCGACGTGGCGCGCCTCACCGCCGACCTGCACTGCCGCCGGTTGTGGGGCGAACACGAGATGACGGGCCGCCGTCTGTATCTCGCCGCCTGGAACCTCGTCGAGGTGTGGGACGCGACGAAGGACCCGCGGTACCGCGAGGAGCTCGAGACGCGCGTCGAGCGCATGCTGCGGCTGCAGCAGGAGGACGCGGGCAGCCTCGCCATCGAGCGCTACGCCTACGCGCAGGTGTACGCCACGCACGCGCTCGGCCGCTACCTCTCGATGACCGGCGATGCGCGCGTGCGCGAGGCGCTGGTGAGGCACGCCCGCCACGTGCGCGACGTGCCTCCGCTCAGCTACTGGATGGAATCACTGCTGGCGACGCTGCAGCCGCTCGCCCTCGCCTATGAGCTGACCGGCGAGGAGAGCTTCAGGACGGCCCTGGCTGAACGCGTCGCGCTCATGCGGACCGACCCGCTGCCCCGTCCGATCGACGCCGCGTGGACGCGCGACGCGCTGGCCGCCGCGCTGCTCCGCACCGATCACCTGCCGCCCGCGCCGCCCTACGCCCGCCGCGATCTCCCGGAGCGGCTTCGCGTCGAGGCCCCGAACTGGAGCCCCGTGCACGGCATCCGCTTCTTCGGCTGGACCCACGGCCTCAGCCTGCCCTGGGCCATGGCGGTGCTGCACGGCGGCGAGCCGGGCGCGCGCGAGAGCGCGGGAAGACCCTGACGGGACGCCGGCCCCCTACGGCGCCGGCGCGGCCGGCGGCGGCGCCACGACGGCCTCGGGCACCTTGTTGCGCAGCGGCTTCACCGTGCGCAGGTAGGCGTAGATGGCCTTGAGATCGGCGTCGGTCATGCGGCCGTAGTTGGCGACCGGCATCGGCGGCAGAATCGGACGGCCCACGCCCATGTGGCGCTGGGTCTTCATCGCGGCGAGGAACACCTCCTCGGTCCACGGACCGAGACCCGTGTCGTCGGGCGTGAGGTTGATGGCGTAGCTGACGCCCCACGGCCCGGCAAACGCCGTGTTGGTGCCCGAACCGTGCCACAGCCACGCGTCGCCTTCCGGCGCCGGCGGCATCACCAGCGCTTCAGGATGGCCGGAGAGCAGCCGATCGATGTCGGGCTCGGGCCCCTTCGGGCCCATCTTGAACGGCGTGTGGCAGTCGTTGCAGCCGCCGACCAGGACCAGGTACTCGCCACGCGCGACGACGTCGGCGCCGACGCCCGCCGACGAGGCCTGCAGCGCCGAGGGCGCCGGGGCGGGCGGGGTGGCCTGACATCCGACGGTGAGCGTCAGCACCCCGGCTGACGCGGCGACGAGTAACGCTGCGCAGAGTCGCTCTTTCGACATGACCTTCGTTCCTCCTGCGTGCGGCGCCGTGCCTGGCACGCGCGGCGCGCACCTCTCTGGTGTCCTGTGAAGTCCGGATGCATCCAGAGAGTGGCCTCCGGGGGAGAAACGTGTCAAGAGACCGGCCGCCGATCACTGGTACCGCAGCGCGGTCATCGGATCGACCCGCGACGCGCGCAGGGCAGGCACGAGCGTCGCCAGCAGGCCCGTCAGGCCCAACGCCGTTGCCACGCCCGCGAACACGCGGACATCCCACGGGTCCACGCCGAGGACGAGCGTGCGCATGGCGTTCGAGAGCCACAGCGCCAGCCCGAGCCCCAGCAACAGGCCCACCACGACCTGCACGAGCCCCTGCCGCATCACGAGGGCGAGCACACGGCGCCCGTCGGCCCCGAGTGCGAGGCGGATGCCAATCTCCTGCGTCCGGCGGCTCACCAGGAACGCCATCACCCCGTAGAGCCCGACGCTCGCCATGAACAGCGCCGCCACGCCAAAGCTCAGGAACAGAGTGCCGAACACGCGATAGCCCCAGCCCTGGTCGGTGATGTGCTGCTTCATGCTGGTGAGGCCGGAGATCGGCAGGTCGGCATCGACATCGCGGATGGCCTCCCGGACCGCACCCGCATGGGCGGTGGGCGCGCCGGGGACTTGCGCCGCCACCGAGAGGAAGCGCCCCGGCGACTGGTCCAGCGGCTCGTACATGATCTCGTTGCCCTGTGCCTGCGGGTCGAGGATGACGACGTCACGCACGACGCCGACGATCTGACGCCAGCCGCTGTCGGGATCGTCGGGGTCCGGACGGATGCGGCGTCCGATGGGATCCTGGCCCGGGAAATGCCGGCGGGCCAGCGCCTCGCTCACCACCGCGACCGGCAACGCCGTCGCGCCGTCGCTCGCGGCCAGCGCACGCCCGCGCACGATCTCGAGACGAAAGACGTCGAAGTAGCTCGGCGACACCGCTCGATACACGACGCGGTGGTAGTCGCTGCGCCGCGCATACTCGCGCCCCTCGATGGCCATCGTCGTGTCGGTGTCGTCGCCGGGCAGCGACGTGCCGAGCGCCACGGCCGTGACGCCGGCGAGGCCTTCGAGACGCGAGCGGGCGCGGTCGGCGAAGCGGCGCTGCTCCTCCCGACCGGCATAGGTCTCGGCGGGCAGCGCGAGGCGGCCGATCAGCACGTCGTCGGTGGCATAGCCCACGTCCATGATGCGCAGGCGCACGACGTTCTGGATCATCAGCGCCGAGGTGACCAGCAACCCGAACGACAGCGCGATCTCGACCACCACGAGGCCCCTCGATAGGCGCCCCAGGCGGGCCCCGCTGCCGCGCCCCTCGTCCTTCAGCACGTCGCCGACGTCGGTGCGCGATCCGCGCACCGCCGGCACCAGGCCCGCCGCCACTGCCGCCACGATGGCCAGCGCCGTCACGAACGCGGCTTCGGTGACGCCGATCCCGATGTCGATCCAGAACGGTGGCCGCGTGTCGACAATGGCGCGGTTGAAGAGCCAGACGCCGGCGGCCGCCAGCGCGAGCCCGAGGCTCGCACCCACCGCCGACAAGGCGAGCACCTCGACGAGCACCTGACGGATCATGCGGCCGCGCGTGGCGCCCACCGCCGCTCGCAACGCGAGTTCGCGGGTGCGAATGGCCGTCTGCGCCAGCACGATGTTCGCGACGTTGGCGCACGCGATGAGCAGGACGAGGAAGACGGCCGCCAGCATCGTGAAGAGCATGCCGATGATCTCGTCGCCGAGGAACTCGCGGACGTACGACTTGATCTCGACGGTGATGCCCTTGTTGGCGACGGGGTGCTCCTGCTCGAGCTGATGCGCGATGGTCGCCATCTCGGCGGCGGCGGCCTCGGCGGACACGCCGTCGCGCAACCTCCCAATCACCTCGGCGTGCGGCCCTTCGTTACGGGGGAACGCCTCCGGCCGCCGATCGTCCACCAGCCACAACTCGTGGGAGCTCGGAAACCCGAAGCCCTCGGGCATCACGCCGACGACCTCGGCGGGCTGGCCCTGCACACGCATCACCTGGCCCACGATGTCCGGCCGCGCATCGAAGCGATCGACCCAGACGCGATAGCCGAGAATCGCCACGCGCGGCGCGCCGGGGAGGGCGTCGGCGCTCGTGAAGTCGCGCCCCACCACGGGGCGGACGCGCAGCACCCGGAAGGTATTGGGCGACATCATCACCGCGCGATAGCGCTCGGGCAACGCCCCGGTGCCGCTCACGTTGGCGGTGATCATGCGGAAGGTGGCCAATTCCTCGAACGACCGCTGCCGCGCCTTCCAGTCCTCGTAGTCGTGGATCGAGACGTCGAAATCGTCGGCGCCGAACTCGGCGGGGTTCAGGCGGGCCAGGTGGAGGATGCGATCCGCACGCTCGAACGGCAAGCCGCGCAGGACGGCGCCATTGACGATGCTGAACATCGTCGTCGTGAGGCCGATGCCGAGCGCGAGCGCGACAATGGCCAGCATCGAGGCCACGGGCCGGCGGAGAACCAGTCGCAGACCGTGGCGCAGATCGAGCCAGAGACCGTCCATGTGAGCCCCTCCTGCACCGAACCGCACCTGGAGGTACGCGACGGTGGTCAGAGATGACTACGAAGGAAGCGGTCTCGGTGTTCGTCGGACCGGAGGCCTATTCCGGACGCCGGATGCCGGAGGCCGGACGCCGGACGCCGGAGGCCTATTCCGGACGCCGGATGCCGGAGGCCGGACGCCTGTAAATGTGCGTGCTGTGCCCGTAGAGCGCGTCGGCGGCCTCCATCACCGTCTCCGACAGGGTCGGATGCGGGTGGATGCTCAGCCCCACGTCCTTCGCGAGCGCGGCCATCTCCACGGCGAGCACGCCTTCGGCGATGAGCTCGCCCGCGCCGGCGCCCACGATGCCCATGCCGAGCACCCGCTCGGTCTTCGGATCGATCACGAGCTTGGTGACCCCGTCGGGGCGATCGATGGTCATCGCGCGGCCCGAGGCGGCCCAGGGGAAGCGCGCGACGGTAACCTCGAGGCCCTTCGCCTTGGCCTCGGTCTCGCTCAGACCGCACCAAGCCAGCTCCGGATCGGTGAACACCACGGCCGGAATCGCCGCCGGCTCGTAGGCGGCCTTGTGGCCGGCGATGACCTCCGCCGCGAGCCGGCCCTCGAACGTGGCCTTGTGCGCGAGCATCGGCTCGCCCGCCACGTCGCCGATCGCGAAGATCGAGGGCTCGGCCGTGCGCCGCTGGGCGTCGACCTCGATGAACCCCCGCTCGGTCAGCTTGACCTTCGTCTTCTCGAGACCGGGCAGGCTGGCGTTGGGTTTCCGGCCGACCGAGACGAGCACCTTGTCGAAGGTCTCGTCGCGCTTCGCGCCGTCGCCCGATTCGAAGGTCACGCGCAACGCGTCGCCGTCTTCCGCGACGGCGGCGACCTTTGTCGAGAGGTGGATGGCTTCGAACTTCTTCTCGAGACGGCGCTGCAGCACGGCGACGAGATCGCGATCGGCGCCCGGCAGCAGCCCGTCGGTCATTTCGACCACGGTCACCGCCGATCCCAGCGCGGCGTAGACGCTCCCCAGCTCCAGGCCGATGTAGCCGCCGCCGATGACCAGCAGCCGGCCCGGCACGTCGGCCAGATCGAGCGCGCTCGTCGAGTCGAGCACGCGCGGGCTCTCGGGCAGGCCTGGAATGCGCGAGGGCACGGAGCCGGTCGCCACGATCAGGTGCTCGAACGACAGCCGCCGCTCCTCGCCCTTCTCCGTGGCCATGCTCA
>JAHDVQ010000199.1:1754-6127 GCA_023384595.1 Vicinamibacteraceae bacterium | reverse complement strand
TACTCGTGGTTCCAGGCACAGATGCCGCGCGTGCTCGCCGAACGCTTCGGGCCCGCCATCACGCGCTTCGCGCCGGGTCTGCGCGGGCGCGGGCTCACCGACTCGCTCGACGAGGTGGTGGCCGGCATGAAGCCGGGCGGCGTGTTCGTTCAGCATTACGGCCTCTGGTACGACCGCCGGCGCGTCGATCACAACTACTACGGCTCGAACGAGCAGCGCACCGGCGATGTCTGGGCCCCGTTCATGGAGCTGCCCTGGGCGCGCAGCGGAACCGGCAAGGCGTGGGACGGGCTCAGCCTGTACGACCTCACGCGCTTCAACCCGTGGTACTTCGAGCGGGTGAAGACCTTTGCCGACCTCGCCGATCGCGAGGGGCGCGTGCTCTACTACGCGTTCTACTTCCAGCACTGGCTGCTCGAGAGCCGGTCGCACTACGTGGACTTCCCGTGGCGTCCGGTGAACACCATCCAGGACACCGGGCTGCCCGACGAAGTGCCGGCGGCCAACGCCTTCTACGATCTGTCGCACCCGGTGCGGCGCGATCTGCACCAGCGCTACATCCGGAAGGTCCTCGACACGCTCGGGCCCCACGCGAACGTGGTGTTCGGCCTCGATCGCGAGTACACGGGCTCGCTCGAGTTCGTACGGTTCTGGCTCGACGAGATTGCCGCGTGGCAGCGCGCGCACGGCAAGCGCGTGGTCGTGGCTCTCGAGATTCCGAAGGACCAGATGGACGCCGTGCTCGCGGATCCCGAACGCGCGCCGCTCGTGACCGCCATCGGATTCCACGGCTGGCTCTATCGCGCCGACGGCCGGCTGTTTGCGATCAAGGGCGGCCTCGATCGCGCGCCGCGTCAGCAGCGGCCCGACATCGCGACACAGGCGGAGCTCGACGCGCTCCGCCAGGCGATCGACGATCCCGCTCGCCTCGCCCAGGCGGACTTCCTGAACGGCCCCGAGTTCCAACGGCTGTTCGACACGCTGTGGAAGGGCTCGCCGTTCATGCACTACCGCGCGCGCCGTGAATACCGCGATTCGTATCCCGAGCTGGTGCTCCTCGAGCCGGGCGACGAGTTCCCTGACGTGACCCGTGCGGTCGAGGCGCTCGTTCCGCGCGACGTCCGGTCCAGCACGCGGCCGGCCGACCTCGTCAGGCACCCACGAGAGACGAGTTGGGCGATGGCCGACCCTGGCCGCGCGTACGTGGTGTACGCCATGGCAGGTGGCACCGTGGATCTGGATCTGACCAACGACGTGGCGTCCTACGAGCTGCAGTTCGTCGATGCGGCCGCGCCGGTGCTCGTGCCGGCCGCGGCAATCCCCGGCGGCCGCGTCGTGACGTTGACCCCGCCGCCGGCCCTGTCGACACGGCCGTGGGTGGCCTGGTTGCGGAGGAGCCCATGATTGCGCGCGCATCCTGTGGTGCGATGGCGGCGGTGGTCCTCGCCGCGTGTGTCCTGCATTCCCCGGCTGGAGCCGCACGCGAGACGCACGCGGCGCCAGTGATCTGGCAGATCGACAACCTGTCGCAGATCGGCGGTCATCCCGTCAGCCTCATCGGCGCTCCCGAGGTAGTGACCGAGGATGGCCGGCGGGCCGTGAGGTTCAACGGGCGGTCCGACGGGCTGTTCCTCGATGCGAATCCACTCGAGGGTCTCGCGCGGTTCACCGTCGAAGTCGTCTTCCTGCCCGACGCCGACGGACCCGCCGAGCAGCGCTTCCTGCACTTCGAGGAGGCGAGCGGCGGCGCGCGCGCGCTGGTCGAGACGCGTATCCTCGACGGCGGGCGCTGGTGTCTCGACACGTTCCTTCGCGACTCGACGGCCTCGCTCGCGCTCATCGATCGCGCGAAGACGCACGCCGCTGGCACGTGGCACACGGCGGCCCTCACGTACGACGGCGCGACGATGGCGCACTACGTCGACGGCGTGAAGGAACTGGAAGGACAGGTGAAGATCCGGCCGCAGGGGCCGGGACGCACGTCGATTGGCGTGCGGCAGAATCTGGTGCACTGGTTCAAGGGGCGAATCCGGCTGGTGCGGATCACGCCCGATGTCGTCCCGGCGGTGGGACTGCTGCGCGCGGAGCCGCTCAGTGCTTCGGATAGACGATGAAGATGACGAGGTCCTCCTTGCCGGTCTGCTTGAGGCTATGGGTGCTGCCCGGGCGCGTCAGGATTGCCGTGCCGGGCCCGACCTCGGTGCGGACGCCGTCGAGCACCAGTTCGCCGGTCCCGCTGAGGACGTAGTAGATCTCGTCTTCTCTCTGTTCGTGGTGGCCGATGGCGGAGCCGGGGTGCAGCGCGCGCTTCCGGAAGACGATCGGGAGGTCGGCGAGATCGGAGAAGAAGGGATACGCCGTCGTGACGCCGCCGCCTTCGTGGGGCCCGGGCTGCTGCACGGCAATGGCCGCTTCGCGGTCGACGCGCGAGCCCGTTGCCCCCGAGCGCGGCTGCTCCTGGGCAGACGCGGAAACGAGGCCGGCGGTGAGCAGCAGCGCGCCCGCACCGGCGGCCAGAGAAAACAGGCGTTCGTGAATCATGTCGCAGGATAGCACGCAGTCATCGGGCGCCCGGGCCTCTTCCGGCGCGCCTCTCGTTTCCGGAGTGTCGGCATGAATCTGTCCATCATCGGCCGGGTGGTCATCGTGGCCACCGTCTTCCTGCCGGGTCCGGGGCGTCTCCTCGCACAGACGCCGCCCGAGCCCGGCCTGCTCTTCTACCTGTCGGGCGATCGCGTCGAAGCGGATCACGCAGCCAGCGGCGAGGTCTCGCCCAACTTCCTCAGCGGCATCAAGGTCATCGAGGACGGCGCGCACGGCAAGGCGCTCGAGTGCGCGCACACGCAGCTCTACTCGTTCCGGGCGCCGGGCAACATCCACGCGCAGCGGGGCACCCTGTCGTTCTTCTGGCGCCCACGCGAGCCCGTGGGGCCGACCGCCTTTCCGGTCTTCCGCGTCGGCTATGCCGATCATTCCAGCTGGGACATGGTGTGGCTGCGCATCGACTACAACGGCAAGCCGGGCTTCGACGCGTTCGTCACCGACGCCAGCCTGGCCCGCACGCGCGTGTCACACGCGCTGCCGGCGGCGCCCGACCCGAAGACGTGGGTGCACCTCGCCCTCACCTGGGACGAGACGACGGGCATCCGTTTCTACGTGAACGGTACGCTGGCGGCGAAGCAGGACGGCGTGGCCGTGTTCGACGCGGCGCTCGACCAGTTCGGGCCGCACTCGCGCATCATCAGCCCATACCAGGTGCAGAGCCGCTACAACTTCATCCGCGGCGGCGACATCGACGAACTGCGCATCTACGACCGCATGCTCGCCGGCGAGCACATTGCGACACTGGCGCGCGGCGAGGCCCTGACCTCGGTGCCGCCTCTCGAGCGCGCGCTCACGACGCCGCGCTGGCAACAGGAATGGTGGCTGCGCTACGGCTGGAACCGGCCGGGCGATGCGCCACCGGCGCTCGAGGGCGAGGCGACGGCTATCCGCAAGGTGGAAATCCACGACGTGTTCGACATCAAGCGGTGGTGGTGGAAGGGCACCGACGGCATCCGCGAGACGACCTGGCCCGGTGTGTACAACTGGTCGCGCCTGCCCGGACGCAACGACTACTTCCAGTTGCCCGACTGGGACTGCTACTCGATCTCGGGCCGCAGGGTCACCTTCAAGCTCCCCGACGAACCCTGGAACCACCTCGAGGTCTCGGGCGCGGCGTTTGGACAGTTCGGGATCGTCGACGGCAACTCGCTGCCCGTGGATGACGAGGCGCCGGAGCGCGCCCTGTTCACGCGGCCCCAGGGACAGGAGCGCACCTTCCACCGGCTCGCCGAGCCGATGCGCGGCCGGCTGCTGCGGTTCACCAACGTCGAACCCGAAACCCCCATCGGGGAACTGGCGGCGTATCACGTCGCGCCAGGCAAGGAACCAGCCGGCATCGCGACGCTCGCGTACCGCCTGAGCGCGACGCCGCCCACGCAGCCGGGCACCGAGGCGCTGGTGCACTACATCAACGGCCGCCACCCCGCGGATGAGCGGGCGATGATGGTGGGGCTGCCGCCGGGCATGGGTCCGACACCGGCCGCACCGGGCGCCGCCCAGCCCGCGGCACCAACGGCGTCGCACGTCCTGCCTCTAGTACACATCGTCATTCCGGCCGACTTCCGCGATGCGCCGCGGGGGCGCGCGCGCGCGATGCGCACGTACTCGTGGGGCAACATGGCCGGCGGGCTCGACGGCATCGCCCTCGATCTGCCCGCGCTGCACGTCGCCGCCACGCACGGCGAGTACTTCCCGCTCAACATCCAGGTGCGCGACCCGATCTGGCCGCTGCGCGTCATGCTCGACGTGAACGTGTCGGTGAAGCCCGG
>JAHDVQ010000199.1:0-1654 GCA_023384595.1 Vicinamibacteraceae bacterium | reverse complement strand
CGAACGGCGAGTTCGGCGGCGGACTCTCCGACGACGGCGACCTCACGAACTGGTGGCCCGGCACGGCCTTCATGGGCAGCACGCCCGAGAAAATCCTGGCCTCGCTCCGGCTCCACATGGAGGCCTTCTACGACCAGGGCCTCTTCACCAACGGCCTCTCGACGATCCAGGCCGACGAACTCCACAGCTACGAAGAAGGCATCCAGGTCCTCGGGCAGTTGATGCTGCTCGACTTCGGGAACCCGCTTCACATCGAGCGCGCGTGGGAGACGGCGCGTGCCCTGGAGACCCTCACCGGCGTGAACAAGGCCGGGCACCGTCACATCCGCTCGTCGTACTTCAGTGGATCGAAGATGGCGCTCGAGGGCGTGTGGGGTTGGTCGAAGCCCCAGGGGCACCTCCTGCTTCACCCGGTGATCGCGCTCGTCGACTACAACGGCGCGCCCGGGCCGAAGCGGATCCTGCTGGAACTGGCCGACAGCGTGCTCGCGCACCGGAAGGCAGGCGCGGACGGCAGCATGGTGTTACGGGGTGCCGTGCACTTCGATTCCGACGAGGACGAGGTTGACGGCAACGAGCGCTTGTTCTATCACCTGCTGTGGGCGGCGTACCGGTGGACGGGACAGCAGAAGTACTTGCAGCCCATGCTCGATGCGGCGCCCTCGTCGGCGATGACGGTCACGGCGAGCCTGGCCGATCACGTGAGGTCGCGCGAGGCGTGGGCGCCGAAGCTGCTCGCCGCCGAGCGGCCGGCCGACGATGGCTGGCGGCACCTGGCGTGGCAGTGGACGGGCGAGACGCGGTGGCTGGAGTCGCTCTACACCGACCAGGTGGGGGACGCGGCCGTGCGCGAGTACATCAACACCGAGGGCAGCCTCTGGATCGATCGCGTGAACGTGCCGCACGGGGAAGTGCAGCGCGCTCGCCTGGGCGGGGTCGCGCTCCTGCGCAACTCGTACGTGCCGGGCCACGTGGTGAGCTGGCAGTTCGCCGGGCACGAGGACGAGAAGGTCGCGATCCTGGTGAGCGAGGCCGCACCCGACCGCGTCCGTCTGCGCGCGTACAACCTCCATTCCGCGCCCGTCAAGGCGCGTCTCACTGCCTGGAACATCGACCCGGGGCGCTGGATGGTGGTGCAGGGCACCGCGCCGGACACCGTCGCGCCGCCCGCGGCGACGACGACCCGTCAGCTCGATCTGGAGCGCTCGACGGGCTTCGACGTCGAGTTCGCGCCGCGCACCGTGACCACACTCGACCTGCGCCGGGTCTCGAAGGGGACGCCCTACTGGTCGCGTCCCGACCTCGGACTGTCGGCACACGACATCAAGGTGGAGGGCTCGACGATGACGGTGACGGTGCACAGCGTCGGCGCGAAGGCCACGCCACGTGCCAGGGTGGTGGTCACAGACGCGACCGGAGCCGTGCTCGGTGACGCCGCGGTGCCGGCGCTTGGTGCGGCGCTCTCGCCAACGCCTGTCACGACGATGGTGCGGGTGCCGCTTCAGGCGGGCGCCGACCTTGGTGGCGCGCGGGTCGAGATCGTGCCGTCGGGTTCGACGCGCGAGATCACCACGCGGAACAATGCGGTGACATTGGAGTAGCCTACAGAGCCTACAGAGCCTACAGAGCCTACAGAGCCTACAGAGCCTACAGA
>JAHDVQ010000198.1 GCA_023384595.1 Vicinamibacteraceae bacterium | reverse complement strand
GAGTTCGGCGTCCCGCTGCCCCAGCTCGGCCTCGAGGGCGGGCAGCCGGGCATTGCGCGCTTCGGCGGCAGCCCGGGCCTCGCTCTGGGTGCGGAGTTCCCCCTCGAGCCGGGTGTTTTCCGACGTGTGTTGCTCGACGGCACGGCGGAGTTCGGCCAGTTCGCGTTCCCGGCCGTCGAGACGTTCTTTGAGGATGCCGGTTTGAGCGTCGGCGGCCGTCTGGGCCATCTGGGCGGCCTGGCGGAAACGGCTCTTGAGCAGCCACCACGCCCCCACCGCCCCGATGACGATGCCCGCCAGGCCTGTCAACCAAGGCAGCAGCTCGTTCATGGTCGCGACGCCGAGCTCAGTTGCCAGGCGCGTTTCGCCCCCCGGCATCGTCCTGCCCGGCGTTGCTCGAAACCAGGCCGGTCATGGTGAGCAAGGGCAGGACGAAAAACCGCTCTTCATCATCGTAAACGGTGACGAACGTGCCTCTGGGGGAGAGCGAGATGTAGTCCCGATGCGGAACATGGTACTCGCGCCCGTCGGCCATCCGGAGGGTGAAGGGCACCCCGCGGTGGATCGCCGACTCGATTTGCGTTCTGGTCACGGCCTACCGTTAAGCTCCGCCATCGGAGGGCGCAAGCGGATTGACGCGGCTACGCCAACCCGGGCTCCGAGCGCGCGGGGGCGGTTCCGGGACTCGCGGTCGTTGCAGCACTGGCGACGACCTTCTGCCGGCGGGGAGCCACCAGCAGGTACACCACCGGCACGATGACCAGCGTGAGGAACGTCGAGACCACCATGCCGGCCACCACGGCGATGCCGAGCGGGCGCCGCGCCCCGGCACTTTCGCCCAGACCGATGGCGATGGGGAGGATGCCGATGATGGTCGCGAAGGCGGTCATGAGGATGGGCCGCAGGCGAATCCGACCCGCCTCGAGCATGGCGGCCGTGGCGGTCAAGCCTTGGGCGACGCGTTGGTTGGCGAATTCGACGAGCAGGATCGAGTTCTTGGTCACCAGGCCGAGCAGCAGCACGATGCCGATGAGACTGTAAACGTTCAGCGTCATGGCCGGGACCTCGGGCAGTTGGGTCGTCAGCCAGGCCAGCCAGCCCGGCAACTGGTCCAGGGGCGCGTAGCTCTTGATCACCGCCAACCCGTTGATCAGGCCGCCGAACCAAAGCCCGCCCAGGGCTCCCAACAACGCCAGTGGCAGGGCCAGCATGATCACAAACGGATGCCGCAAGCTCTCGAACTGCGCCGCCAGCACCATGTAAACCACCAGCACCGCGAGCAGCAGCACCTTCGCCGACTCGGTCGCCCCTTCCCGGATCTCGTCCGCTTCGCCCGTCCAGCGGTGAGTCACCCCCGCCGGCAACAACTGCGGCAGCATCGCCTCCGTCCGCTCGATGGCCGTCCCGAGCGGCACACGCTGAAGCTGGCCGGACACCGTCACGGCCCGCTGGCGCGCGAAACGGTTGATGGCGTTCGGCGACCCTTGCTCGGCCGCGATCAGAACGCTGGCGGCCGGCACCAACTCTCCACCCGCCGTGCGCAGATAGATGTCGTCCAGACTGCCGGGGACGAGGCGGTTCTCGCGGTCGAGCTGGGCAATGACGTCGTATTCCTTCCCCTTCACGTTGTAGCGCGCGACCTCGAGGCCGCCCCAGAGCAACTGAAGGGCTTCCGAAGCCTCGCGCACACTGATGCCCAGTCCGGCGGCCAGATCACGATCGACGCGCAGCGTGAGCTGGGGCTGCTCGAAGTTCAGGTTCATCCGCGCCTGCGGAATAAGACCCGAAGCGGCCAGTTCGGCCCGCACCCGGTTGCCGGCCGTTTCCAGCACCTCGAGGTCGGGACCCAACAACACCAACTGGTATTGCTCCCCGATGTCGGCGGACTTCGGCAGCACCGCGATGGCCTGCGCCCCATGAATCTCGTTCAGCATACGCATGAACATCGACGCCGGCGCGCCCGGCCGGGCCAGTTCCAGCGCCGAACGCCGCTCGCCTTCCTTGAGCTGGATGAACATCACGCCGAAATCCGGCTCGCCCGGAGCGCCTCGCGCCAGGGCCACGGCGGAAAAGAACGCGCCGGTGTCCGGGTAGGAGCGGGCAATCGCCTCGGCCTGCCGCACCACCTGGTCGGTGTATTCGCTGGTCGAACCCTCGGGCGCGAAGATCAGCATCAACACATAGCCTTTGTCCTCCTCCGGCAGGAACTCGCGGGGCAACGCCCGGTAGAAGCCGTAGGTGAGTCCGAGGGACAGGAGGCCCAGCCCCACGATGACGGCCGGGTGCCGGACCGCCCACGCCAGCGTGCGCGCGTAGCGCTCCTCGAGGCCGTTGAAGAAGCGCTCCAGGGCCCGGTACACCCGCCCGTGCTGCTCGGGTTCGTGGCGCAGCATGCGGGCGCAGAGGGTCGGCGTGAGGGTCAGAGCCACGAAGGCCGAGATGATCACCGCCCCGGCGGTCGCCACGGCAAACTCGCGGAACAGGATGCCGGTGGTTCCGGACTGGAAAGCGATGGGCAGGAACACCGCCACCAGCGTGATGGTGATGGCGATCACCGCCGACGTGATCTCCTTGACCCCGCGCAGGGCGGCCTCGAACGGGGGCATCCCGTCCTCGATATGCCGGAAGATGTTCTCGAGCACCACGATGGCATCATCCACCACCACCCCCACCGCCAGCACCAGCGCCAGCAGCGTCAGGATGTTGATGCTGTAACCCAGCACGTTGAGCACCAGAAACGTGCCCACCAGCGAGACCGGCACCGCGATCAGCGGAATCAGCGTCGCGCGGAGGTTGCGCAGGAAGGCCAGCATGATCAGCAGCACCAAAGCGAAGGCGATGCCGATGGTCTCGGCCACTTCGTTGACGGCCCGGCGCACAAACGTCGAGGAGTCGTAGGCGACGCTGACCTCGACGTCCGGCGGGATCAGGGGCTGGATCCGTGCGACCTCCTCCTTCACGCGCTCGGCCACCTCGAGGGCATTGGCCTCGGATTGCTTCACGATGCCGAGCCCGACCGCCGGCCGGCCGTTGTAACGCGCCACCGTGCTCTCCTGCTCCACCCCCAGTTCGACCGTTGCCAGCTCCCGCAGCCGGACGGGCGCATCGTTGCGCCAGGCGACCGCCAGCTCCTCAAATTCCTCCGGCCGGCTGAGCTTGCCCAACGTGCGCACGCTGATCTCGCGGTCGCGGTTCTCGAGCCGCCCGGACGGCAGTTCGATGCTGTTCTCCCGGAACGCGCGGATCACATCACCCGCCGTGATCTGGTGCGCGGCCATCCGGACGGCGTCGAGGCGGACCCGGATGGCCTGGCGCTTCTCGCCGCCCAGGTTCACGCCGCCCACGCCCGGGATGGTCTGCAGGCGGTCCTTGAACTGGCGCTCCGCCAGGTCGGTGAGCTCAAGGGTCGAGTAGCGATCGCTGTAAAGCGCGATCCACATCACCTCCTGGGCGTTGGCGTCCTGCTTGGCCACGATCGGTTCCTCGATGTCCGGAGGCAGGAACTGCCGCGCCCGGGCCAGTCGATCCCGCACGTCCTGGGCCGCCACATCCACCTGCCGATCCAGGTTGAAGCGCACCGTGATGAGGCTGACGGCCTCTCGCGAGATCGAGGTGAGCGTCCGGATGCCCGGAATCGTGTTCACCTCCTGCTCGATCCGCTCGGTCACCTCCGTCTCGATCACCTCGGCGCTCGCGCCGCGATACACCGTGGTGATGGTCACGATGGGCGGATCCACATCCGGCAGTTCACGCACCGGCAAACGGAAGTAGCCAACCACGCCGAACAACACGATCAGCAAGTTCAGCATGACCGCGAAGACCGGCCGGCGGACGCAGAATTCAGGCAGGGACATGCGCGGAAAGAGCGGGTCAGCTCGAGGTCTCCGCCGGCCGCGGTTGGTTCGCCGGCAAGGTGGGACCCGCCGCCACGGGCGGCGCGTTCGTGACCTTCACACCATCGACCAGCTTCTGCACGCCGCTCACCACGATCCGGGTATCTGCGGTCAACCCACCGCGCACCTCCACCAGGCCGGGCAGCCGCACGCCAAGCTGGACGGGCCGCAGGTGCGCTCGTCCCTCCTGGACCTGGTACACCGAGAACTGCTCCAACGAAGGCACGAGCGCCGCCTCGGGGATCACCAGCGATTCAGGCCGGCTTTGCACCACCAGTTCCACCCGCGCGAACATGCCGGCCTTCAACCGGAAGTCCGGGTTGGACGCCAGCACCCGCACGGCCAGCGTGCGCGTCGCCGGGTCCACCACCGCATCGAGCAGGTCCACGTGCCCGCTGAAGGTGGTGTCAGGCCAGGCTGCCACCCGCAGGCGCGCCGGCTGACCCAGACGCACCAACGCCGACTGCCGCTCCGGCAGGCGGCAGCTCACCTTGACCTGTGCGTCGTCGACGAGCGTGACCAGCGGCGTGCCGGCCCCCACATACTGACCGGCGCTGACGAGCCGGGGCCCCACGATGCCGCTAAACGGTGCCGTCAGCGTGCGCTTGGCCAACCGCTCCTCCTCGGTCTTCAGCAAGGCCGTCTTGACGTCCAGCAGACTCTCGAGCTGATCCAGTTCCTGGGCCGACACCGCCAGCGACCCCACCAGGGTCCGGGCCCGTTCGAGGTTCGACCGGGCCAGGCGCAACTCGGCCTGAGCCTGCAACACCGCCGCGGCTTCGGTCCGCGATTCCATCCGGAACAGCGTTTGTCCTTGCTCGACCCGCTGGCCCTCCGCGAACCGGATTTCCTCGATCAACCCGGGCACCTCCGGCTGGATCGTCACCCGTTCGTTGGCCTCGACCGTGCCCACGGCGCTGAGGGTGTCCTCCACCGGCTGGCGCGCCGGCTGGGCGATCACCACTTCCATGGTGGGATCGGCCGGGGGTCCACCGCCCCCACCCGGCTGACAGCCGTTCGACAACAGGGCCGCCAACACCAGCAGGCCGCCGGACGCTGCCGGCATCCACGTGCGGGTCTGACAAGAACAGCAAGACTTCATGGGCATCTCGTCGATGACTATTGCGAAAGGACAGCGGCCACCGCCCCCGCCCCGGTGGGTGCGGACTCCTCCCAACCACCGCCCAGCGCCTTGAGCAGCCGCACCAGGGCCAGGCGCTGTTCGGTGGCCGAGCGCACCCGGCTCAGCTCCGCCTGCAGCCGCGCCGTCTCTGAATCGACCACCTCGATAAAGTTGATCGAGCCCGCGCGATAGCGCTCGAAGGAGATGGCGGCCGAGCGTCGCGCCGCCGTCGCGGCTTCCTCCAGCGCGGATTGTTCCTGGGCCAGGAACCGCAGGGCCGCGAGGCTGTCTTCCACCTCCTGGAACGCCACCAGCACCTGCTGCCGATACCGCGCCACCGCCTCTTCGTACGCCGCCTGCGCCGCCTCGAGCTTGGCCCGATTGCGCCCCCCCGCAAACACGGGCCATGACACGCTCGGATTCAGCCCCCAGGTGCGACTGTCCCACAGGAACAGATCCGCCGCCTCGCCGCTCAGATACCCACCCGCCGCCGTCAGTCGCACCACGGGGAAGAACGCCGCCTTCGCCACGCCAATCTCCGCGTTGCGTGCGGCCAACTCGCGCTCGGCTCGGGCCACGTCCGGTCGCCGCTCGAGCAACGTCGAAGGCAGATCCGGCGCGACCGGCGGAAGCGGGGGCACCGTCGCCCCGACCGGCGCCTCGAAATCGGCCGGCGCCTGGCCGCACAGCACGGCCAGCGCATTGGCCAGCTCGGCGCGTCGCCGCTCCGCGGCGTGCAACACGGCTTGTGCGCTCGCCACTTCCACCCGCGCCCGCTGCACTTCGAACTCGGTCCCAAACCCGGCGCGGACCCGCTGCTCGATGGCCGCGAAGGCATTCGTGCGGACTGCCATCGTCTCGCGCAGGACCTCAAGCTGCTGGTCGGTGCCTCGCAGCGAAAAGTAGGTGGCCGCCACGTCGGCCTGCATCGTCAGCAACACCGCCTGGTACGCCGCATCCGCACTCATCGCGAGGTAACGTGCCGACTCAAACGAGCGTCGCACCCGACCCCAGAGATCCACCTCGTAGCTCAGGTCCAAACCCACCCGCCACTGCTCCTGCGTGAAGCTCGGTACCGGGAAGGGCACCGGGCTGGGCGAGTTCCCCGAGGTGCGGTACTT
>JAHDVQ010000197.1:1615-6147 GCA_023384595.1 Vicinamibacteraceae bacterium | reverse complement strand
GCCCTAATCGAACTCGATGATGTCGCTGGTGGGCCGCTCGACGGCGGCCGGGCCCGCGTCGGCGGCCAGCGCGGGCGCCGGGGCCGGCACGGCCAGCCGCTCGAGCGCGAAGCGGTGCACTTCGGCCGCCAGGTCGTCCTCGGTCGGCGGGAGCGACCGGCGGTAGAGCCGCAGCCACAGGCGCAGGAGCGGGCTGGTGATGCGGTAGCGCTTGGCGTTGACCGTGACGAGGTCCACGTCCTCGAGCCACGACAGGTAGTCCTTGGCCGAACCCGGCGTCCGGCCCAGGCGCTGCGCGATGGCGGTAAGCGAGAGGGGCTGCTCCTCGGCGAGGATGTCGAGGATGGCCTTCAGCGCGCCGTAACCTCGGGCGCGGTGCAGCCGCAGCTCGTACGAGAACCGGCAGGCGGCATCGAGGCGGCCGCCGGGCGAGAGCGCGGCCACGAGCGCGCTGATCGGGTCCGGCGCGCCGGTGTCGGCGGTGAGCGCGTCGGCGATGAGACGCGCGTGCTCGGCCGAATCGGCCGCGAGCGCCTGCACCTCGTGCGCCAGGTCGGTGGCGCGCGGCGGCGGGAGGCCGGCGTCGACGAGCACCGAGCGGGCGGTGTCGAGCGAGAGCGGGGGGACGGGCATCCACTCGATGCGCGCGGGGCCCTTCACGAACAGCTTCCGGGCGCGCGTGGCGAACCGCGACGAGAGCACGAAGCGGTTGCGGCTGTGCGCCATCGCGCCGGCCGTGTCCGTCACGATCGTGCGCAGCCCCGGGAAGCTCTCGAAGGTGCGCAATTCGAGCACCTCGTCGAGCAGGAAGGTCGCCGGCGCGCCGTCGCGGGTGGTCGCCGCGTTCAGGAAGACGAGGATGCTGCCGACGGCCTCGCGCGGGGTCGAGGGGGCCGTTTCGGGCTCGGCGCTGCCGTTGACGACGAACGGCGACTCGGCGACGAGCGCCCGCAGGAAGCGCTCGGGCGTCGTGGCGAGACGCTCGACGTCCACGTACTGACACCGCGCGGGGCCGAGCGCGTCGCGCAGCGCGAGCAGCGCGCGCGTCCGGCCGCTGCCGCACCCGCCCACGATGAACGGGATGGCCGACGCCTTCTGCGCGAGCGTCTCCTGCACCCTCCGGTCGAGCGCCGTGTTCATCGTTCCGTCTACGCCCCGCCGGTTCGCGCCGTCATCGGCATCGTGAGGTGGTGGCGCGCCGCGGTGGCGAGCGCCTCGGGGTAGCCGGCGTCGGCATGCCGCGCGACGCCGAGGCCGGGGTCTGCCGTGAGCACGCGTTCGAGCTTCTCGTCGGCCTCGCGCGATCCGTCGGCGACGATCACCATCCCGGCGTGCAGCGAGTAGCCGATCCCGACGCCCCCGCCATGGTGCACCGACACCCAGGTGGCGCCGCACGCGGTGTTGAGGAGCGCGTTCAGCACCGGCCAGTCGGCGATGGCGTCGCTGCCATCGCGCATGCCCTCGGTCTCGCGGTTGGGCGAGGCCACCGAGCCCGTGTCGAGATGGTCGCGGCCGATCACGATGGGCGCCGAGACCGTGCCGCGGCGCACGAGGTCGTTCAGCGCGAGTCCGAAGCGCGCGCGGTCGCCGAGACCGAGCCAGAAGATGCGCGCCGGCAGCCCCTGGAACGCCACGCGCTCGGCGGCGAGGCGGATCCACCGGCAGAGCGCCTCGTCTTCGGCGAACATCTCGAGCGCGAGCGCGTCGGTGGCGTGGATGTCGGCCGGATCACCCGAGAGCGCCGCCCAGCGGAACGGCCCCTTGCCCTCGCAGAACAGCGGACGGATGTACTCGGGCACGAAGCCGGGGATGTCGAACGCCCGCTCGACGCCGGCCTGCTGCGCGTGGGCGCGGATGTTGTTGCCGTAGTCGAAGGCGATGGCGCCGCGCCGCTGCATCTCGAGCATGGCCTCGACGTGCACGGCCATCGAGCGCATCGCGCGCCGGACGTACTCGTCGGGATCGCTCGCACGGAGCGCGAGCGCCTCGGCGTACGGCAGGCCGTGCGGCACGTAGCCGTTCAGGGCGTCGTGCGCCGAGGTCTGGTCGGTCACGACGTCCGGCGTGATGCCGCGCGCGACGAGGGCGGGCAGCACGTCGGCCGCGTTGGCGATGAGCCCGAGCGACCGCGCGCGCCCCTCGGCCTTCCACGCCAGCACCTGCTCGATGGCCAGCTCGACGTCGTCGGTGACCTCGTCCACGTACCGCGTCTGCAGACGGCGCTCGGCGCGGTGCGGATCGACCTCGACGACCAGCGCGACGCCGTTGTTCATGGTGACGGCCAGCGGCTGGGCGCCGCCCATGCCGCCGAGGCCGGCGGTCACGACGAGGCGGTGACGCAGGTCGGCGTCGAACCGCCGCCTCGCCAGCGAGGCGAGCGTCTCGTAGGTGCCCTGGAGGATGCCCTGCGTCCCGATGTAGATCCACGAGCCGGCCGTCATCTGCCCGAACATCGTGAGGCCGCGGTGTTCGAGATCGCGGAAGTTCTCCCACGTGGCCCACGCCGGCACGAGCAGCGCGTTGGCGATGACCACGCGCGGCGACCAGGGGTGTGTGCGGAAGACGGCCACGGGCTTGCCGCTCTGCACGACGAGCGTCTCGTCGGGCTCGAGGCGCCGGAGCGCGTCGACGATGGCGTCGAACGCCTCCCAGCTGCGGGCCGCGCGGCCCGAGCCGCCGTAGACGATCAACTCGTCGGGCCGCTCGGCCACGTCGGGGTCGAGGTTGTTCATCAGCATGCGCAGCGCGGCTTCCTGCGGCCACCCCTTGCAGGAGCGCGTGGCGCCGTGCGGCGCGCGAACCGTGCGAGCCATCGTGGGCATGTTCAACACCGTGGGGAGCGACGAGCAGACGTCAACCCGAGCGCAGAGACGTCCACGTTAAGGAGGCGCGGCGCGATTGTCAATGCGCGCGCCGGGAGACTTTTCACTTGACTTCGATTCCGCATCGGCGTTCCACCACGCCGTGGGCGATGAGCCCCGCGATCCGCTCGATGTCGGGCGACGGCGGCCGATCGTCGGTGAGCGTCGGCACGACGTCGCGAATGGCGCGGTGCACGCCCTCGAGCGGGTTCGACGAGGTGAGCGGCGCGAGCAGATCGAGGCCCTGCGCCGCGGCGAGCGCCTCGATGGCGAGCACGCGCGTGGCCAGGTCCACGGCCTCGTACGCCTTGAGCGCCGCGGTCATGCTCATGCTGACGTGATCCTCCTTGCCGGCCGATGTCGGGATGGTGTCCACGCTCGCCGGGTGCGCGAGCGACTTCAGTTCCGAGGTGAGGGCGGCCGCGGTGACCTGCGCCATCATGTAGCCCGAGTGCAGGCCGCTGTCGCGCGTGAGGAAGGGCGGCAGATCGCTCATCGCCGGGTTCATGAGGCGGTCGCAGCGCCGCTCGCTGATGGTGGCGAGGTGCGTGACGGCAATGGCGAGCGTGTCGGCGGCGAGCGCGACGGGCGCGCCGTGGAAGTTCCCGCCCGACACCATGTCGCCCGTGTCGGCGAACACCATCGGATTGTCGGTGGCGGCGTTCATCTCGGCCTCGACCAGCCGGAGCACGAAGGCGAGCCCCTCGCGGGCCGCGCCGTGCACCTGCGCCGCACAGCGCAGCGCGTAGGCGTCCTGGACCTTGCCGCAGTGTTCGTGCGAGCGGTTGATGGCCGAGCCCTGGAGCAGCGCGCACAGGTTGGCGGCGGCCGCCGACTGCCCCTCCAGGTTGCGCGGCTCGTGCAGCCGCGCCTCGAACGGGTGCCACGACCCGCGCAGCGCGTCGATCGACATGGCCGCGACGACGTCGGCCGCGCGCGCCAGGCGCCAGGCGCGGGCCAACGCGAGCGCGAGCACCGCGGTCGAGGCCTGCGTGCCGTTGATGAGCGCGAGCCCCTCCTTGGCCTCGAGCACCACGGGTTCGAGCCCGGCCCGCGCGAGGGCCTCGCCGCCCGGAAGGCGCTCGGCCGCCGGGGGGACCTCCGAGGCGACGACCCGCGCTCCGGGCGCGTGCAGGGCCTCGCCCTCGCCGATGAGCACCAGGGCCAGGTGCGCGAGCGGCGCGAGGTCGCCGCTGGCGCCCACCGAGCCGCGGCGCGGCACGACGGGGTGCACCCCGGCGTTGAGCATCGCCACCAGCCGCTGGAGCGTCTCGCGGCGGATGCCCGAGAAGCCCTTGGCGAGCACGTTGGCCCGCAGCGCCATCATGGCGCGCACGACGCTCACGGGCAGCGGGTCGCCGACGCCCGCGGCGTGGCTGCGGACGAGGTTCACCTGCAGCCGGCCCAGGGCGTCGGCGGGGATCCGCACATCGGCCAGGAAGCCGAACCCGGTGTTGACGCCGTAGACCGCCGCTTCGCCCGCGGCGAGCGCGTCGACGACGGCCCGCGAACGGTCGACGCCGGCCAGCGCCTCGTCGGCGATGGTGACGGGTTCGTCGAGCTGTTCGGCGATGGTGACGAGGGCAGGAAGGTCGAGAGCATGGCCGTCGAGAATGATCACGGCCATGATCCTAACGCTATCCGGCATCCGGCATCCGGCATCCGGCGTCC